>NZ_JBIUCH010000002.1:8439-396001 GCF_044548625.1 Micromonospora sp. NPDC051925 | reverse complement strand
CGTCGAAGGCGACGAAAGCGAACTCGAAGACCTCGTCAAGGCCCGCACCGTCCGCGCCATGGTCACCTGGCTCGACCAGAAGATGAACGCCACGGTCACCGTGACGGCGACCATCGCCCCACCGGCCGCCGTCACCGCCGGGCCCGCGTCCGCGCCCGCCGAGGTCGGGGTGGGGATCGCGCCGAAGCGGTTGATCGCCCTGGAGAGCGTCCAGGCCGGGCAGCGGATCGACCCGTCGACCGTGCTCACCGGTCTGCGCTTCCTGATCACCGGGGGCGGCCCGGTCGGGGCGTACCTGGCCGAGTTGCTCGGCGCGTACGGTGCCGGCGGCCAACTGGGGGTGCTCGACAGTGAGCAGGCCGACCAGGGTTTCGACGGGGTGCTGGTGCTCGACGGGCTGACCAACCTCGACGAGCCGCTGCTGCCCGACGTGTTCCCGCTGTTGCAGCGGGCCCTGGCCGCCGGGCCGCGCTGGCTGCTCGCCGCCGGGGCGCAGGACGTCACCGGAGCCGCCGACGGCATGCCCGGCCTGTTCCGCACGATCGCCCGCGAGTACCCGGGGCTGACCGCCCGCTTCGTGGCGGTGGACCCGGCGGCGACGCCGGAGGTCCTCGCCCGGCAACTCCTCGACGAGCTGCTCACCGCCTCCGACGCCCCGGTGGTCACCCGGCGCGGCGACGACCGGTACGTCGCCGACCTGGTCCCGGTCGAGCTGGGCGCGCTGGCCGCCGGTGGCGCCGGTCCGGCCGGCGACGGGGTGTCCGAGGCCGCCGCGATCGGCCTGGAACGTGACTCGGTGGTGGTGCTGATCGGTGGGGCTCGGGGCATCACCCCGTGGTTCGCCCGGGCGCTCGCCTCGGCCAGCGGGTGCCGCATCGAGCTGGTCGGCCGTACCCCGTTGCCGTCCGGCCCGGAGGACCCGGAGCTGGCAGCCGCCGGTGACCGGGCCGCGCTGGTCGGTGTGCTGGCCCGGCGCGGGCCGGCCGCGCCGGCCGAGATCGCCCGGACCGCGCAGCGCATCCTGGCGGCCCGGGAGGTGACCGCGACCATCGCCGAGCTGACCGAGCTGGGCGGTGAGGTCCGCTACCACACCCTGGACGTCCGGGACGCTGCGGCGACCCGGCAGTTGCTGGCCGAGATCCACGCCGAGCACGGCCGCCTCGACGGCGTGGTCTACGCCGCCGGGATCATCGAGGACAAGCTGATCGCCGAGAAGGATCCGGCGTCGTTCACCCGGGTCTTCGACACCAAGGTCGACGGGGCACGCGGCCTGCTGGCCGGCCTCGACGCGCTGCCCACCCCGCCGCGGTTCCTGGTCTTCTTCGGCAGCATCGCCGCCGCCTACGGCAACCGGGGGCAGGCCGACTACGCGGCGGCCAACGACGCCCTGGACTCCATCGGCACCCGGTACGCGGCCCGGACCGGGGTGCGCTGCGTGACCGTCCACTGGGGGCCGTGGGCCCCGGGCGCGGGCCACGGCGGCATGGTCACCGCCGAACTGAGCCGGGAGTACGCCCGACGCGGCATCGGCCTGATCGACCCGGAGGAGGGCGCGCTGGCCCTGCTGCGCGAGCTGGCCTGGGCCGACTCGTCGGTCACCTCGGTCGTCTACACCGCCTCCGGGTGGTGAGGGCGTCGATGTGTCGTCCCGCCCCCACCCGCCCCACCCGTCGGAGGAACCGATGAACAACGGCGCCGCTGCGCCCGGCCAGATCGCGATCGTCGGGATGGCCGCCCTGATGCCCTCGGCCGGTGACCTGGAAAGCTACTGGCGCAACCTGATCGGCGGGGTCGACGCGATCACCGACGTCCCCGCGCACCGCTGGGACGAGGAGTTCTACGACCCGGAGCAGTCCCACCGGGCCGACCGGATGTACTGCCGGCGCGGCGGATTCGTCGACGAGTTCGCCACCTTCGAGCCGCTGCGTTTCGGGGTGATGCCGGCCTCCGTCGGCGACATCGAGCCGGACCAGCTGATCACGCTGGAGGTGGCCGCCGCGGCGATCGACGACGCGGGCGGCGGGGACCGGCTCCCGGCCCGCGACCGGATCGGCGTCATCCTCGGCCGGGGTGGCATCCTCAGCCCCGCCCAGGCCCGCTACGCCCAGCGGGTGCGGATGTCCAGCCAGGTCGTCAGCATCCTGCGGGAGCTGATCCCGGACGTCGACCCGGCCCGGTTGGAGCTGCTGCGCAAGAAGTTCGACGAGCGGCTCGGGCCGTACCAGCCGGAGGGGACGATCGGTCTGGTGCCGAACCTGGCCGCGTCCCGGGTGGCCAACCGGCTCGACCTGCGCGGCCCGGCGTACACCATCGACGCGGCCTGCGCCTCGTCGCTGATCGCGGTGGACCAGGGCATCACCGAGCTGGTCAACGGCCGGCTGGACGCGGTGCTCGCCGGTGGCGTGCACCACGTGCACGACATCAGTTTCTGGTCGGTGTTCAACCAGCTCCGGGCGCTGTCCCGGCAGGGCGAGATCCGGCCGTTCGACGCTGCCGCCGACGGGTTGCTGATCGGCGAGGGCACCGGCGTGGTGGTGCTCAAGCGCTACGCCGACGCGGTCCGCGACGGTGACCGGGTCTACGCGGTGATCCGGGGCAGCGGGGTGTCCAGCGACGGCAAGTCGGCGAGCATGTTCAACCCGGCGGTCTCCGGTCAGGTGCTGGCGATCAAGCGGGCCTGGGAGTCGGCCGGGCTGGACCCGACCGCCCCGGACGCGCTGGGCCTGCTGGAGGCGCACGGCACCGGCACCCCGACCGGGGACGCCGCCGAGCTGACCACGGTGGCCGAGGTGTTCGGCCCGTACACCGGTGGTCCCCGCCCGGTGATCGGCTCGGTGAAGTCGATGATCGGGCACACCATGCCGGCCGCCGGGGTGGCCGGCCTGATCAAGGCCGCGCTCGCGGTCCACCGGGGGGTGCTCCCGCCCACTCTGCACTGCGAGACGCCCCGGGCCGAGATGGCGGCGACCCGGTTCGCCCCGATCGCCACCGCCCAGCCGTGGGAGAGCGACGGCCCGCGCCGGGCCGGGGTCAACGCCTTCGGGTTCGGCGGGATCAACGCCCACCTGATCATCGAGCAGGCACCCGTCTCGGCGGGCGAGCCGGTGGTCGCGCTGACCGCCCCGGCCGCCGGCCGGGCCGTGGTCGACGAGCCGGACCAGGTGCTCTGGTTGGCCGCTCCGGACCCGGCCGGGCTCGCCGAGCTGCTGGCCCGCGACGACCACGAGGTACGTCGGCTCGGCGTCGAGCTGGCCGGTCGCTCCGGCGGCGACTCGCCCGAGCCGACCCGGCTGGGCATCGTCAACCCGACCGACAAACTGCTGGCGGTGGCTCGCAAGACGGTGGCCCGGGGGCAGGCGTGGCGAGGCGGCCGGGACATCTGGTTCAGTCCCCGACCACTGCTCGGTGCGGGGGCGGGCAAGCTCGCATTCGTCTTCCCCGGCCTGGAGGCGGAGTTCTCCCCGCGTACCACCGACCTGGCCGCCCACTTCGGCCTGCCGGACCGCGAGTGGTCCGCCGCCGACCTGGGCCGGCACGGCGCCGGCCTGATCGAGGTGGGCAAGCTGCTCGACGAGGCCCTCGCCCGGATCAGGGTACGTCCCGACGCGGTGGCCGGGCACAGCATCGGCGAGTGGACCGCCGCCGCCGTCAGCGGCCAGATCAGCACCGCCGCGATGGACGAGTTCCTGGACCTGTTCAACGCCGACTCGGTGGAGGTCTCCGGGTACGTCTTCGCGGCCGTCGGAGCCGGCGCGGACCAGGTCACACCGCTGCTCGGCGACTACCCCGGCGTGGTCCTCTCGCACGACAACGCCCCGGCACAGTCGGTGGTCAACGGGCCGGAGGAGCAGGTCGACCAGCTCGTCGAGGCGCTGCGCACCCGCAACATCCTGTGCCAGAAGCTGCCGTTCCGGTCGGCGTTCCACACTCCCGCCTTCGCCGACGGGCTCACCTCGATCGGCGCCGCCCTGGGCCGGTGGGAGGTGCACCCGACCCGGATGCCGGTGTGGTCGGCCACCCTGCACGCGCCGTTCCCCGCCGACGAGGAGGAGGTCAACCGGATCTTCGTCCGGCACATGATGGAGCCGGTCTGGTTCCGGCAGACCGTCGAGGCGATGTACGACGCCGGGTTCCGGGTGTTCCTCCAGGTCGGCGCGGGGCAGCTCGCCTCGCTGATCGGCGACAACCTGCGCGGACGCGACCACCTCGCGATGCCGGTGAACACCGCGCACCGCAGCGGGCTGAACCAGCTGCGCCGGGTCGCCACCGCACTGTGGGTGGAGGGGGCAACGCCGGATCTGCGGGCCCTGGCCACCGGCGGCCGTACCTCGGCGGCGGCGGCCGTCGGCGGCCGTACCTCGGCGGCGGCCGGCACCGACGGCCCGGCGAAGCCCAGCGGCAGCATCGGCCGCCGCGGGCCCCGGATGAAGCTCGACCTCGGCGGGCCGCTGGTCCGTCTCGGCGCGGACGCGGCCGGCCTGCTCGGGGTGACCGCGTCGGCGAGCGGGGCGCTGCCAAGGCCGACGCCGGTCACCGGGAACGGCGGCGCCGGGCCGGTGGTCGCCGCACCCGGCCAGGTCGGCGCACCGGTCCGACCGACGGCACCGACGCCGGTCGCCGCCGCGCCATCGGTCGCCCGACCGGCGGCGGTGCAGCCGCCCACCGCCCGACCGGCCACCATGCCGACAACTGTCGCCCGACCGGCCGCCGTGCAGACGCCCACCGCCCGACCGGCCGCCGCGACGCCGGCCCCGGCCGCGCGGACGGTCGGACAGCCCGGTGGGCGGGGCGGCGAGGCCCCCGCCGCCGTCGCCGCGCCACCTGGTGAGCCGGCCAGCGCGCTGGACGCGCTGCACCGGCTCGCCGGCGGGTCCAGCGCGGCGGCCGAACTCGCCGCGTTGCTGCGGGAGACCACGCAGGGCTCGGTGCACCTCCTGGCCACGACCGGCGGCAACGGCACGGCGACGCCGACCCGACCCGCACCACCCGCCGCCCCGGTCGGAAAGACCTCCGCCGCGCCCGTCGGGAGGCCGCCCGTCGCACCCGTCGGGAGGCCGCCGGCGACCCCGGCCCGCCCGGGGACCGTCGCCGGGGCGGAGATCGGCCGGATCACTCGGCGGATCTCCCTGGAGACCATGCCGTACCTGCTGGACCACTGCTTCTTCGTGCAGCCCGACGACTGGCCCGACCCGGAGGACCGGTGGCCGGTGGTACCGGCGACCGCGCTGGTCGCCCACATGATGGAGGCGGTGGAGCAGTTGGTGCCCGGCCTCCCCGTGGTGGCGGTGCACGACGCCAAGTTCAACAAGTGGCTGATCGCCGAACCGGCCACCGACGTCGAGATCGTGGTCCGGGCGGCCGGCCCGAACCGGTACGCGGTCGCCTTCGGCGGGTACGCCCGGGCGACCATCGAGGTCGGTGCCGGGTACCCGACGCCGCCGCCGGTCTGGACCCACGACCCGGCCACCGAACGGCCGCCCACCCTCGGCGCCGCCGAGATGTACGCGGAGCGGTTGATGTTCCACGGCCCGCAGTTCCAGGGCGTGACCGAGGTCCACGCGCTCGGCGACATGCACGTCCGGGGCGTGGTCACCGCCCCGGTGCCACCCGGGGCGCTGTTGGACAACGCGCTCCAGCTCATCGGCAACTGGCTGATCACCACCCAGCCGTTCCGGACGGTGGCCCTGCCGGTGGGGCTCGGCCAGGTGCGGTTCTACGGGCCGCCCCCGCCCGCCGGCCGGGCGTTCGAGTGCGTGGCCCGGGTGCGCGTCGTCGACGACGGCAAGCTCGTCGCCGACACCCAGCTCAGCTACCAGGGGCGGGTGTGGTCGGAGATCGAGGGGGCGGTCGACCGGCGGTTCGACAGCCACCCGCAGGCGAGAGTGGCGGAACGGTTCCCCGAGCGGCACCCGATGTCGCTGTTGCAGCCCGAGGGCTGGACGATGGCGTTCGACTGCTGGACCGACCTGGTCACCCGGGGCATGGCCGCCCGGGGCATCCTCGGCGGCGCGGCGTACGCGGAGTACGAGCGGCACCCGGCGAAGACCCGCAAGCAGTGGATGCTGGGCCGGATCGCGGCGAAGGACGCGGTGCGGGCCCGGCTGTGGGAGGACGGCCACACCGACATCTACCCGATCGAGTTGACCGTCGGCAACGATCCGGACGGCCGGCCGTGGGTACGCGGGCGGCCCGGCCGTGGCCTCGGTGACTGCGACGTCTCCCTGGCGCACTGCGCGGAGATCGGGGTGGCGATCGCCCGTCGGCGGGCACCCGGCGCGACGACCGGCGGTCCCGGCGTCGGCATCGACGTCGCGGAGGTCACCGACCACCCGGAGAGCACGTTCACCTTCGCCCTCACCGCCGCCGAGATGACCCTGCTGGCGTCGCTGGCCGGCACGGACGTCGCGGCCCGGCGGTTGTGGTTCACCCGGTTCTGGGCCGCCAAGGAGGCGGTCGCCAAGGCCGAGGGCACCGGGCTGGACGGCACCCCGCGCCGGTTCCGGGTGTACTCCGCCACCGAGACCGGCCTGACCGTCCAAATCGGCGGGCGGGCGTACCGGGTCGGCCACCGGGACGTGACGAATCCCGAGGATCTGCCGACCCGCCGGTACGTCGTCGCCTGGACCTGGGGGCCGGAGCCGGAGCCGGCCACCCCGCCCGGGGTGTCCCGGCCGTGACCCGGCACCCGGTCCGCACCGCGGCCCATTCCATCCGATCAGCAGAAGGAGCAACGACCATGCCTGCGGCCCAGGACACCATCCTCGCCGAACTCACCGAGATGATCGACGCCGTACTGGGTGACTTCGCGGACGACCAGGTGGTCACGATGGACACCACGTTCTCGGACGACCTGGGAATGGAGAGCATCGACGTCGTCGCGCTCGCCGGCCGGCTCCAGTCCCGCTACGGCGACACGGTCAACTTCGCCCACTTCGTGGCCAAGCTGGACCTGGAGACCGTCCGGGAGCTGAAGGTCGGGCAGCTCGTCACGCACATCGCCAGTTCGGTGGAGAAGGCCGACGAGATCGGGGCAGGCAGCCGGTGACCATGGTCCGGGCGAACGGGATCACCCTGCACACGCAGCGGCTCGATCCCCCCGGTCCGGCCACCGACGGCCGGACCGGGCCACCGACCGCCGTGCTGATCCACGGGATGGCCTCGGACACCATGGCGAGCTGGTACTTCACCCTGGCCGAGCCGCTGTCCCGGGCCGGTTTCCCGACCGTCCTGTACGACCTGCGCGGCCACGGGCGCAGCGAGCGCCCCACCACCGGGTACGCCCTGGACGACTTCGTCGACGACCTGGCGGCGCTGCTGGCCGACCTGGACGTCACCGGTCCGCTGCTGCTGCTGGGCAACTCGTTCGGCGGGACCATCGCGTTCGGCTTCGCCGCCCGGCACCCCGACCGGGTGGCCGGCATCGTCACCATCGAGTCCGCGCCGCCGATCCCGGAGTGGATGCGACGGGTACGCGAGCGACTCGCCCGCGTCGCCGCCCGGCTGCCCCGCACCGGAGCGGTCACCGAGATCGGGGCCCGGCGGGGGCGGATCGCCGCCCAGCGGGCCGCCGAGACGCATCGGATGCTCACCGACACCAGCCTGGCGGAGGAGCTGCCGGCGAGTCCGCTGCCGGCGACCGAGGCGCTGGCCGCGATCGGATGTCCGGTGCTCTGCCTCTACGGCGGCGACTCGGCGGTGGTGGAGCTGGCCCCGGCGGTACGCGGGCTGCTGCCGCAGACCCGGGTCGTGGTCCTGCCCGACCAGAAGCACACGGTGCTGATCGACCGGCCGGAGGAGGTACGCCGGCTCGTCTTCGCCTGGCTCGCCGAGGACTGCTCGCTCGACCTGGCCCAACCCACCACCGCATGACGACGCGACACCCAGGAGGTCTTCCGATGGACACGCCGATCACCGGCCGTTCGATCATCATCAGCAACGGTCGGTGCGGCTCCACGCTGCTGTCCGACCTGATCCACGAGGAGCCGGACACCCTGTCGGCCCAGGAGTTCTTCATGTCGGTGGCGCCGTGGGCGCGCAGCGCCGAGGTGCTCACCGGACCCGAGTACTGGGCGGTGCTGGCCAGCCCCAAGGCGGAGCTGGCCACCCTGTTCCGCATCGGGTTGCCGCCGAAGGAGGTCCGGTACCCGCAGACGGGCCGGTGGGCCGACCGGCTGACCGAGCTGCCCCGCATCCTGGCGATCACCCTGTCGAAGCTCACCGCCGACCCGGACGCGCTGTTCGACCAGCTCGCCGAGCGGGTGCCGGAGTTCCGCACCCAGACGGTGGCCCAGCACCACCACGACTTCCTGGACCTGCTCGCCGTGCTGACCGGCAAGACCCGTTGGGTGGAACGCTCCGGCGGCTCCAGCCACGTGGCGCCGTACCTGCTGCGGGGCTTTCCGGACTGCAAGGTCGTCTACCTGACCCGCAACTGGGAGGACACCGCCCGGTCGATGAGCCGGCACTCGTCCTTCCAGCTCATCCAACTGCGGGTGGAGTTCCTCGGCCGGTGTGGTCTGGACCCGTTCCGGGTCGGCCCGGACCAGTCGGTGCCGGAGGACCTGGAGCGGTACCTCCCGGACCGGCTGACCGCCGACGCGCTGCGGGAGCGCGGTCAGGATCTGCGCCGCTACCTCGGGTTGTGCGCCTTCATGAGCAGCCAGGCCGACCAGGCGCTCAGGGACGTGCCCCCGGAGCACCTGCTCCGGATGTCCTACGAGGAGCTGGTCGCCGACCCGGTCGGGGAGCTGACCGGCCTCGGCCGCTTCCTGGACTTCCCCGACCCGTCCGGGTGGGCCGAGCAGGTCGCGTCGCGGGTCGTCGCCCCGGCGCCCCGGAAGCTGCCCGCCGCCGTCTGACCGGTTCCCTGTTTGTCCCTGCCCGCCTCGGTCCGGTCACCGGACCGGGACGGGTGTCCCCCTTCCTTCGGAAAGAGAGACAGTTGGTGAATCCACTCCGGATCTCCACGCGGCGGTTGTCGGCCGTCGTCGCCGTACTCGGACTCGGGTCGGTGTTGGTGATTCCCTCGGCGGCGCTCAGCGCGCCGCTCGACGCCGCCGACGCGGCCAGCGCGGCCGGCGCGCACCAGAGCAGCCCGCAGCTGCTCGCCAAGGCCCAGCCGGACGAGTGTTTCGCCGGGATCGGGCAGCCCTACCCGGCCGGACCGCCGTGCGCCACCGGACAGGCGAAGGTCAACCAGTCGTACCTGTGGGGGATGACCCGGGCCGGCAAGATGCTGTGGTTCGGCACCGGAGCGAACGTCAACTGTCTGACCAGCGGACGGGCCCTGCGCAACAGCACTCCGACGGTCAACGACGACTGGGTCTGCGAGTACGGCGAGAGCCAGGTCGCCAAGCGCAACCCGCAGTTGCCGGCCATCCTCGGCGACCACCGCCAGCCACGCATCTACACCTACGACACCCGGGCCAACAAGCTGACCGAGAAGACCGATCTGGTGAAGTCGGCCTCCACCGAGGACGCCAACCGGTTGCAGTCCACGGCCGGCATCCGGGCGGCCGGCAACTTCGGCGGGGTGGCGCTGCTGGGTGGCCCGGCGCTGGGCACCAGCGTCAACCTGTTCGCGTTCGACACCGACAGCGGCGCCTTCCTGGGGTCGCGCAACTTCCCCATGTACGGCAACATCCGCCACTTCACGGTGGCCGGTGACGCGCTGTACGCCGGGGTGGGGGTCGGCGCGAACGGCGGTGAGCGCGGCAACGTGCTGCGCTGGACGGGCAGCAAGTCCGACCCGTTCGCGTTCACGGTGGTGGCGAACCTGCCGGCGCAGGCCGCCGATCTCACCGTGCACCAGGGCCGGGTCTTCGTCACCACCTGGCCGGGCTCGGACGACGAGCTGGCCGGCCCGACGGCCGGTTCCGCCGCCGTGCCGACGAGCATCGCCGCGGTCTGGATGAGCCCACCGCTGTCGTCGGGCGCTCCGGGGCTCAACCCCGAGGACGCCGACGGCTGGCAGCAGGTGTGGAACGTGTCCGCCTACGAACCGGACCCGGTGGTGGCCCGCGCCTACGCCCTGGGCGGCCTGGCCTCCTACGGCGGCTTCCTCTACTGGGGCACCATGCACGTGCCGATGAAGGCGACCACCCTGCACATGACGACGTACCCGCCGGCGGACGAGGCGGCGGCCCAGGCCACGATCCAGAACACCCAGCGGTCGATCAGCATCTACCGGGGCCGCAACTTCGGCTCCAACTTCCAGAAGATCGACCTGCTCTACGGCTCGACCGAGCTGCCCGCGTTCGACCCGGCGGCCAACGGCGGAGCGGGGGCCTGGGCGTTGCAGTCGACGCACCTGACGCCGAAGTTCGGCCCGGCCGGTTTCGGCAACCCGTACAACAACTACACCTGGAAGATGGTGGTGACCGCCGGGAAGCTGTACGTCGGCACGATGGACTGGAGCTACCTGGCCAAGGAGCTGGGCAAGGAGACCGCCGCCGAGCTGGGCCTGTCGCCAAAGCTGGCCAAGGAGTTGGCCGAGGCGCCGTTGGACGCGGCCGGCGTGCAGGCCAATGCCCTGCCGGAGGCGGTGTACGGCGGTGACCTCTACGTGTTCAGCTCGCCGACGAAGGCGGCGACCACGGTCAACAACACCGGGCTGGGCAACTACCTGAACTACGGCATCCGCAACATCGTCGCCGACGGTCCGACCCTCTACCTGGGGATGGCGAACCCGATGAACCTGCGGACCAACCCGAGCGACGACGTCCCCGAGGGTGGCTGGGAACTGATCCGGCTCCGGGGCTACTGAGGTCCGGGGGCCGGCCCGGTGACAGCGTCGTCGCCGGGCCGGTGCCCCCGCTCCCGACCGCGGTTCTCGCTCCCCCGGCGTGGTTCTCGCTTCCCGGCCGCGAGGCAGGGGCGATCGCGGACGGCCCGTGCCCTTTGCCGAATCCTGGCGCGTCCCTGACGTTGCTCGAACATTCCCGGGCGAAAGTATAGATATGATGCCTTTTACCGTTTTTCGTCCCGACGTCGGGCGGGGTCTCCGCCGGTCGGGCCGGTCGGGAACCCGCCTCGCGGGGACGCTCGCGCTGCTCGTCGCCCTGATCGCTCCCACCGGGTGCAGTCTCGGCCGCCAGGACGCCGGACCCACCGACGACGGGTCCGGACCGGCCGCCAGCGCCTCGCCCTCCGGCAACGCACGGCCGGCAGCCGACGTCCCCGTCGGCAGCTCCACGCACACCATCACCGTGGACGGGCGGAAGCGCACCTACCGGCTGTACCGACCCGCCTCGGTCGACCTCGCCACGCCGGTCCCCCTGGTGGTGATGCTGCACGGCGCGGCCGGCACCGGCGAGCAGGCCGAGCAGGCGTACGGCTGGACCGGCCAGGCCGACCGGGACGGCTTCGTGGTGGTGTTCCCCGACGGGCTGAACCGGGCCTGGGCCGTCGGACCGCAGTGCTGCGGTGCGCCCGCCCGGGAGGGCGTCGACGACGTCGCCTTCATCACCGAACTGGTCGCCACCCTCGGAAAGGACCTGCCGGTCGACCCGGCCCGCCGCTACGTCACCGGGATCTCCAACGGTGGGCTGCTGGCGTACCGGCTGGTCTGCGACACCACCACCTTCGCCGCGATCGGCGCGGTGGCGAGCACCCTGACCGGGCAGTGCCCCGACCCGAAGCCGGTGTCGGTGCTGCACGTCCACGGCCAGCAGGACCAGACCATGCCGTACGGCGGCGGTCCCGGCCGCCGGGACAACGACGGCACCGGCCGCAACCCGGTGAAGATCGACGGCCCGCCCACCCCCGAGCTGGCCGCCCGGTGGCGGACCGTGGACTCCTGCGCCGCGCCGAAGGTGACCACCGACGGGCCGGTCACCCGGTCGACGGCGACCTGCGCCCAGGGACGCGCCGTCGAGCTGATCACCATCGCCGACGCGGGCCACCAGTGGCCCGGCGGCCGACCCAACCCGGCCCGCGCGGAGAAGCTGCTCAACCTCGATCCCCCCTCCACCGCGCTGAACGCCACCGACACCATCTGGCGGTTCTTCGCCGCACATCCCAAGCCCACCGGCGGCTGACCGTCACCGCCGCCCGCCGTCGACACCCCGCGCGGGCGGCGGTATCCGCACCCCAGAACAGGAGTTGAGATGCCCAGCAGAGACGGGCCGGCCGTGGTCGAGGTCCACGATCTCGTCAAGCGCTATCCCCGCACCGACACCAACGCGGTGGACGGGCTGTCGTTCGCCGTCGCGCCGGGCGAGATCTTCGGGCTGTTCGGGCCGAACGGGGCCGGCAAGTCCACCACCGTCGGCATCCTGACCACCCGGTTGCGGGCCACCGGCGGCCGGGCCCTGGTCGGCGGGATCGACGTGGGCCGCGACCCGGCTGCCGCCCGCGCCCAACTGGCCGTGGTGCCTCAGCACAACAACCTGGACCGGGCCCTGACCCCTCGGCAGAACCTCGTCTACCACGCCACGTACCACGGGGTACGACGCCGGGAAGCGCAGGCCCGCGCCGAGGAGCTGCTGGAACGGTTCGGCCTCACCGAGCGCGCCGACCGGCGGATCGAGGCGTACTCGGGTGGGATGGCGCAGCGGTTGATGATCGCCCGTGCGCTGGCCCACGAGCCGGCGGTGCTCTTCCTCGACGAGCCGACCAACGCGCTCGACCCGCAGACCCGCCTGCTGATCTGGAGTCAGCTCCGGCAACTGGGCGAGCGCGGGGTCGCCATCGTGCTGACCACCCACGCGATGAACGAGGCGGCCCGGGTGGTCGACCGGGTCGGCATCGTCGACCACGGCCGGCTGCTCACCGTCGACACCCCGTCCAGCCTGGTCCGGGGCCTGGCCGGTGACGCGCTGCTCGACCTCACGGTCACCCCGGCCCCCGGGGACGACCCGGACGCGCTCTGCGCCGCCCTCGGCGAGCTGACCGGCGTACGCAAGGCGGAGCGGTTGGCGGCTCCGGCCGGCCCGGCCGGGTGGCGACCCGGCGGCGGGGCCGGGCTGGCCGGTGTCGGGGCGGGTGGCGCCGGAATGCTGGCCGCGCTCGCCGCCGGGGCCGGTGGTGGGCGGCCGGGTGCCGGCAGGCTGGCCGCCCTGGCCGGCGCGGGCCTGCTCGGGCGGGGCGGCGCGGCGGGCAACGGCGGCGGGCACGGCCGGTTGCGTGTCCGCCTGCACCTGGCCACCGACCCCGCCGCGCTGCTCAGCCCGGCGGTGACCGTGCTCGCCGCCCGGTCGGCGGCGATCAACGCGGTCGACATCGGCGAGCCCAGCCTGGAGGACGTCTTCATCGAACTCACCGGAAGGCAACCGCGGTGACCGCTCTCGACACCCCGACCCCGCTGCGCGCGACACCCCACCCGCGCCCCCGCCCCGGGACCGGCCGGGTCTTCGCCGCCGTGCTGCGCCGCGACCTGATGGTCACCGGCCGGGAACTCTGGATCATCCTGGTGCAGGTCGGGCTGACCCCGCTGTTCATGCTCTTCGTCTTCAACACCGTGCTCGGCAGCCAGGGTCTGGTGGGCCGCGGCTTCGCCGACGTGTTCCTGCCGGGCATCATCGCGCTGGCCGCCCTCACCACCGCGTTGCAGAGCGTGGCCCTGCCGTTGGTGAAGGAGTTCGGCTTCACCATGGAGATCGAGGATCGGCTGATGGCGCCGCTGCCGACCGGGTACGTCGCGATCGGCAAGCTGGTGATCGCCACCATCCGGGGACTGCTCGCGGCCGTGCTGATCTACCCGCTCGGGGCGCTGATGGTCGGCTCCGCGCCGTGGCGGCCGGCGGGGCTGCCGCTGGCGTTCGTGGTGGCACTGCTCGGGGCCTGGATCGGCGGGGCGATCGGGATGAGCCTGGCCACCACCCTGCCGGTGCAGCGGATCAACGTCACCTTCTCGGTGATCCTCACCCCGATCATCTGGACCGGGTGCATCCACTACCCGTGGCCACGGCTGTCGTCGGTGCCCTGGTACCAGGCGGTCACCGCGCTCAACCCGATGACCTACGTCTCGGAGGGGGTGCGGGGGGCACTGCTGCCCGGCGTACCGCACCTGCCGGCGTGGGTGTGCCTGACCGTGCTGACCGGAGTGGCCGTCGTGCTGACCTGGGTCAGCGTCCGCTGCTTCGGCCGCCGGGCGATCCAGTGAGCGGCCACGTCCCGGCACCGACCCCGTACCGCACCCGCATCCGACAGGTCGAGGAGTTGCCATGGCAGACCCCACCATCGCCGAATCCGACGCGGCGCTCGCCCGCCGGCTCGCCGCCAGCGCCGGTGAGCTGCTGCTCCGGGTACGCGCCACGCACGGGCACGCCGATCCCGCCGCGCTGAAGGACGCCGGCGACCGGGCGGCCCACGACTTCCTCCGGGCCGAACTGGCGCGGTGGCGGCCGGCCGACGCCGTGCTGTCCGAGGAGGACAAGGACTCCCGGCTGGTCGACACCAGCGAGGGGGTGTCCCGGCGGACCGCCGACCGGGTGTGGATCGTCGACCCGTTGGACGGCACCCGGGAGTTCTCCGAACAGGGGCGGTCCGACTGGGCGGTGCACGTGGCGCTCTGGGCGCGCGACGCGACGACGCCGCACGGGCTGGTGGCCGGGGCGGTCGGCCTGCCGGCGCAGCACCGGGTGCTGGCGACCGACGCCCCGACCCCACCGCCGGCCGCGCCGACACCACCCGGCGCGGTGATCCGGTTGGCGGCCAGCCGCAGCCGTCCCCCGGCCTTCCTGGCCGAGCTGGCCGACGAGGTCGGTGCCGAGCTGGTGCCGATGGGCTCGGCGGGGGCGAAGATCGCCGCGGTGGTGACCGGCGAGGTCGACGCGTACATCCACGCGGGCGGCCAGTACGAGTGGGACTCGGCAGCGCCAGTGGCGGTGGCCACGGCGGCCGGGTTGCACGCGTCCCGCATCGACGGCACCCCGCTGACGTACAACGAGGCGGACCCCCGGCTGCCGGATCTGCTGGTCTGTCGAGGCGAGTTGGCCGCGCCGCTGCTCACCGCCCTGCGACGACAACTGGCCGGCACGGCGATCCCGGCCGGCTCCCCCGCTCCCCACCCCGGAAAGGACCCCCGATGAGCAGCGGATCGGCTGCGTACCAGGTCTCCCAGCTCGACGAGTTGGAGGCGGAGAGCATCTTCGTGATGCGTGAGGTGGTCGCCGAGATGGAGCGGCCGGTGTTGCTCTTCTCCGGCGGCAAGGACTCCATCGTGATGCTCCGGTTGGCGCAGAAGGCGTTCGCCCCGGCCGGTATCCCGTTCCCGGTGATGCACGTCGACACCGGGCACAACTTCCCCGAGGTGCTGGACTACCGGGATGGTCGGGTGACCGAGCTGAACCTGCACCTGATCGTGGCGAGCGTTCCGGAGGCGCTGACCCGGGGCCTGGTCCACGAGTCGGCCGACGGGATGCGCAACCGTATCCAGACGCCGGTGTTGTTGGACGCGGTGGAGAAGCACCGGTTCGACGCGTTGTTCGGTGGGGCGCGGCGGGACGAGGAGAAGGCGCGGGCCAAGGAGCGGGTGTTCAGCTTCCGCGACGAGTTCGGGCAGTGGGATCCGAAGAACCAGCGGCCGGAGCTGTGGTCGCTGTACAACGGCCGGCACCATCCGGGCGAGTCGATCCGGGTGTTCCCGCTGTCGAACTGGACCGAACTCGATATCTGGCACTACATCGCCCGGGAGCAGATCCCGCTGCCGTCGATCTACTACGCCCACGACCGTGAGGTGATCGAACGCGACGGCATGTTCTACGCCGTCAACGAGTTCTTCCACCCCCGGCCGGGCGAGGAACCCTTCACCGCCCGGGTGCGGTACCGCACGGTGGGGGACGCCTCGTGCACGGCGGCGGTGCGCTCGGATGCAGACACGGTGGAGAAGGTGATCGAGGAGGTGGCCGCGACGCGGATCACCGAGCGGGGCGCGACCCGGGGCGACGACCGGGTCAGCGAGGCCGCCATGGAGGACCGCAAGCGAGAGGGCTACTTCTGATGAGCACCGACATGCTGGCACCGGCGGGTTCCCCGGCCGAGGCCCGACCGATGGACCTGCTCCGGTTCGCCACCGCCGGCAGCGTGGACGACGGTAAGTCGACCCTGATCGGTCGGCTGCTGTACGACACGAAGTCGTTGTTCACCGACCAGCTCGCCGCGGTGGAGGCGGTCAGCGCGGCCCGGGGTGACGAGTACACCAACCTGGCGCTGCTGACCGACGGCCTGCGGGCGGAGCGGGAGCAGGGCATCACCATCGATGTGGCGTACCGGTACTTCGCCACGCCACGGCGGAAGTTCATCATCGCCGACACCCCCGGGCACACCCAGTACACCCGGAACATGGTCACCGGCGCGTCCACGGCGGACCTCACCCTGGTGCTCGTGGACGCCCGCAAGGGCCTGGTGGAGCAGTCGCGGCGGCACGCGTTCCTGTGCTCGTTGCTGCGGGTGCCGCACCTGGTGTTGTGCGTCAACAAGATGGACCTGGTCGACTTCTCCCAGGAGGTCTTCGAGCAGATCGCCGACGAGTTCACCGCATTCGCGGCGAAGCTCGACGTGCCCGACCTGGCCGTGGTGCCGGTGTCGGCGCTGCAGGGTGACAACATCGCCGCCCGGTCGGAGAACATGCCGTGGTACGAGGGGCCGTCGCTGCTGCACCACCTGGAACACGTGCACATCGCCTCGGACCGGAACCTGGTCGACGTGCGGTTCCCGGTGCAGTACGTCATCCGCCCGCAGTCGACCACCGTCACCGACTACCGGGGCTACGCCGGTCAGGTCGCCTCCGGCGTGCTCAAGCCCGGCGACGAGGTGATGGTGCTGCCGTCCGGCTTCACCAGCCGGATCGCCTCGATCGACACCGCCGACGGCCCGGTGGACGAGGCGTTCCCCCCGATGTCGGTCACCGTCCGTCTGGCGGACGAGATCGACGTCTCCCGGGGCGACATGATCTGCCGACCGCACAACGCCCCGACCACGACCCAGGACATCGAGGCGATGGTCTGCTGGATGGACGAGACCCGTCCGCTCCAGGTCGGCGGCAGATACGCCATCAAGCACACCACCCGGTCGGCGCGGGCGATCGTCCGTGACCTGCACTACCGCCTCGACGTCAACACCCTGCACCGCGACGAGGCCACCACCCAACTCGACCTCAACGAGATCGGGCGGGTCCGGTTGCGCACCACCGTGCCGTTGCTGGTGGACGACTACCACCGCAACCGCACCACCGGCGGCTTCGTCATCATCGACGAGACCACCAACCGCACCGTCGGCGCCGGAATGGTCGTGCAGCGGGACTGACTCCGCACCACGACCCGCTGGCCTGCGGCGGAGGTCGGACCCACCGACCTCCGCCGCACGGGGCCGACCGTCATGGTCGGTCGGGCCGGGGCCGACCGAACCAGCGGGTGAGAGCGGCCCGCAACCAGTCCTCGTCCGACCCGTCCACGGTGGACTGCCAGGCCACGTAGCAGTCCGGGCGCAGCAGCAGCGCGGTCGTCCCGCCGCCGTCCCGCTGCCCGCCGGCCGCATCGGCCCGCCCGGTGCCGAGGTCGACCTTTCCGGTGACCACGTCGGCCCGGTCCCGCCACGGCTCGGCCACCGGGCCGAGAGTGCCGGTGGGGTCGAGCAGCAGCGCACGGGCCGGTCGGGCCAGCTCGGCCAGCCGTACCGGGCCGGCGTCGGTGTGCAGCACCAGATCGGGTGCCCAGCGCCCGACCAGCGGTCCGCCCGGTCCCCCCATCTCGTAGTGGGTGTCCGCGCCGGCCAGCAGGGCGGCGACGTGGGCGGCGTTCTCCGGTCGGGCGAGCAGTTCACCGAGGAGCACCCGCAGCGCGGTGATCTCGCTGCCCGGGGAGATCAGCGCCGACTGGGCCTGGGTCGACATGGTCACCCGTCGGGCCACCGGCTGACGTTCCGTCTCGTACGAGTCCAGCATCCCCTCCGGGGCCCAGCCGTGCACCTGCGCGGCCAGCTTCCAGCCGAGGTTCACCGCGTCCTGGAGGCCGAGGTTGAGTCCGGGCCCGCCGATCGCGGAGTGCACGTGGGCGGCGTCGCCGAGCAGCAGCACCCGACCGGTGCGGTACCGCTCGGCGAGTCGGGTGTTGCCCCCGACCAGGCGGCGCAGCAGGTGCGGCCCGGCTCCGGCCGGTGGGCCGAGCGGTATGTCGGCACCGAGCACCCGGGCGACGCTGGCCCGCATCTCAGCGAGGGTCAGCGGGCCGTCGAACCGCGTCGAGTCGGGCCATTCGATCGTGGTGAGGGTCGACGGGCGGCCGGCGAACGGCGCCCACGCGATCAGCCCGTGCTCGGTGCGGGTGTGCCGGAACGGCGCGATGGTGCCGTACCCGGGCACCACGAGGCCACCGGTCTCCGGGTCGACCAGGTCCTCCGGCAGGCTGACCTGGGCGGTCCGGGAGACCGTGCGATCGGTGGACACACCGGGGAAGCCGATCCCGGCCAGCCGGCGTACGACGCTGTGTCCGCCGTCCGCGCCGACGAGGTACCGGCAGCTCAGGGTCGTACCGTCGGAGAGTTCGACCCGTACGGCGTCCGCGCCCTGGGTCAGGCCGGTCACCTCGCACCCGCGGCGTACCTGCACACCCAGTTCGGCGGCCCGTTCGGCGAGCACCCGGGCCAGCTGACGCTGCGGCACCTGGAGCAGGTGGAGCGGGTTGTCCGCCACCGCCCGCAGGTCCAGCGGCAGCGCGCCGAAGACGAAGCCGGGCTCCGGCTGCGGCGGGCCCGGGTCGTCGCCGAGACGCTGGTACAGGCCGCGCCGGTCGAGCATCCGGACCACCTGGCCGACCAGCCCGTTGGCGCGCTGCTCGGTGGTGGGTGCCGACAGCCGTTCACACACGACCGGTCGGACCCCGGCCAGGGCCAGCTCGGCGGCGAGCATGAGGCCGTTCGGGCCGGCACCGACGATGACGACATCGATCATGAAAGATCCCTTCAACGGGTACGGTCGCCCCGCCCATCGACATGGCGACAGGCCGTGGGGAGGGGTGGAGCGCCTCAGCGGAGCGCTGATGGGTGCGGCGGGAGGTGCGGGGGCGGGTTCAGCGCGGGGTGGGGGCCGGTAGGCCGGCGGCGAGTTGGGCCAGCGCGTCGGGAAGCAACCGTTCGATCGGTATCGGCGGGTCAGCGCGGACGAAGTGCCGCATCGCCGCGTTGACGGCAGCGCTCACGCTGGCGGCGACCAGGTGTGGATACAGGTCACGCCGGAGGTCGGTGCCGGTGCGCTCGGCGACGGCCGCGGCCAACTCGGCCTCGGCGACGGCACCCGCGCGCAGCATCTCGCCCTGCAACGCCGGCTCGGCCAGCATCACCCGGAGCCCGTCCACCCACTCGGCGTGCGCACCCGGCGGTGACTGCTCGACCTCCGGGCCGGGCGCGAACTGGGCCAGCACCGCTTCGATCAGCGCCGTCCACAGCGGTTCGTCGGCCGGCCGCAGGCGCAGGGCCTGCGCCGTCCGCAGACTGCGGTCGAGGTGCCGCGAGGCGATCGCCTCGGCCTTGCTGGAGAAGTAGTTGTTGAACGTGCGCGGGGACACGCCCACGGCTTGGGCGATGTCGTCCACCAGCACGTTGTCGAAGCCTCGCGCCACGGTCAGACGGATGGCCGCCCAGCTCAGCGCCGCCCTGGTCTCGGCCTTCTTGCGTTCGCGCAGCCCGCCCATGGGGAGAGCATAGCAAATAATGCGCGACACGCAATTTTACCCGCCGCGCAGTATTTTCCCTTCCCGCCGGAGACGGACGAGCCCCGGCCGATCAGTGCTCGGCCGGGGCTCGTCGTGGGGAGGTCGGGTCAGGAGACGTCGAAGCGGTCGAGTTCCATGACCTTGGTCCAGGCCGCCACGAAGTCGGTCACGAACTTGTCGCCCGCATCCTGGCTGGCGTAGACCTCGGCGAGGGCCCGCAGCTGGGAGTTGGAGCCGAAGACGAGGTCGACCGCGGTGGCGGTCCACTTCACCTCGTCGGTGGCCAGGTCCCGGATCTCGTAGACGTGCTCGGTGGACTCCGACGCCTTCCACCGGGTGCCCGGCGAGAGCAGGTTGGCGAAGAAGTCGTTGGTGAGCACGCCGGGCCGGTCGGTGAGCACGCCGTGCGACGTACCGCCGACGTTGTTCCCGAGGGCCCGCAGACCACCGACGAGGACCGTCATCTCCGGCGCGGTCAGGTTGAGCATGTACGCCCGGTCGATGAGCAGGACCTCCGGCTGGGTCTTCTCACCGGGACGAAGGTAGTTGCGGAACCCGTCGGCACGCGGCTCCATGACCGCGAAGGACTCGACGTCGGTCTGCTCCTGGCTGGCGTCGGTGCGGCCCGGCCGGAACGGCACGGTCACCTCGACACCCGCGTCGCGGGCCGCCTTCTCGACGGCGGCCGAGCCGGCCAGCACGATCAGGTCCGCGAGCGAGATCTTCGCGCCACCGGCGGCGTTGAACTCCCGCTGGATCTCCTCCAGGGTCGCCAGGACCGTCGCGAGCTGCTCGGGCTGGTTGACCTCCCAGTTGCGCTGCGGCTCGAGCCGGATCCGGGCGCCGTTGGCGCCGCCACGCTTGTCGGTGTGCCGGAAGGTCGCGGCGGAGGCCCAGGCGGTGGAGACCAGCTGCGCGGTCGTCAGGCCGGACTGGAGCACCTTCGCCTTGAGGACGGCGACGTCGGCGTCCCCCACCAGCTCGTGGTCGACGGCCGGCACCGGGTCCTGCCACAGCTGGGGCTCGGCGACCCACGGCCCGAGGAAGCGGCTGACCGGACCCATGTCACGGTGCAGGAGCTTGTACCAGGCCTTGGCGAACGCCAACGCGAACTCGTCCGGGTTCTCCAGGAAGCGGCGCGAGATCTTCTCGTACGCCGGGTCCACGCGCAGCGACAGGTCGGTGGTGAGCATCGTCGGCTTGTGCTTCTTCGCCGGGTCGTGGGCGTCCGGGATGATCGCCTCGGCGTCCTTGGCGACCCACTGCTTCGCACCGCCGGGGCTGGTGGTCAGCTCCCACTCGTAGCCGAAGAGGATCTCGAAGAAGCGGTTGCTCCACTGCGTCGGCCGGTCGGTCCACGTCACCTCGAGACCACTGGTGATCGTGTCCCCACCCTTGCCGCTGCCGTGGGTGCTCAGCCAGCCCAGGCCCTGCGCCTCCAGCGGGGCGCCCTCGGGCTCGGGGCCGACGTGGTCGTCGGCGATGCCGGCGCCGTGGGTCTTGCCGAAGGTGTGGCCGCCGGCGATGAGGGCGACGGTCTCCTCGTCGTTCATCGCCATCCGGCGGAAGGTCTCCCGGATGAAGTGCGCCGCCGCGGCCGGGTCCGCGTTGCCGCGGGGGCCCTCCGGGTTGACGTAGATGAGGCCCATCTCGGTCGCCCCGACACCGGCCGCCATCTCCTTCTCGGAGGCGTAGCGCTCGTCGCCGAGCCAGGTGTCCTCCGGACCCCAGAAGATCTCCTCGGGCTCCCACACGTCCTGCCGGCCGAAGCCGAAGCCGAAGGTCTTGAAGCCCATCGACTCCAGGGCGACGTTGCCGGCCAGCACGAGCAGGTCGGCCCAGGAGATCTGCTGGCCGTACTTCTGCTTCACCGGCCAGAGCAACCGGCGGGCCTTGTCCAGGTTGGCGTTGTCCGGCCAGCTGTTCAGCGGCGCGAAACGCTGCCCGCCGTCACCGGCGCCACCACGACCGTCCTCGATGCGGTAGGTGCCGGCGGCGTGCCAGCTCATCCGGATCATCAGGCCGCCGTAGTGGCCGAAGTCGGCCGGCCACCAGTCCTGCGAGCTGGTGAGGACCGTGGTGATGTCCCGCTTGAGGGCCTCGACGTCGAGCTTGGCGAACTCCCTGGCGTAGCTGAAGTCCTCCCCCAGCGGGTTGCCCTTGGCCGAGTGGGCGTGCAGGACCGACAGGTCGAGCTGGTTGGGCCACCAGTCCCGGTTGGTACGCGGACGCCCTCCGGTCTTCGGCGTCGGCGAGTCGATCGCCGGGTTCTCGCTCTCACTACCCTGCGCGGTCACCGAGTCGTGCGCGACCGGACAGCCGGCCGCCGCCTTCTGGTCCACGCCCTGCGCGCTGGCCGGGGCGTTGTCCTGGGTGTCGCTCATGTACTTCCTTCCGAACTGGTGGATCACTGGGAGGTGCGGTCGGTCGCACAGTCGGGGCAGGTGCCCCAGTAGACGACCTCCGCCTCGTCGACCACGAACCCGTGATCATCGGAGGCGGTGAGACAGGGAACGTGGCCGACGGCGCAGTCGACGTCGGCGATCGCGCCGCAGGAGCGGCACACGACGTGATGGTGGTTGTCCCCCACCCGCGACTCGTAGCGGGCGGTCGACCGGCCCGGCTGGATGCGCCGCACCAGACCGGCGTCGGTGAGCGCCCGCAGCACGTCGTACACCGCCTGGTGGGAGACCGTGGGGAGGTCCGCCCGCACCAGCGCGATCACCGTGTCCGTGTCGACGTGCGGGTGGTCGCGCAGCGCGGCGAGCACGGCCAGTCGGGGCCGCGTCACGCGCAGCGAAACCGCCCGCAACTGTGCCTCGAGGTCGGCCGTCATGGCACGACCATAGTCCGGTCTTTTGGAACAAATCAAGTTTAGCCCCGGCGTGGCGGCGCACATCTTCGCGAACGGCGCACCGGAGTGGTCGGCGTCACCGGGAGCGGGGCGGCGCGGTGCTGCCCCGCACCACGAGCGAGGTGCCGAGCTCGTACCGGTCCTGGGCGAGCGGATGGCCGTCGGCCAGCGTCAGCGCGAGGCGCGCGGCGGTGGCGCCGATCTCACCGAACGGCTGCCGCACCGTGGTCAGTGGCGGCGCCAGCCAGGCCGCCTCGTCCACGTCGTCGAAACCGACGACGCTGAGGTCGTCGGGAATCCGGAGGTCGGCCTCGCGCGCCGCCGCGTAGACGCCAAGCGCCTGGAGGTCGTTGCCGCAGACGACGGCGGTGGGCGGCTCGGGCCGGACGAGCAGCTCGGCACCGAGGCGCTGGCCGTCTTCGAAGGTGAGGACCCCACGGCGCTCGAGGCGCTCGTCGAACGGCACACCGGCGTAGTCCAACGCGGCGCGGAAGCCGTCCCGGCGGGCCCGCGCCGACAGGTCCTTGACCGGCCCGGTGAGCACTCCGATCCGCCGGTGGCCCAGGTCGAGAAGATGGCGGGTGGCGGACAGGGCGCCACTCCAGTTGCTCGACCCGACGGCGGGGACGGGAAACAGGTCGCCGATCGGATCGACCGCGACGAGCGGTATCCCGGCGGCGGCGAACCTCGCGCCGTCCTCGGCCGTCACCAGGGAGAACACCGTGATGACGGCGGCCGGCTGGCGCAGCAGCAGCGACTCCGCCCAGGGCTGCCCCGCCAGCAGGCGACGGTGCACGTCGGTGAAGCCGACCGTGTGGTCCCGCGGGCCGGCGACCTCCTGGACACCGCGCAGGATCGGCATGGCGATCGAGGACAGCATCTGGTGGAAGACCACCTCGATGCAGGGGGCCACGCTGCTGGCCGGTCGCCGGCGGTAGCCGTGGTCGCGGAGCAGCGCCTCCACCCGCTGCCGGGTCTGCTCACCCACGCCACGGCGGCCGTTGAGAACCTTGGACACCGTGGGCGGGGACACCCCGGCGAGTTCGGCGATCGTGGCGATGGGCAGGTCACCGCGCCGAGGCTTGCGGGGGCGACGGCGCTGACCTTCCTCGATCACGAAGGGAAGTCTACGGTGCACCCCGCACCGTGGCCGGGCACGCACTCAGCCTGCCGGATGCTCCGCCGGGCGGTACGCGAACCAGTCGAACGCGGCGCTGCCCTCGGTGACGTACATGCCGATGACCCGGCCGGTGAAGCCGGCGGCGACCTCGGTGGACAGGTAGCGCCCGTCGAGGTCGGCCAGCACGGTACGGCCGTCGGAGTCCTCCACCTCGAACGTGATCATGTCGCAGGCGGCGGCGCGTACCCCTCGGGGTGCGTTCCCGGCCACCAGGTCGGCGGCGGAGGTCACGGTCGGCGGGTGGAGGTCGTGGGTGCGGGTGGCGATCGTCAGGACGAGCGGACCATCGGGTACGGCCAGCGTGGCGAAGACCTGCCGGAACGGTCCGGCCCGGCCGACGACCCGGACGGTGCCGGCCCGGACCTCCAGGTCGTAGTGGTGCGCCTCGTCGATCCGGATGGTGAGCCCGGCGGTGCCGCCGGCCGGGTCCACGCGTGCGCTGACCCGGCAGTCGTGGTGCCGCTGCCGCAGCGCCACGATCGTCGCGCCGACGAGGTCGAGGGTCGTCCCCGCAGCGTGCAGGGTGAGCCAGCCGGGCCGGGTGGTCAGCGACCAGACCGCGTCGGGCCGGCAGCGCGGCGAGATCCAGTCGGGGGCCAGGACGGTCGCGTCGAAGTCGTCGCGGTACGTGCCCGGGTCGGCCGGGGCGGCACCGGCCGGGGCACTGCCGGCGGGGGCGGCGGTGACCTCCTGGACCGGGTCGACGACCGGCCAGCCGTCGACCCAGCGCACCGGCACGAGGAAGGTCTCGCGGCCGAGGACGTGGTAGGGCGGCCACTGGCCCTTGGCCCGGATGCCGAGCAGGACCAGCCACCAACTGCCGTCGACGGCCTGGACCAGGTCGGCGTGCCCGGTGGCCTGCACGGGGAGGTCGCTGCTGCGGTGGGTCAGGATCGGGTTGGCCGGTGCGGGCTCGAACGGGCCGCGCAGGCTGCGCGACCGGGCCACGGAGACGGCGTGGCCGGTGTGCGTGCCGCCCTCGGAGAGCAGCAGGTACCACCAGCCGTCGATCCGGTAGAGGTGCGGCGCCTCGGGGTACTGGCCGCCGGTGCCCGACCACAGCGGAATCGGACCCTCCAGCACCTGACCCCGGTCCGGGTCGATCCGGTAGGCGTCCACCCCCGAGGTGGTCAGCCAACAGGTGCCGTCGTCGTCCCAGGCCAGCGACGGGTCGACGTGCGGCAGGTCGAGGTAGACCGGCTCGGACCACGGGCCGGTGGGCTCCGGTGCGGTGACGATGAGGTGTCGGCCCAGGCTGACGTTGGTGGTGATCATCCAGAACCGACCGTCGTGATGGCGCAGGGTCGGCGCGAAGATGCCGCGGGACGCCTCGGTGTCCGGGGGGAGTTCCAGCTGGCTCGGGCGGTCGAGGACGTTGCCGATCTGCCGCCAGTTGACCAGGTCGCGGCTGTGCAGCAGAGGTACGCCCGGGAAGTACTCGAAGCTGGAGCAGACCAGGTAGTAGTCCTCGCCGACCCGGCAGACGCTCGGGTCGGGGTAGAAGCCGGGGACGACCGGGTTGCGGTAGAACGAGCCTACGGACACGGGGGGCTACCTCCATGGCGGTCGTCGACCACGGGCGGCCCGGCCGACCGCCCGTGGCTGACCAGCACCGTGACCCGGGAATGTTCGCGATAACATTTCGGGTTTCGGATGCTACGGAAGACCGCCTCCGGGTTCAAGGGCCCGATCGCCGGGCCCCACCGAGACGGTCGCGCGGGAGACGCCGGCGGATCGCGGTCCCACGAAGAGCATTCGCGAAACATCCCCGTCATATCTTGACGGACCCGCCCGCATCCACGAGAGTCCATATCAGGCGAGATGGCACGCCGCCGGGAGCTCGACGCGCCATCGCACATCCCGACAGTGGACGCCGAGGTGCGAGGGGCCGCACCTGTTAACGCTAACAGCGGTGGTTCGCCACTGACACCGATAGCGACGCCGACACGGCCCGATGGCAGCGCGTGTTCCGCTCGGCGCGGGATTCACCGCGGCGATCCACGCACCCTGCCCTCGCGCCGGCTCGCCCAGGCAGCCCACCCCTTCCGACCAGTCCATCCACCGCGAGGCGTCAGCGGATCGACCCGCTCAGCGCGAGCTCGAACCCGAGCGACCGGGCAGGACGCCACCTTCCGCGGCACGTCCTGACCGAGAGAGGCCGAAGAGATCATGTCTGAAGTGACCCGAAGGAACGTCATCAAGGCCGGTGCGGTGGGGGCCGGCGCCGCGCTGCTGCCGGTCGCCTGGACCGCCACCGCCCGTGCCGGCTCGGTGGCGCCACCGCAGGTGCTGGCCGCCAACGATCTGGCCCTGTGGTACGACGAGCCCGCGGGCACCGACTGGCTCCGCGCGTTGCCGATCGGCAACGGGCGGCTCGGCGCGATGGTGTTCGGCAACCTCGACACCGACGTGCTGCAGCTCAACGAGGACACCGTCTGGGCCGGTGGCCCGTACGACTCGGCCAACACCCGGGGCGCGGCCAACCTGGCGGAAATCCGGCGGCGGGTCTTCGCCGACCAGTGGACCTCGGCGCAGGACCTGATCAACCAGACCATGATGGGCACCCCGGGTGGCCAGCTCGCCTACCAGACCGTGGGCAACCTCCGGCTCGCCTTCGGCTCCGCCAACGGGGCGACCCAGTACCGGCGGACGCTCGACCTGACGACCGCCACGGTCACCACGACCTACCTGCTCAACGGCGTACGGCACCAGCGGGAGGTGTTCGCCAGCGCGGCCGACCAGGTGATCGTGGTCCGGTTGACCGCCGACCGGGCCAACTCGATCACCTTCTCCGCCACCTTCGACAGCCCGCAGCGGACCACCGTGTCGAGTCCGGACGCGGCCACCATCGGGCTCGACGGCATCTCCGGCAACATGGAGGGTGTCAACGGCTCGGTGCGGTTTCTCGCCCTGGCCAATGCCGCCGTGACCGGTGGCACGGTCAGCAGCTCCGGCGGCACCCTGCGGGTGTCCGGCGCCACGAGCGTGACGGTGCTCGTCTCGATCGGTTCCAGCTACGTCAACTACCGCACCGTCAACGGCGACTACCAGGGCATCGCCCGCAACCGGCTCAACGCCGCCAAGAGCGTGGCCATCGACCAGCTGCGCAGCCGCCATCTCGCCGACTACCAGGCGCTGTTCAACCGGGTGAGCATCGACCTGGGGCGTACGGCCGCAGCCGACCAGCCGACCGACGTACGGATCGCCCAGCACGCGAGCAGCAACGATCCGCAGTTCTCCGCGTTGCTGTTCCAGTTCGGCCGGTACCTGCTGATCTCCTCCTCGCGACCGGGCACCCAGCCGGCGAACCTCCAGGGCATCTGGAACGACTCGCTGGCACCGTCCTGGGACTCGAAGTACACGATCAACGCCAACCTGCCGATGAACTACTGGCCGGCCGACACGACGAACCTCGCTGAGTGCTTCCTGCCGGTCTTCGACATGGTCAAGGACCTCACGGTGACCGGCGCGCGGGTCGCCCAGGCGCAGTACGGCGCCGGCGGTTGGGTCACCCACCACAACACGGACGCGTGGCGGGGCGCCTCGGTCGTCGACGGGGCGCTGTGGGGCATGTGGCAGACCGGTGGCGCCTGGTTGGGCACCCTCATCTGGGACCACTACCAGTTCACCGGCGACCTGGGTTTCCTGCAGGCCAACTACCCGGCTCTCAAGGGCGCCGCCCAGTTCTTCCTCGACACCCTGGTCGCCCATCCGACGCTCGGCTACCTGGTGACGAACCCCTCGAACTCGCCGGAGCTGCCGCACCACGCGAACGCCAGCGTCTGCGCGGGCCCGACGATGGACAACCAGATCCTGCGGGACCTGTTCGACGCCGCCGCCCGCGCCAGTGAGACCCTCGGCGTCGACACCACCTTCCGGTCCCAGGTCCGCACCGCCAAGGACCGGCTGCCCCCGACCCGGGTCGGCTCCCGGGGCAACGTCCAGGAATGGCTCGCCGACTGGGTCGAGACCGAACGGACCCACCGGCACGTCTCCCACCTCTACGGCCTGCACCCGAGCAACCAGATCACCAAGCGCGGCACCCCGGCGCTGTACGAGGCCGCCCGCAAGACCCTGGAACTGCGGGGCGACGACGGGACCGGCTGGTCCCTCGCCTGGAAGATCAACTACTGGGCCCGACTGGAGGACGCCACCCGCGCCCACAAGCTCCTCAAGGACCTGGTACGCACCGACCGGCTCGCGCCGAACATGTTCGACCTGCACCCGCCGTTCCAGATCGACGGCAACTTCGGCGCCACCTCCGGCATCGCCGAGATGCTGCTGCACAGCCACACCGGCGAGCTGCACCTGTTGCCCGCGCTGCCGAGCGCCTGGCCCACCGGGCAGGTCGCCGGCCTACGCGGCCGGGGCGGGTACACCGTCGGCCTGGCCTGGACCAACGGCCAGACCGACGAGATCGGCATCCGCGCCGACCGCGACGGCACGCTCCGCATGCGGTCCCGGCTGTTCACCGGCAGCTTCACCCTCGTCGACGTCACCGACGGCAGCACGCCGGCCACCACCCGGCCGGAGACGGACGTCGTCCAGCTCTCCGCCCGCGCCGGTCACACCTACCGGGCCGCCCGGCCCGGCGTGACCCCGTCACCGACCCTGACCCCCACGCCCACGGCCACCCCCACGCCCACGCCCACGCCCACAACGACGCCGACGAGCACGCCGACGCCGCCTCCGACCACCAGCCCTCCCGCACCGTCGGGCGCGCGGGCGACGTACGCGGTGACGAGCTCCTGGTCGGGTGGCTTCCAGGGCGAGGTCACCGTGACCGCCGGTGCGACGCCGATCCGGGGTTGGACGGTGTCCTGGACGTTCCCCAACGGGCAGGTCATCAGCCAGATCTGGAGCGGATCGCACACCCAGAGCGGTGCCAACGTGACGGTGAAGAACGTCGACTACAACGGATCGCTGCCCGCCGGCGGCTCCACCACCTTCGGCTTCATCGGCACGGTGAACGGCGCCAACAACCCCCCGACGAACATCACCTGCACCACGACCTGACCGCGTGGGCACGCGCCGCTGCCCCCGGCCGGTCAAGGCGCGTCCCCGCCCCCGGCGCTCCCGACGTCACCTCTGTGGAATGGGTGGAAGCAACATGAGACAACTAGCTCGCAGACGCCGAATACTGACCGTGCTCGCAGCCGGACTGCTGGTGGTGGCAGGGTCGACGGTCGTGCTGCGGACGTCCGCGGCGCTGGCGCTCGACAACGGCGTGGGCCGCACCCCACCGATGGGCTGGAACAGCTGGAACACCTTCGGCTGCAACATCAACGAAACGCTCATCCGGCAGATGACCGACACGATGGTCAGCTCCGGTATGCGGGACGTCGGCTACCAGTACATCGTCGTCGACGACTGCTGGATGAACCCGAACCGCGACTCCGCCGGAAACCTCCAGGGTGATCCGAGCCGCTTCCCCTCGGGCATGAAGGCGCTCGGTGACTACATCCACGCCCGGGGGTTGAAGTTCGGCATCTACCAGGCGCCCCTGGACAAGACCTGTGCGCAGTACTTCGGCAGCTATCCCGGCGCCACCGGCTCCCAGGGGCGCGAAGCCCAGGACGCCCGCCAGTTCGCCGCCTGGGGCGTCGACTACCTCAAGTACGACTGGTGCTCGCCGAGCGGCACGATCGACGACCAGGTGCGCACCTTCGCCAAGATGCGCGACGGCCTGGCCGCGACCGGTCGACCCATCGTGCTGAGCATCAACTCGAACAGCATCCACGCCAAGACCGGCCCGCAGCGCGACTGGGGCGACGTGTCGAACATGTGGCGCACCACCGAGGACATCACCAACACCTGGAACAGCGGCCAGACCAACGGCTACCCGATGGGCATCCAGAACATCGTCGACGTCACCGTGCCGCTCGCCGCGCGGGCCAGGCCCGGCGCGTTCAACGACATGGACATGATGGAGGTCGGTCGCGGCGGGATGACCGACACCGAGATGCGCAGCCACTTCGCGCTCTGGGCCGTCCTGGCCTCGCCGCTGATCGCCGGCAACGACCTGCGCAACATGAACGCGGCCACCCAGACGATCCTGAAGAACGCCAACCTCATCGGCATCAGCCAGGACGCGCTCGGCCTCCAGGCCAGCCAGGTCTCCTTCGACGGCACCCGCCGGGTGCTCGCCAAGCGGCTGTCCAACGGCGACGTCGCGGTCGCCCTGTTCAACCAGGGGACGGCCGCCACCACGATCAGCACGACCGCGTCCGCGATCGGGCTGTCGGGCAGTTCGTTCACCCTGCGCGACGCGTGGAGCAACACGACCAGCACCACCTCCGGCGCCATCTCGGCCAGCGTGCCGGGCCACGGCACCGTCGTCTACCGGGTCAGCGGTGCGACCGGCACCCCCACTCCCACGCCGACCACCACCCCGCAGACTCCCACTCCCACGCCGACCACCACTCCCCCGCCGACCACCACGCCCCCGTCGGCCGGTCCCTGCCAGGTCACGTACGCGATCAGCAGTCAGTGGCCGGACGGGTTCCAGGCCGAGGTGACGGTACGCAACACCGGCACCACGGCGATCAACGGCTGGAGCCTGCGGTGGTCCTTCGCCAACGGCCAGCAGCTGAACCAGGCGTGGGGTGCCACCTACACCCAGAGCGGCACCCAGGTCACCGCCACGAACGCCGGCTGGAACGGCACCATCAGCCCCGGCGGTAGCGCGAACTTCGGATTCATCTCCAGTTGGTCCGGCAGCAACGCCAAGCCGACCGCGTTCGCCCTCAACGGCCAGGAGTGCGGCGTGGCCTGACCGGGGACACCCCGAACGGCAGGACCCCCGGTCATGACGTCGGCCCCGACACCGGGACGCGACATCTCATGACCGGGGGCCCGCCGGGTCGGGAGATCCGCCGAACCGGCTCGACCGGGTAAGCAGCGGTCAGCGGTTCAGCGAGCTCAGCAGGGCGTCGGCCATGCCCTGCTCGCCCCGGGCGTTCGGGTGGAAGGGAGCCGCCGGGTTCTCGGGCACCAGACCCTCGACCCACCGGGTGCCGCTGCCCTTGCACGCGTCGCGCCCGATCGACGGGGTGTAGACGTCCGCGTAGCTGGCGCCGTTCGCAGCGGCGGTGCTGGCCAGCATCGCGTTCAGCGACTTCGCCACACCACGCAGGTACGGCACGTCCTGGTAGGAGATCGGGACCACCGGCCAGCAGCCGTAGCCGGTGTCGGGCACGATCGCCGGGTAGCCGAGCACCACGATCCGCGCGCCCGGCGCCGCCTGGCGGACCGCCTGAAGCACCGCGGTCACCTTCGGCGCGGTGGCGGTGACCCTGGCCTGCAACTGGTCGGTGCCACCGGCGGTGTAGATGTTCTTGCACGGCGATCCGAGCGGGCTGCTGAGGCTCGCCTTCGCGCAGTCGCTGATGATGCTGGAGAAGCCGATGTCGTTGCCGCCGATCTGCACCGTCACCAGCGCCGTGTTCGAGGTGACCGCGCTGAGCTGCGGCGGCAACGCACCGCCCACCGAGCCGCTGCCGCCGTAGAGGATGTCCTCCGTGGTGGCCCCGGAACAACTCACGTCGGCGAACGTCGACGAGCCGACGGACGTGGCGACCAGCGAGGGGTAGTTGCGGTTGGATCGCAGGCAGTTCAGGTCGACCTGGGTGGGGATCAGCGGACCGGCGGTGTACGAGTCGCCGAGCGCGACGTAGCGTCCGGTGGGGACGGCGGCGCTGGTGGGGACGGCGGCGCTGGCGGGTACGGCGGCGGTGAACAGCACACCGGCGGTGGCCGCGACGAGCGCGGCCGTCCGGGCGGCTGCCTGCAGGAGCGGTAGGCGGGGACGGGGCATGACGCCTCCCAGAGGGGATCACGGGGGTGGTGGTGCCGCGATCCTGCCGCCCCGGAAGGCCGACGTCAATATAGATGCCCCTCACTTAACAAGGGCCTGAGGTGGGCGCATGGGTCAGTCCCGACCCGCGCCCATCAGACGATCAGGGGCGTCGGGCCGACGACCAACTCCACCGACCACCGCCCCTTGTTGACATCATACGTCATACGGATTACGTTTATAACCGTCAATGAGACGATCGACTGTCCGGGCGACCGCGGCGGACCGGCGGTGAACCGTCAAGAGTGGCGGCACCGTCACGGACCCGCGAGTCGAGGGCCCCGGACTCGCCAGAGCCCTCCGGTGCGCGGCGCGGGGCCACCGCCGCCGTGCCGGTGGCCGCCGCTCTCATCCCCTCGCGCGGGTCGATCCCGTGCACCGGCACCCCATCCCGATCCCCCAAGGAGCTTCCCGATGACGAGACACCGCCTCCTAGCCGGCGCTGTCGCGGGAGTAGCAGCACTCGCCCTCGCGACAGGCGGCACCACGATCACCGCCGGGGCCAGCCCGGCCGCCTACGCGAAGGACACCAGCCCTCTCGCCAACACCGCCGGATGCGGCAAGGCACCGACGCTGACCAGCGGCACCCGCACGATCCAAAGCGGCGGCCAGAACCGCACCTACATCCTGCGGATCCCTGACAACTACGACCGCAACCACTCCTACCGCCTCATCTTCGCCTTCCACTGGAACGGCGGCACCGCCAACGACGTCGACTCCGGCGGCACCAGCGGATACCCCTGGTCCTACTACGGCATCCGCGCACTCGCCAACAACACCGCCATCTTCATCGCCCCCCAAGGCATCAGCAACGGCTGGGCCAACACCAACAACCGCGACCTCACCCTCGTCGACGACATCATGAAGCAGATCGAGAACGACCTCTGCGTCGACACCACCCAACGCTTCGCCATGGGCTTCAGCTACGGCGGCGGCATGAGCTACGCCATCGCCTGCGCCCGCGCCACCACCTTCCGCGCCGTCGCCGTCTACTCCGGCGGACAACTCAGCGGCTGCAACGGCGGCACCCAACCCATCGCCTACATCGGCATCCACGGCCTCCGCGACACCGTCCTCCCCATCACCACCGGACGCCAACTCCGCGACACCTTCGTCCGCAACAACGGCTGCACCCCACAAAACCCACCAGAACCAACCCAAGGCAGCCTCACCCACACCATCACCTACTACACCGGCTGCCGCACCGGATACCCCGTCGCCTGGGCCCCCTTCGACGGCGGACACGCACCCAACGCCGTCGACGGCACCGCCGACGTCTACGCACCCGGCGAGAAATCCTGGACCCGACCCATCGTCTGGAACTTCTTCACCCAGTTCGACACCACCACACCCCCCACCACCACACCACCGACGACCCCACCCGCGAGCCCGACCACGCCCCCAGCAGGCGGTAGCGGTTGTACCGCCACGGTGTCGCTGAACCAGTGGACCGGTGGCTTCACCGCCACCGTACGTGTCACCGCCGGTTCCTCCGGCACCACCGGTTGGACCGTCAGCGCGACCCTGCCCGGCGGGGCCAGCGTCACCAACACCTGGAACGCCACCGCCAGTGGCAGCACGGGGACGGTGCGCTTCACCAACGTCAGCTACAACGGCCAGCTCACCCCCGGCCAGGTCACCGAATTCGGTTTCCAGGGCAACGGCAGCGGGTCCGGGATGACTCCCACCTGCACCGCCCGCTGACCGGGTCGCAGGCACAGCGGCTACGCGACGAGGAACCACCAAGCGGGCCGCCCCGGGGCCGGTGCGGAGGAATCGACTCTCCTCCGCACCGGCCCCGGGCCGTCGACCGTCTCCTCGACGGGGTGGGCCGACGAACACCGGCCGTCACCCGATCCGCGAATTCGTCGTGGTCGACTCCCGATCCACCGACCTGTCGCGACTCTTGCTGCAATGATGGCGGACGTGGGAGCTGCGAAAACCAATACGCCTGTCATCTCGCCGCTTGCCGGTGAGCCGATCAAACGCGCCGACGCGGAACGGCTCGCGGGAGTGCTGAAGGCCTTCGCCGATCCGGCCCGCCTGCGGCTGCTCAGCCTCATCCAGTCCGCTCCGGAGGGCGAGGCGTCCGTCACCGACCTCACCGCGCCGCTCGGCCTGTCCCAGCCGACGGTGAGTCATCACCTTCGGATCCTCACCGAGGCCGGTCTCATCGAGCGCGAGAAGCGTGGGGTCTGGGCGTACTACCGCACCGTGCCGTCCGCGATCGCCGCGATCGCCGACCTGTTGACACCGCCCCGCAAGCGGGCGACGAAGAAGGCCCGTTGAGCGGAGAACGACGGCAGTCCGCCGGACCAGGCTGATCGAACGACGAGCCTGCGGGCCGGGCGACCCGGGGTACGGGCAGCCAGGCGCGGCACGGTGGTCGAGGGGGCACCGACCCTCGGCCACGCCTGCCGCTGCGTCAACTGGCCAAGGAACCAGCCACCGGTTCCCAGCGCCCACGGGTGCGCCACTCGAGCGCGGCAACGCGTCCCCCGGATACCAGCGGGTCGCCCTGACCAGGAGCGCCAAGGCCGCACCGCTCGAGGTGACCGCCTGCCGGGGGTGGTCACGACGGGCCGGGCCGGGCGCGGGCTGTCACCAGCCGCTGAAGGCGACCAGGAAGCCCAACCCCAGCCCACCGAGCACCACCAGGTAGCCGACGCCGATGAAGAGGGCACGCCGGTGCCGCAGCGGGAACGGCAGGAAGCCGGCGAGGGCGAGCAGTACCCCGAGCACGGCGCCGCCGGAGGGAGCGCCCAGCACCACCAGCTGGCCGAACGCCCCACAGATCAGCAGACCCTCGGTGCCCTCGGTGCCGCAGGCGTCGGCCGCCATCGGCAGGAACATCCCGACCAGCGCCACCGCCAGGGCGAGCACGACCAGGAGCAGCACCGCCACGACAGCGCCGATGGTGGCCGCCACCCCACCACGGCGCGGGCCCACCGGCACCGTCACCACGCCCTGCGGACCACCCGCGACCACCATGTTCATCCTCCCGCCCGGCATACGTCCGCGCCTTCGGCCACGGCGGGAGGCCGGCCCCGACCACCCGGTCCGCTCCGGCGCGAGAGCGAGCGTAGGCGGTGGGACCGGCCCGGACGAGGGCCGACCAGCCGGACTCTCGCCACCGACCGGCGGGCGGGAGGTCGACGCATCGGCACGGTGGCCCTCCTGCCCCGCACGCGCCGGTGAGGCACGGGCCGGTCTCCGGGGCGTCACGTTCCGCTGCCGGCGCACCTGACCCGGGCCTGAGCCGCCTCCGCCCCGCTCGCTCTCGCGGCCGTTCCCGGCAGCGCCGTACCACCGGGGTGGCGGGTCCTCAGCCGGCGCGGCGCGGCGGTACGCCGAGCGCCGCGCACGCCTGCTCGTACATCCGGACCACCTCCCGGCGGATCTCGGCGCGCTCGGTGAGCCGGTGGGCGAACGGGAGCCGCACCGGCACCTCGATGTCGTCGAGCGTGACGGCGAAGTCCATGCCGTCGGCGTCCAGCCCGGTCACCCGCGCCCGGCTGGCGTCCGGGCAGCCGCCGAGAGTACGGCAGATCAGCAGCGAATCGTCGGCGTGGTCGTCGTTCATGTGCCGGCTGACCGCCCGGACGGTGTCCGCGTCGAACGGTTGCCCGGTCACGCCACCGCCTCCGTGACGCCGGGGCCGCTCGACACGTGCCGGGCCAGGGCCGAGAAGACCGCGGTGTTGTGCCGGTACGCCACCAGCACCTCGTCGAGCAGCGCCGCCTCGTCCGCCGCGTTCAGCGGCAGGGCGTCCAACCGCGCCCGGTACGCCTCCTTGTACGCCTTCGGCCGGGCGATCCGGTCGAAGACATAGAAGGCCGTCCCGGACTGCCCGCTGAGCCCGTACCGCCGGGCCACCGCCCGTCCGATGTGCAACCCTCCGGAGAGATCACCCAGGTAGCGGGTGTAGTGGTGGGCGATGAAGCGCACCGGGGAGGTGCCGCAGACGGCCCGGATCCGGTCGGCGTAGGCCACCGTCGCCGGGTGCGGCACGGCCCGTAGCGCCCGGTCCGGCCCGACCAGGTGGGCCAGGTCCGCCTCCAGCGCGGGCAGCCGGGTCAGCGCGTCGTCGACGAAACCGCCGGCGATCGGGTCGTCGCGCATCGCCTCGGCGGCCGACTCCAACGCCTGGTACACGGCGTGGTGCTGCACCACCAGGTCGAGGTAGCCGGCGATGTCCAGTTCCCCGGCGACCAGCGCCGTGACGTAGCGCTGGCTCTCGGCGGCGGTGTGGGCCCCCTGGGTGGCGGCCCGCAGCCGGGCCGAGAACGGCATGGGTGGTGTGCTCATCTATTCCTCCGGGACGGCGGTGCGGTGGGCCGGGCCCCGACGGCGGGGCACGACCAACGGCAGGCGGGTACGCGGGTGCGGCACGACCTCGATGTCGTGCCGGTAGACCTCGCTGAGCAGGGGTGCGGTCAGCACCGTGGCGGGTGTGCCGGCGGCCCTGACCCGCCCGTCGGCGAGCAGGGTGATCCGGTCCGCGTACGCCCCGGCCAGGGCGAGGTCGTGCAGCACCACCACGACGGCGTCCCCGGCGTCGGCACGGTCCCGGGCGATCCGCATGACCAACTCCTGGTGGTGCAGGTCGAGGGCGGCGGTCGGCTCGTCGAGCAGCAGCACCCCGGCCCGCTGGGCCAGCACCCGGGCCAGCGCCACACGGGCCTGCTCGCCGCCGGAGAGCGACGGCAACGACCGGGCGGCGAACCGGATCACGTCGCAGTGTCGCATGGTCTCGGCGACGATCGCGTCGTCGTGGGCCTCCTCGGGTCGACCGGCCCAGGGCGCACGCCCCATCCGGACCACCTCGACCACCGCGAACGGGAAGCTCAGGGCGCTGCGCTGGGTCAGCACCGCCCGGCGCAGCGCCAACTCCACGGCCGACCACTCGGCCAGCGGACGACCGTCGACCTCGACGGCCCCGGCGGCGAGCGGCAGGTCACCGCTGACCGCGGCCAGCAGAGTGGACTTACCGGCGCCGTTCGGACCGACCAGGGCATGCAGTTCACCGGCGCGGATGGCGAGGTCGACCTGGTCGAGCACCGGTCGACCGGCACGTTCGACCCGGACCCCGGTGACCTGGGCCCGGATGCTGCCCGGCGAGGTCGGCACCGGTATCCGGGGCGCCACCCGGCGGCCGAGCAGACTCAGCCGGGCTCGTCGCCGGCGTTCCCGTACGCTCACCACAGCCCCCCACCGCGCGAGCGCGACGACTCCCCGCACCCGCTCATGCCCAGCCTCCCGCACGGTCCCGGGTTCGGCGCAGCAGCCAGAAGAAGGCGGGGCCGCCGACGACCGCGGACAGCACCCCCAACGGCAGTTCCTGGTAGTCGACGACGGTCCGGGCGGCGAGGTCGGCGACGACGACCACGATCGCACCGCCGAGGGCGCTGGCCGGCAGCAGCAACCGGTGCCCGGGGCCGGCGACCATCCGGACCAGGTGGGGCACGACCAGGCCGATGAAGCTGATGATGCCGGTGAAGGCGACCGCCGCCGCACCGAGCAGCGCGGTGACCACGATCATCCGGAGCCGCAGCCGTTCCACGTCGACCCCGAGATGCCGGGCGGACCGCTCGCCCAGGGCGAGCAGGTCGAGTCGACGGGCGTCGGCGAGGGTGGCGAGCAACCCGACCGCGAGGCAGGGAGCGGCCAACGAGACCGCCGACCAGTTCGCCTGGGCCAGGCTGCCGAGGTTCCAGAAGGTGATGGCCTGCACGCCCGACTCGTCGGCGACGAACATCAGCAGCCCGATGGCGGCCCCGGCGACGGCGTTGACCGCGACGCCGGTGAGCACCAGGGTGACCACCTCGGTCCGACCGCCGGAGCGGGCCAAAGCGTAGACCAGCCAGGTGGTGGCGAGGCCACCGGCGAACGCGGCGGCGGGCACCGTCCAGCCGCCGAGGACGGTGACGCCGGTGACGATGGCCAGCGCCGCGCCGACCGCCGCGCCCGCGGAGACGCCGATGACGCCCGGCTCGGCCAGCGGATTGCCGAAGACGCCCTGCATCACCGCGCCGGCGCAGCCGAGCGCAGCGCCGACCACGGCGGCGAGCGCGACCCGGGGGAAGCGAACCAGCCACAGCGCGCTCTCGCCGTGCGGGGCTGCGGGCCGGGGACCGAGGTCCAGGCCGAGGCGGTGCAGCACCGAGCCGAGCACCTCTGCCGGGGCGACGGCCACCTGTCCCCGGCCGGCGGCGATCAGGGCGACCAGCAGCAGTCCGGCGGTGAGCCCGGTGAGCAGCAGCGGCCCGCGTCGCGTCCGGTGGGGACGCTCGGGTGCGGAGTCCACGGTGGTCGGCCGGGTGCCGGTGGCGGTCATGTCCGGCTCCGGCAGTGCAGCGCGTCGGCCAGCGCCCGTACGACCTGCCCGGAGCGGGTGCCGAAGGTGAGCAGGACGCCGTCGTCCATGTCGACGACCCGGCGGGCGGCCCCGGCCGGGGTCTGCCCCACCCCGGGCAGCTTGAGCAGGCCGTCGACGCCGCCGACGGACTCCAGCCCGCCGCTCATCACCAGGATCACGTCCGGGGCCGCGTTGATCAGGCCCTCACTGGTCAGTGGGCGGAACTTGGCCAGGCCGATCGCGCTGCCGGCGTCCACTCCCCCGGCCGCCTCGATCATCGAGTCGGAGCCGGCGCCCCGCCCGCCGATCAGGTAGACCCCGGCGGTGCCGCGCAGGTAGAGGAAGGCGACGCGGGGTGCCGTGCCGTCGGGTACGCCGTCGCGGGCGGCGGCGATCTCCTGCCCGAGCCGGGTGACGAGTTGCTCGCCGGCCGCGCCGACACCGAGCGCCGCCGCGATGGCCCGTACGTGCGCGGGGACGGCATCGAGGGTCTGTTCGGCGGCGACCAGGACCACGGGGATGCCGGCGGCGCGCAGTTGGCGCAGCGTCTCGGCTGGACCGATGCTGTCGTCGGCGAGGATCACCGTGGGGGCGAGGGCGAGCACCGCCTCGGCGGACAGGTCGTGCCCGGCCGGGGTGACCACGGGCAGGTGCGCGGCGGCCGGGAAGGTGGTGGAGGTGTCCCGGCCGACGACGTTGCCGCCGAGCCCGAGGCTGAACACGATCTCGGCGATCGAGCCGTAGAGGTTGACCGGCAGGATGCGCGCGGCGTCGGTGACCGTGGTGGCGACGCCGTCGGCGGAGGTGACGGTGACCGGCAGGGCCGGGGTCGGTGCCGGCTCCAGTGGGGCGACGTCGGTGTCGGGCAGGGTGGCGGTGACCGGACCGCAGGAGGTCGGCGAGGTCGACCGTGCCTCGGCCGCCGGACCGGTGCAACCGACCAGGGCACCGGCGAGCAGCAGCAGGACGGGCAGCAGCGCACGCCGGGTCACGACGTGGCCCGGCGTCGACGGCGACGGCGCAGCCCGGCGAGCAGCGCCACCCCGAGCAGGGGGAGGACCAGTGCGGCGAGCCACCAGCGGCCGGTGTCGGAGGCGGCGCTGACCCGGGTGACCTGACCGGCCGGGTCGTCGGTGCCGGCGGCGGCTGCCCCGACGGCACCGGCGGTGCCGGCGGCGGCCGGTGCCGCGCTGCCGGCGGGCGCGGCGGTGGCCGCGCCGGTCGTGGCGGCTGCCGGTGGGGTGGTCCGGGTGCCGGTGGTGCCCGCGCCGGCAGCGGTGGTCGCCGGGGCGGCGCTGGTACGGGCCGGGGTGGCCACGGCGGCGAAGGTGATCGGCACCCGGACGTCCTGGGAGCGGTCGGCGGTGCGGGTGTGGTCGGCCCGGGAGGCCACCACGCACCGGCGGACCGCGCAGTCCACGTCACCGATGCGGGTGCCGACGGTGAGGGTGACCCGGAACGATCCGCCCGTGCCGTACGGCACGGCCAGTCCCTCCCCGTAGGAGGGTGGGTTGGACGAGATCCAGTGCGAGGCGCCGGTGCTGCCGGTGGTGTCGGCCCCGCCGCCGCACGGGGTGGGCGCGACGCCGGCGCCGTTGTCCACGCAGAAGGCGACGTAGATGCCCTTGGTGATGTCGTAACCGGTGCCGGAGACGGTGACCTTCGCCCCGGCGCGGGCCACCCCGCTGCTGGGGGTGACGGTGAGGGTCTGACCCCCGGTGCCACGGCCGGTGCCGGCGTGGGCAGGCACCGGCGCGACGGCGACACCGAGAGTGATCAGGGCTGCGGCCAGGACGGCGCGACGCAGTGCTCGCATCAGGCTCCCCACATGACGGATCGGGCCGGCTGACACACCGACCGTTACTAAGGTTTGCCTAACCTAAGCGACTGATCCGCTGTTCACAAGGGGTTCTTCGGGTCAAGATCTTCGACCCGCCGCCCACTGTGCCGCGCTAGTTAGGTTTGCCTAACCTCAACCACTGTCCGTATTGGGCGTGAGAAGGGAACAGCATGGTCAGATCCAGAACCGGTCGGTGGCGGTCGTTGCGATGGGCGGCGGTCGCGCTGCTCGGCGCGTCGGCCGCACTCATCGGTGCCGGCCCCGCCCAGGCCGCCGGGGCAGACCTCAGCACCGGCAGCCTGACCTGGGGTTTCAAGGCGTCATTCCGCGCCTACATGAACTCCGGTAACGGCAGCCCACCGATCGCGGCAAGCAACGGTGCCAGCATCAACAGCGACGGCACCTTCACCTTCCCCGTGAAGGGCGGCACGTACGACGCCACCACAGGCGCCATCGACGCCGAGTACGGCGGGAAGGTCGTCTTCTCGTACCCGGCGCACTTCTTCACCATCTCGCTGGCCAACCCGACGGTCGTCGTGACCGGCGACACCGCCGCCCTGAAGGCGGACGTCGACCTCGTCACGACGGCGACCGACCCGGTCTCGGTCCGGCAGGCCACCATCGCCACCATCGCCGTCACCGACGGCAACCCCGGTGGCAACGGCGGCACGGTGACCGCGACCAACCTGGCGGCGACGATGACCGCCGAGGGCGCCTCGGCGTTCAACGGCTTCTACGCCGCCGGCACCGCGCTCGACCCGCTGTCGTTCACCTTCTCCACCGGTGGCGGCGAGCCGGCCGGCCCGGCGGTCGGCGTCACCCCGTCCACCGGGGTGGACCCGGCCGGGGCGACCATCACGGTCGAGGGCAGCGGCTTCGACCCGGAGGCCAACTCGGCGGCGGGGATCTACGTCTCCTTCGGCCCGAAGGTCGACGAGCACTGGACGAACTCCGGTGTCCTCCAGGTCACCAAGTGGGTGAGCAAGACCAACGAGCCGACGGAGGCCCGCGACCGGCTCCACGCCGACGGCACGTTCCGCACCACCCTGCCGATCAGCGCGGTCTACACCGACCGCAACGGCGCGCAGGTCGACTGCACGAAGGTCCAGTGCTATGTGATCACCTTCGCCGCTCGCGGCGCGGCCGACCGCAGCCAGGACACCTTCACCCCGGTGACGTTCACCCGCGCTCCGGCCGGCGGCGGCGACACCGACCAGCAGATCACCGCCACCGTCACCGGTGGCGCGCTGACCCTCGGTGTGGCCGGTGCCACGGTCGCCCTGCCGGCGGTCAGCAACGGGCAGGTCACCACCGGGGCGCTGAACACCGCCACGGTGGCCGACCTGCGCGGCACCAACGCCGGCTGGAGCCTGGTCGGGCAGGTCTCCGACTTCGCCTCGGCCGGTGGCGGCACCATCGCCGCGGACAACCTCGGCTGGGTGCCGAACGCCGCCGTCGGCACCGACGGCCTCGCCGGCACCCCCGGCGTGGTCACCCCGGGCGCGACCGCCGCGCCCGGGGCCGGCCTGGGCACGGCGCGTGCGCTGTGCACCTCGGCCACCGGCGCGAGCAACGGCACCTTCACCTGCGGTGCCCAGCTCAACCTCGGGGTTCCGGCGTCCGCCCTGGCGGGCGACTACACCGCGATCCTGACGCTCACCCTCTCCTGATTCGGCACCACACCGGTGGGACGGGCCTGACCGCCCGTCCCACCGGCCCGACCACCCCGGAGCCCGGCATGTCCCTGCGTACCGCCCTGTCCCGGACCAGCGTCGCCCTCGCCACCGCGCTGCTCGCGGTGACGCTCCCGCCCGTGCCGGTCCACGCCGCGCCCACCCCGCCGCCCGGGGCCGGCAGTTCCGGGCAGAGCGGCGGAAACGCCGGGGAGACCGGCGCGGCGCGCTGGGCCGTCCAGCCGTCCAGCGCCAAGGGGCCGACCGGACGCAACTACTTCATCTACGACCTGGCCCCGGGCAGCACCATGACCGACCACGTCGGCATCACCAACCTCGGCGACCGCCCGCTCACCTTCGACGTGTACGGCACCGACGCGTACACCTCCACCGACGGCGCGTTCGCCCTGCTGCCGGCGGACCAGCGGGCCACCGACGTGGGCTCCTGGATCAGCGTCGACCGACGGGCGTGGACGGTGCCGCCGGGCAAACGGGTCGACATCCCGTTCCGCCTCGCCGTGCCGGCCAACGCCACCCCGGGCGATCACACCGGCGGGGTGATCGGCGCCATCGCCCGGGTTCGGACCACCGCCGATGGGCAGCGGGTCCTGGTCGACCAGCGGCTGGCCGCCCGGGTCTACCTGCGGGTCACCGGCCCGGTCCGGCCCGCCGTCACCGTCGAGTCGGTCGACGTCTCGTACGACAACCCGGTCAACCCGTTCGGCGGTGGCGACCTGGTGGTCCGCTACCGACTGCGCAACGACGGCAACGTCCGGGTCGGCGGCAGCGGCACGGTGACCGTCGAGGGCCCCTTCGGCGGGGAACAGGCCCGCACCTCCCCCACCGACCTGCCCGAACTGCTCCCCGGGGCCACCTTCACCGTCACCGAGCGGATCACCGGCGTACCCCCGCTGTTGCGGCTGACCGCCGAGGTGGACATCGCGGCGACCACCACGGACACCGCGCTGCCGCCGGTGGTCCGCACCGCCGGGGTGTGGGCCCCACCCTGGCTGTTGCTGGCGCTGCTCGCCGTCGCGGCCGGCTGGGCCGGGCTACGGTGGTGGCGTCGCCGGCCCACCGCCGCAGGCCCGCCCACCGCGCCGGCACCCGGCGGCACCCTCGCCGGTGGTCGGCCGGCCGATCGGATCCGGATCGACGGCTCCACCACCGCACCCCCGACCGCCGAGCCCTCCACCACCGAGCCCTCCACCGCCGAGCCCGGGACCACCGCGCCCGGGAGCACTGCGCCCTCCGGCGAAGCCGCCGGATCGGCCCCTCACGCCCACCCCCGCCCCGGCGCCGGACCCACGGACGCCTCATGACCGGGCAGGTCCGTGCCGTCGCCCTGCTGGCCCTGGCCGTCATCCTGCTGCCGGCCCCCGAGGCGGCCCCGGCCCCGGGTGGCGGACCCGCCAGCGCCGCCCCGGACGACGGACCCGGGCTCACCTCCCCGGCCGACGGGCCCGGTGTCACCCTGCCCGTCGGGGCGCTGCGGGTCGGGCAACGGGTGCTGGTCGGCCTCGACGGTTGGCCGGCCGGCACCGTGCAGGCCGAGGTGTGTGGCAACGCCGCCCGACGCGGCGCGCTCGACTGCGCGGCCGGTGCCGCCACCCACGGCCAGGTGCCGCCGTCCGGGCGGGCCACCCTGCCGGTGCGGTTGGCCGCACCGCCGGTGGCCTGTCCCTGTGTGCTGCGGGTCCGGACGCCGACCGGCACGGTCGCCGCCGCCGCCGACCTGACGCTGGCCGGGGTGACCGCGCCGACCGTCGCGCCGGACGTCCCGGCCGAGCTGACCCTGGTGGCGTTGGTCGCCGACGACCGGTCCGGGCCGCGCGGGTGGTTCGGCCTCCCTGGCGAACTCACGGTACGGATCACCCTGCACAATCCCGGCTCCGAGGAGGTGACCGACCCACCGTTCCAGCTGACCGTCGGACCTCCCGGACAGGCGCGGACCATCGTCGCCGCCCCGACGCTGGGCACCATCCCCGCCGGACAGACCCGGGACTACCAGGTCCGGGTGTCGACCGGCGCGGCCCCGTTCGGCCGGTACGAGGTGGAGGGTCGGATAGCGGTGCCCGGCCGTCCGCTCGCGTTCACCGTGCAGGCCGCCCGGCGGCCCTGGGGACTGCCGGTGGCAGCGGCCATCCTCACGGCGCTGCTGCTGCTCGGCCGGCCGGCGCGGCGGTCGGCCGGTCGTCGATCCGCAACCGGGACCGGGCAACGGTCCCACCCGGCGCGGCACGGCGAACAGCGGTCACCGGAATCGTGACGCCGGCACCGACGCGGACATGCCACCCGGCGGGCCGGTACGTCTACACGCATGCAAAACATCGCTTGCGCAAAGCATCATTTGCATTACGGTGGAGCCATGCCGTCCTCACCCGCCTCCCCCGGCCCGGACCTCGACTCGGCCTTCGCCGCTCTCGGTGACCCCGTCCGTCGCGCCCTGGTGACCCGGCTCGCCCGGAGTGACGCCACGGTGGGGCAGCTCGCCGAACCATTCGACCTGACCCCGCAGGCGATCTCGCACCACGTCGGGGTGCTGCGGCGGTGCGGCCTGGTCGAGCAGCGACGCGAGGGCACCAGACGGCCCTGCCGGCTCAGGGTCGACCAGCTCGCGCTGCTCGGCACCTGGATCGACGAGCAGCGTCGCACCTGGAACGACCGGCTCGACGCCCTCGAACAGCACCTCACCGGCGACGGAGCGGCGCAGTGACCGGCACGGAGCTGCACGGCGACGAACTGATCGCCGAGCGGCACCTCGCCGCGTCACCCGAACGGGTCTGGGCCGCCTTCACCTCACCGGCGAGCATCGCTGCCTTCTGGGGCGGCTCGCACGCCACCGTGCCGGCCGGATCCGTCGCCATCGACCTACGCCCCGGTGGAGAGTTCACGCTCGACACCCGCGCGCCGGACGGCCGGACCCGCCGACTCCGGTTCGTCTACGTGCGCGTCACCGCACCGCACGAACTCGTCTTCGACGAACCCGTCACCGGCCTGCGCCAGCCCGCCTGAAACGGAGAAGGCCATGACCCACCCGACCCAGCGGGGCCTAGGTCAGCGGCGCGTACCACTGGGCCCCGGTCACCCGAACCCGCAGGGCCTGGTCGCGGTTCCACTCCACCCGCATGCCGTGCCGGCGGAGCACCGGGAAGGCGACCTCGTCCATCAGCAGTTCCAGGTCGGCCTGGTAACGGGCCTGCCGTTCGGCCTCCGAGAGCGCGGCGTAGGCGACCTCGTCGAACTCCGGCGAGGGATAGACGCCGTAGCCGAGGTAGACCTCGCCGTCCTCGCTCGTCAGCAGCGACTCGGTGTCCTGCTGGTGGTACCAGAGGTAGCCGTGCCAGTGTCGGGAGTCATCCCGCTCGTCGTCGATCTCCGCAGCCGCGCACGTGCCGCAGCAGGTGAAGTTCGCCCTGGCCAGGACGCCAAGCTCGGTCAGCTCGTCGAAGGCGCGGCTGAGATTGCTCCGCACCTCGCCCCACCCGCGCTGCTGCTCCCGCCGGGCGGCCAACGCCCTCTCGTACGCTGCCCGGAGGTCGTCCTCGGTGGCACCGTGGCACTCCTCGCCGTCGAGGTAGTCCAGGAAATCGTCGGCGTCGGTCTCGCCGCGCACGACCCAGTCCCAGATCTCGCTCTCGATCTCGTCACGGCCCGACGCCACGACCCGCTCGGTCAGGAATGTGACGCCCTCGGGGCGCTCGTTGTAGATCCATCCGGTCACGGCGACGATCCTCACACGAGCCTGTGACAATCCGAGCGCGCCGGCCGAGCCACGGGGGCGATGGTCCCCGCGCGCCCCGGCCGCCGTCGAGCCAGCCGGTGATGACGGTGGTCATCACCGCCGGTGCTCCTGGCCTCACCCCTTCGGACGGTCGAGGGCGGCGACCTCACGCACGGCCGTGGCCACCGCCCGGAAGTCCTTCTTGAGGATCGCGCCGTGGTTGCTGTCGACCTTCGCGCCGAGCCGGATGTGCGGATTGCGGGACGTCACCGCACCGAGGCCGGCGCGGATGCGTTCCTGCTCGTCGCTGCGACTGCCGAAGGACGTGCCCGAGGCGACCACATACCGCACCGGGACGGTGATGGCGTCCAGCACCGGACCCAGCGCACGCTCGCGGGAGAGCCTGCCGAGCTCGATGTTGCTCTCCGCCTGCTGGGCGGCGGTCATTCGCGGGGTCAGGCCGGTCGGACGCAGCAACGGCGTGAACCAGCCGAGCCGCTTGAACAGCTTCCGGATCCGTTGCTCCATGGCGTCGTCGAGCCAGTCGTGGGGGAACGCGCCGTCGACCAGGACCGCGCCCACGGTACGGCCCGGGTTCCGGTTGGCCCAGTGCGCCGCGACGACCGCACCGTAGGACCAGCCCACCACGACCGCCCGGTCGACCTCCCGGGCCGCGAGGACGGCGTCGACGTCCCGGACGGCCGCCTCGAAGGAGTAGTCCGCCGAACGTGTCGACCTGCCGCGCGCCCGCTCGTCGTAGGTGAGGTGCCGCCACCCCGTCCCCAACTCGGCGACGACCCGCCGCCAGTACCCCTGGGTGGCGAACTGGCCGTTGAGGTAGACCACCGGAACACCGGGGCCTCCGGTGTCGGTGACGGCCAGGGCCGCGTCGTCGACCGGCACCATGCCGGTCCACGTCGAACCGGGCGAGTGCACGCTGTTCCTGGTCATGTGCTTCCTCCTGATCGGGTGTCTCGTGGCACGTCGCCCGGCCCCCGGTGCCGCCGGGCACGACGACACCGCCGCCGACCGATCGGCCGGCCGATCGCGGCGGGACGGGCCGCCCACTGCCGCCCGCTCTATTTCTCGACACCCGAAACGCTACGTTGCTTTCCATCAACCGGCAACCATGACGTTGCATGAAAGAAGGGAGTTCCCAGCTCAGATGACATAGTTCATTGCATCAAGGTAGAGAGTAAAGCAACACATCGGCATGATCATTGAAATGAAGACCACGTCATCGCTACGCTGGGGAGGTCAGTGGCCCCGCGGAGGAACACGAGGAGATCGCTGTGCCGGGAGGCAGACTCAACCAACAGGAGCGCCAACAGATCTCGCTGGGCCTGGCCGACAGCCAGCCCTACGCCGCGATCGCCCGCCGCCTCGGCCGTCCGACCTCGACAGTCACCCGCGAGGTGATGCGCAACGGCGGCCCCACCGCCTACCGCGCCGACCTGGCCCACCGCGCCGCCGAACACCGCGCCCGCCGACGCGGGGCCACCTCCGCCCGAGCCGTCGAGCGGGCCCCCCAGCCGCACGGGCGCGACGCCGAGGCCATGGCCGAGTACGAGGAGACACTCACCACCGTGCTCATGAAATCGGGCCTGGCAACGATGGCGGCCCGGGTGCTGACCTGCCTGTTCGTCACCGACGCGGGCAGCCTCACCGCGGCCCAGCTCGCCCAGCGCCTCCAGGTCAGCCCGGCGTCCATCTCCAAGGCGATCAGCTTCCTGGAGAGCCAGAGCCTCGTCCGCCGCGAACGCGACGAAGGCCGCCGCGAGCGCTACCTCGTCGACGACGACCTCTTCTACCAGGCGACGATCGCCAGCGCCCGCGCCAACGACCAACTCGTCGACGTCGCCCGCCAGGGCGTCACCCTCCTCGGCCCGCACACCCCCGCCGCCGACCGCCTGGAGAACGTCGCCCGGTTCCTCGGCTTCATCAGCGAGAGCATCACCCGTGCCGCCGAACAGGCCCGCGAAGCCCTCCGCGGCGGCCCCGGAACGACCCCGGCGCAGCCCACCCGAGCGGAGCCGGGTGGCGACGCCGCCGAAGGCGGGGTGGCCCCCTGACCGGGCCGCCCCGCCTTCAGCACGCCCTACCGGCTCGGTGCGTACGACAGCACCCACCGGCCCACGGTCGGACGGGTCAGAAGCGCGCCCAGTCGTCCGCGGCTGGACGCCACACGTCGATGTTGCGGGGGTCCACCGCCATCCGGCGGGCCCGGTGGGTCTCGTGTTCCTCGGGGGTGAACACCCGGTGCCGGTCGCACAGCTCGTAGCGCGGCCCGTGGCGGGTGTCGTGCATGTAGAAGGCGATCGACGTCGACGCCGAGTGGTTGACCAGGTCGGAGGCGATCGGCACCTGCTTGTACTGGGCCCGCGCCCGGCCGCGCATCACGTGGTCGAAGCTCTTCATCATGAAGCACAGGTGCGCGACGTAGAACTCGTTGTTGCGCTGGATCGCCAGGCTGTGGTGGTAACGGTCCTCGCTGCGCAGGAAGACCGTGACGTCGCCGACGTGGTCCGACGGCAGGAAGCCGAGCACCTTCGTGTAGAAGTCCAGGGTCTCGTCGTACTTGTCGGTGGCCAGGAAGGGGTGCACCAGGTCCAGCGGGCGCAGCTCGATCAGCGGCGGCTCGGCGTACTCCTGGAACTCGGTGAACAGCTCGACGATCAGACCGTTGGGGTCGCGGACGGCGAAGCCCCGCTGGACCAGGCCCTTGACCCGGTCGGCCAGCTCGAGCACCTCGTGCCCGGCGGCGGTCACCCGCTCGCGGAGGTCGTCGAGGACGGCGTCGTTCTCGACACTGAACCCGACCGCGGTGGTCCAGGACTCGGTCCGGTGCGGTGCGGCGATCAGTTCGATGCTGTGGTGCTCGAGGTCGGCGCGCAGGAAGGCGTACTCGTCGTCGTGCTGTTCCAGTTGCAGCCCGACGTGGTACTGGAGGAACTCGATGGAGGCGGCCAGGTCGGGCACCTCGATCCGGGCGTACTCCATGCCGTACGGCCCACGACGGCGGGCGGTGGCCTCGGTGGTCATCTGTGACCCCTCTCGATGGGCTGGGCGTCCCCGGCGGTGGGGAGACTGACGATGGCCTGACGCTCGACGACCGGACGCCAGCGCTCCCGGACGAACCGCTCGTGCGAGTCGCTGTGCAGGTAGTCGAGCAGGTCCTGCTCGGTGGGGAACTCCACGACGAAGCCGTGGGTCATGCTGGTGTCCCGGGTGCTGACGTTGACCCCGCTGCGCCAGTTGCGCATCGCGGGGTACCGGCTCGGGAAGGTCTCCAGCTCGGCCAGGACCGACTCGGCCGCGCCGGGCGGCAGATCGTCGCGGAACCGGAAGACCAGGATGTGGGTGATCATGGCAGCCGGCTCACAGGATGAAGCTGAGTCGGGCGCCGGGGTCCATCGACTCCATCACCGGGACGGCCCGCCGCAGCCGGAACCGCAGCCCGTCCGGGTCGACCTTGAGCACGTGCTCGTACCGGCCGACGTAGGTGTAGGCGCCGCCGTCGCGGTAGCGGTGGATGAGGAAGTTGGCGCTGATCCAGACGGTCTCCGCGCCGGCCTCCAGCAGCAGCACGTTGGAGATCATCCGGTGGGTACGCGAGTGCGGGTTCTCCGCGTGCGCCTTACGGCTCTTGAGCCGCTTGACCCGGGCCTGGATCAGCTCGTAGTCGTCGGCGACGAAGTACCCGGCGGTGGTGGCGTCCCAGCCGGCCCAGTCGGTGGTCGGCACCTCCAGCCGGCCGCCCGGCTCGATGAGGGTGAGCCACTCGTCGAGCCGCCACTCGTCGAGCAGTTGGGCCTCCCGGTAGAGGAAGTCCTCCACCTCGGCCCGGGTCACCTCGCGCGATCCCACACTGACCACTCCCCTGCGACTACCGATCGTCGATGACATCGCGCTCACTTCCCCGCACCGCCCGAGGCGGGTCCGGCGGCCGGCGTGCCGGCCGGTGGGTCGCCGGCCACGCTGGTGGTCGCCCCCACCACCTCGGCCCAGCGTCGCCAGAAGCTGCGCATCGCGCCCTCGTCGATCGAGCGGCCCTGGTTGCCCTGCTTCTCGTTGGCCATCCCCCGGGACATGTCGCTCCAGTCGTGCGCGGGGTCGGCCGCGTCGGCGGTCGCCACGATGCCGCGCTGCACCGCCTCGTACGCCTCGATGTCGTCGGGGGTGGCCAGGCCGCCCGGTCCGACGAAGCTGACCATCGTCTTGATCCGCAGCGCGCGGACCGACTCCGGCTCACCGACCTCGACGAACTGCCAGGCCCGCACGTCGGTGCGGTCGGCGGCGACCGGTTCGAGCTGCCGGATGGTCAGCGCCTCCAGGTCGAACAGCAGCAGGTTGGGGAAGACGAAGAGGATGCGGCTGGCGTCGGCCACCTCGGCGGCGAGGTCGGGGCCGAGGCGGGCCTCCAACTCGCGGCGCTTGGTGACGGTGCGCTCCTTCTCCTCGTCGCCGAAACGGGGTTCCCAGACCATCCCGATCCGGCCGTTGTGCCCGGTGAGGACGAGCAGCCCGTGGCCGCCGCCGAGGTCGTAGGCGTACTGGTCGTCGTCGGTGACGGCGAAGCCGGTCTCGCGCAGGTACCCGACGAACGTGTTGTGGGTGGGGGCGAAGTGGTAGCCGTCCATGGCGTTCTCGACGGCCAGTTTCCAGTTGCCCTTGACGCTGTAGAGCTGCACGCCCGGCAGGGTGGTCATGCCGTGCTCGCCGATCTTCGCGGTCAGCGACATGTAGTGCGCCGCCGGCCCGAGGTGGGTCAGCAGGTCGGGCACGTCCGGGTCGAAGGCGATGAAGACGAAGCCCTCGTGGATCTGGAGCCGGGGCACCTGCCGCAACGCCATCGAGGCCCGGAAGCCCGGGTCGTCGGGGTAGGCGTCGTCACCGGGCAGCGCCGCCAGGTCACCGGCGTTGCTGAACGCCCAGGCGTGATAGAAGCACTGGAAGAACTTGGTGTTGCCCTCGCTGTGCCGGCACAGCACGGTGCCCCGGTGGGTGCAGGCGTTGAAGAAGACCCGCACCTGGCCGTCGGCGTCCCGGCAGAAGATCAGCGGTCGCCCGCCGAGGGTCCGGGTCTTGAAGTCGCCCGCCTTCGGGATCTCGGTCTCGTGACCGAGATAGAGCCAGGTGTGATTCCAGATCCGGGCGATCTCGCTGGAGAAGACCTCCGGATCGCGGTACGCCGAGCGGTGCACGCGGAAACGCAGCGCCTCCCAGTCCTCGTCGATCATCGCGCCGTCACCGGTTGCACCGAGCGGACGTACCGGCGTCTGCTGCGCCATCACCTCACCGCCTTCTACGTCATGCGAGACAGCATCTCGCTACACGATGCTGCTATCCGGCCAGGGTACCTGTCAAGAGCAGGGCAGACTCCGGCACCGAGTTACTCGCTGTTAATACGGACGCAACACGCGCCGGCCGATTCACCGGCCACGATGCCCCACATCCGACTCGGCTCGGCCGATCCGCCTGACCGCGATCACCGGCCCTCGGACGCGGCCCGCGCACCCCGTCGCCGGCCGCCGGCCACCCGCACCGGGCCGCGCCGACCCGTCGCACCGCCAGCCGGTGTCACCCCTCCCGGAGGATGTCATGCTCCAGCCGCACCATGGCCCGATCGGTGGAACCCACTACCTGCCGAGCACCCCGGACACCTGCCTGTGGGGCCGGCTGCCGAACCGGCGACACGAACCCGTGCTGCGGATCGGCTCCGGTGAGACCGTGACCATCGACACCCTCAGTCACGAGGGCATCCTGGAGGACCAGGGCCGCGACCCCGTGGGCTACCTCAAGCAGTTCGACGTCCCCACCGACCAGGTGCTCACCGACGCCCGTGACCTGGCCGCCTCGGACGTCATCCACGACTACGACGCCGACGGCCCGCACGTGGTCACCGGGCCGATCGCCGTCGCCGGGGCCGAGCCCGGCGACGTGCTCCGGGTCGAGGTCGTCGAACTGCTCATCCGCGCCCCGTACGGCTTCATCAGCAGCCGGCACGGTTACGGCGCGCTGCCCGGCGAGTACCCGCTCACCCCGGCCGACACCGGCCCGGACGGCGACGGCCCCCGGGAGTACGGCAACGTCTGCCACTTCACCGAGGTGGTCAGCAGCGGCGGCCGGCTCCTCGGGACGCTGCCGTACGGCGACGGTCGGGCGGCCCGCTTCCCCCTCGCCCCCTTCCTCGGCCTGATGGGCGTCGCCGTGGACACCGACGAGCCGGTCCACTCGGTGCCACCCGGCCCCTTCGGCGGCAACCTCGACATCAACGAGCTGCAGATCGGCTCGGCCCTCCACCTGCCGGTGCAGCTGCCCGGGGCGGGCTTCTACACCGGCGACCCGCACTACGCGCAGGGCGACGGCGAGGTGGCGCTGACCGCCCTGGAGGCGCCCCTGCGGGCCACCCTGCGGCTGTCGGTGATCCCCCGGTCGCAGGCGGGCCTCCTGCTCGGCGCCATCGACGGGCCGTTCGGCGAGACCGACACCCACTGGCTGCCGGTCGGCCTGCACGGCGACCTCGACGAGGCGATGCGCCGGGCCGTCCGCGCCGCCGTCGACTTCCTCGTCCACACCCAGGGCATGCCACCGCAGACCGCCCTGGCCTACCTGAGCGCCGCCGCCGACTTCGAGGTCAGCCAGGTCGTCGACGGGGTGAAGGGCATCCACTGCCTGATCCGCAAGGCCGACTTCCCGGCCCACTTCTGAGCGGCCGGCTGCGCTCCCCGGCCCACTGCTCGCCGGGGCTCGGGCCGCACCTGAGGGCCGCACCTGAGGAAGGTCGCCCCACCCGCCGCCACGCCGCTGCCCCCGACCGGGACGGGCCGGGGGCAGCGTGCGCAGCCGGCCGAAGCCGGGCCGCTCCGTCGCCACCGGAGAGCACGACGGGCGGCAGGATGGCGGCCTGCCGACGCGGCCGGGACCACGGCGGGAGGCCAGCCCGACGGGCCGGGGCCCTCGGACAGGTGGGGAGGTCGTCAGGCGGCGGCGGCCACCTCGGCACGACGCGGCGCGGCGGCCATCGCCCCCGGTCGGGTGACCGTCACCGCCGCCGCCCGGCTCGCCCAGCGGGCGGCCTCGTCGATCGCCGCGCCGTCGAGCAACGCGTCGGCCAGGGCTGCGCAGAAGGTGTCCCCGGCGCCGGTGGCGTCCACCGCGTCGACCCGCTCCGCCGGCACCAGCCATTGCCGGTCGGTGGTCACCACCAGCGCGCCGTCGCCACCGAGGGTGACCACCACCGGTCCCCGGGTACCGAGCGAGCGCGCCATCGCGGCCAACCCGTCGATCCCGGAGGTCCCGGCCGACCCCTCGGTCGCCGCCGACCCGTCCGGAACCGGGCCGCCGGCCAGGGCGGCCAGCTCACCCCGGTTCGGCACCAGCACGTCCACCCGGGCCAGGGTCGCCGGGTCGACCGGGCGGGCGGGGGCCGGATTGAGCACCACCAGGCCCGCCGCCACCCGTACCGCCTCGGCCACCACCGCGGCGTCGACCTCCTGTTGGAGAAGCACCGCCCGCGCCGACCCGAGCAGGTCACGCAGCGGTGCGAGATGCGCGGGCGCGAGCCACATGTTGGCCCCCGAACTCACCGCGATGGTGCTGTCGCCGTCGGCCGTGACCAGCACGATCGCCTGCCCGGTCGGCCGGGGGGCGCGGAGCACCGCGTCGGTGGCCACCCCCTCGGCGGCGAGCAGCCCGAGCAGCCAGTCGCCGTCGGCGTCGGCGCCGACCGCGCCGACCATCGCCACCCGGCGACCCAGCCGGGCGGCGGCGACCGCCTGGTTGGCGCCCTTGCCGCCGCCGGCCCGCCGGTGGTCGGCGGCACCGAGCACGGTCTGGCCGGGGGCGGGCAGCTCGTGCAGCGGCACCACCACGTCCACGTTGAGGCTGCCCACCACGACGATGTCGGTCATCGTGGGATCAGTCCTTACCGGGAAGCCAGGCGTGCGGCAGGAAGTCCGCCCGGGGCGGGGCGAAGACGTCCACGTTGATGCACGGGCCCTCGGTCGGTTCGATGTAGTGCTCCGCGCCGCGCGGCACCAGCAGCAGCGAACCCGGTCCCAGCGGGTGCGGCACGCCGTCGACGTAGTAGTTGCACCGGCCGCCGAGGATCAGCACCAACTGGTCGAAGTCGTCGTGGTGGTGCGGGTTGAGGTCCATCCCGACGCTGAGTTCGTGCCAGGCGAACATGACCTCGTCGGTGGCGTACACCTTGCGGCGTACCCCGGGGCGTACCTCGGTGGCCGGGATGTCGTCCCAGTTCACCGGGGTGTGGTAGAGCTGCGGGTTGAGCATGTGAACGCTTCCCTTCTCAGGCAGGTCAGACGGGTCCGGCGAGGCGGCGCAGGCCGGTGCCGAGCAGGTGCAGGTCCGAGCCGACGACGAGGTAACGGGCGTCGGTCAGGCCGCAGCGGCCCAGCGCCTCGGCGGAGCGCTCGGGCACCCAGCCGCCGAGGTCGGTCCCGGTCGCGCGGGCCGCGTCGGCGATGTCACCGGTACGCCGCAGCAGCGGCCCCGGATCGTCGGTGCGCGACAGACCCAGGCTGACCGCCAGGTCGGTGGTGCCGACGAAGCCGACGTCCACCCCGGCCAGCAGGTCGGGCAGCGGGTCGTCGGTGGTCGCCGTCTCGATCTGGGCGACCAGTACGGGCGGGTGGGCGGCCTCCGCCGCCAGGTACCGGTCGAGACCGTCGACGCCGTACCCGGCCGACGGGTGGGCCAGGCTGATGCTGCGCCGCCCGTGCGGGGCGTACCGGCTGGCCGCGCGCAGCGCCTCGACGTCGGCCCGGCAGCGTACGGTGGACAGCTGCACCCCGACGGCCCCCGCCTCCAGCAGCCGGTTGACCTGGCCGGGGTCCACGGCCGGCACCCGGACCAGCGCCGGCAGGCCGGACAGTGCGGCGAGCCGGAGCTGGTCGGCCGCGGTGCGCTCGTCCAGGCCGGAGTGTTCCAGGTCGATCACGACGAAGTCGAGGCCGGCCTGGGCGGCCAGGGCGATCACGTCGACGCCGGGCAGCTTGACGAAGGTGCCGACGAGCTGCCCGCCGGCGCGCAGCGCTGCCCGCAGTCGGTCGCGGGCCAGGTGCACGCCGGTGGGCGGCGGCGGATCGGCGGCGGACATCAGCGGTTCACGCCCCGGCGGCTGCGGGGAGCCCGCGCCACGGCACGGTCGGCACCTGCTCGCCGGCGAGCAGCACCAGGCTCGGATCCAGTCGAGGCGCGGTGACCTGGTTGCCGGCGGCGTCGGGCAGCACGGCCTCCTCGGCGTCGGCCAGCACGGTCACGTGGGCCGGGCCGCCCTCGACCAGGGTGCCGTAGCCCTCGGCGTCCAGGCCGAGCAGCCGGGCCGGCGCGGACGTCACCCGGGGCACGAGCTGCTCCAGGGTCATCCCCATCGCGCGCAGCTTGGCCATGCTGGTGACCAGGTCGAAGACCGGGCCACGCCAGTTGCGGGCGCTGGTGTCGGAGGTGACCACGTCGGGCAGGAAGCCCTGCGCGATCGCCGGCCGGGCGACGGCGAAGCTGAGGTTGCTCTTGCCGTGGGCGGACTCGAACAGCACCCCGCGCTCCCGGGCGGCGCGCACCTCGGGCAGCACCGTGCCGTCGTTGAGGATGCCGTACGGCTTGCCGGTGTAACAGTGCGCCACGATGTCGCCGGGGCGCAGCAGGGGCAGGATCACCGGCAGCGGCTCCGGGGTCTCCCCGATGTGGATCATCAGCGGCAGGCCGGCCTCGGCGGCGAGCGCCAGGGACCGCTTGAGCAGCGGACGCCACTCCAGCCCGACGACGTCCTCGGAGAGCCGGATCTTGAAGCCGCGCACCCGGTGCGGGTTCGCCTCGGCCACCGCCAGGGCGTCCTCGGGGACCAGCGTGCCCGGGTTCATCAGTTCACCGAACCGGAAGTCGATCAGGCCGAGGACCGAGACGTTGAGGAAGTTCACCAGCCGCATCCGGGCCGGCTCGGCGACGTACCGCTCGAACGCGGCGAAGGTGGACGCGCCGACCGTGCCGGCGTCGCAGGCCGCGACGACGCCCCGGTGCAGGTGCGCCTCGTCCGGCGGGGCGCCGACCTTGGAGACCTCGGCGAAGATGTGGGTGTGCGCCTCGACCAGACCGGGCAGCACGTACCGGCCGGAGCAGTCGACCACCTGCGCGGCGTCGGCGGCGAGTCCGGGCGCGATCCGGGCCACCCGGTCGCCGGTCACCGCGACGTCGGCGATCCGACTGCCGCCGGTCTCGCCGTCGAACACCTGGCCTCCGGCCAGCACCAGGTCGTATCGGTCGGAATTCTCACTCATGACATCGGGCTCTCTGTGCGAAGCGAGTTGGTCGACGCGCTGACGGCGGTCGCGCTGACGGCGGTCGGCGCGGGGTGGTCCGGGCTCTCGGCACGGAACCGGGTACGCAGGGGCAGCACCCCGGCGACGGTGACCTCCACCAGGTCGCCGGGGCGCAGGAAGCAGCCCCGGTCCTGGCCGGTGCCGGTCGGGGTGCCGGTGAGCACCACGTCGCCGGGCTCCAACACCACGTACCGGGAGATCCAGGCGAGCAGGTCGGGCACCGGGAAGATCAGCTCGGCGGTGCTGGCCTGCTGGCGCAGCTCGCCGTTGACGGTGGTCCGTACCCCGATGGCGTCGCGGTCGGCGACCGCGCCCAGGCCGAGCACGGAGGCGCCCAGGGCACCGAAGCCGGGGAAGCTCTTGGCCAGCGTGGGGTTGCCCGAGGCGGTCATCACGTCGCGGGCGGTCAGGTCGTTGGCCGCCGAGACGGCGGCGAGGTGCGCCCAGACCCGCTCGGCCGGCGTGTGGTGCATCCGCGCGCCGACGACCAGGGCGACCTCGCCCTCGTAGTCGGGCTGGCTGACCGCGTCGGGCAGCGGCACGGTGTCCCCCGGGCCGGAGCCGGCGCTGGGCGACTTGAGGTAGAGCACCGGTTGGCTGGGCAGCGCCCGCCCGGTATTGCGGGCCTTGCAGTGGTAGTTCAGCCCCACCCCCCACACCGCGCGGGTGCCGGCCAACGGCGGGCGCAGGTCGCCGACGAGCGTCGCCAGCGGCAGCCGACGACGGACCCGGGCCTCGCGGGCCGGGGCGAACCCCAGGCCGGCGCGCAGCAGGGTCGCCACGTCCGGGTACGGCAGGTCGAGCAGTTCGACGTCGTCGCCGGTGACCCGGCCCAGCCCGTACCGGGTGGCGACCAGGTGCGCGTCGGTGGGCGTCGGGGTGGTCATGCCGCGTCCGAGGAGTGCCCGGGAACGGTGCCGAGCGCCGGGTTGACCAGCGGCGCCAGGTTGTTGACGGCGGCGGCGGCCTCACCGAAGCCGACCGAGATCAACCGCACCTTGCCGTCGTAGTCGGTGATGTCGCCGGCGGCGAAGACCCGGGGCAGGTTGGTACGCATCGACCGGTCCACGGCGACGTAGCGGCGGCGCATCTCCAGCCCCCACCGTTCCATCGCGCTGAGGTCGGCGATGAAGCCGAGCGCGGCCACCACCGCCTGGGCGGGCAGCGTCTCGCGGCCGTCGCCGCGCACCTCGGCGATCTGCACCGCGCTGACCGTCTGCTCGCCGTCGATCCCGCAGACCTCGTACGGGGTGAGCACCCGCACGGTCGAGTCGTGCAACTGGGTGACGCTGCGTTCGTGGGCGCGGAACTGCGGCCGGCGGTGCACCAGGGTGACGCTGCGGGCGTACGGCTCCAGCGCCAGCGCCCAGTCGACGGCGGAGTCGCCGCCGCCGACCACGACGACCTCCTGCCCGGCCAGCTCCTCCAGCCGGGGTACGAAGTAGCGCAGGCCACGGCCGAGATGATCGTTGCCGACCGGTAGTTCGCGGGGGGTGAAGGTGCCGATGCCGGCGGTCAGCAACACCGCCGCCGCCCGGACCTGGGTGCCGGCGTCGGTGCCGATCAGCACGTGGTCCTCGGCACAGGTCAGCTCGACGGCGCTCTCCCCGAGCAGGAACGTCGGCTTGGCGGTGGCGGCCTGGGTGAGCAGGGCGTCGACGAGTTCCTGGCCCCGGACGGCGGGCAGGCCGGCGATGTCGTAGATGGCCTTCTCCGGGTAGAGGGCGGCGATCTGCCCGCCGGGTTCGGGCAGCGAGTCGATCACCGCCACGCTCATCCCCCGGAAACCGGCGTAGTAGGTGGCGTACAGGCCGGCCGGGCCGGCGCCGATGATCGCGAGGTCGACCTCGTGCCGCTCGGCCATCAGGTGGCGCTTTCCACGACGGCCGGGTGGTCGTGGCCGACCCGGCCGATCTTGCGGGCGCCGCCCGGGGTGCCGATCTCGGTGAAGAACTCGGCGTTGATCGGCCCGAACCGGGCCCGGTCCGCCGGCAGGTCGTCCAGGTGGAAGATCGAGGTGACCGGGCAGACCGGTTCGCAGCGCCCGCAGTCGACGCACTCGTCGGGGTTGATGTACATCATCCGGTCGCCCTCGTAGATGCAGTCCACCGGGCATTCCTCGACGCAGGACCGATCCTGTACGTCCACACATTCGTCGGTGACCACGTAGGTCATCGGTCCTCCTGCGGTCTGGTCGGCCAGCCGTATCCGGTGCGACGCGGTGCTCTCTGCCGGGCGTTGCCGATGCGGCGCAGGGGGCCGTTCCGCGACGTCGCCGGATGCGGGGCGATGTCGTTGATGTCAGGCCACGCTAGAGACCTGGCCCGGAGTATGTCAACATACGAGACGTCATCTTGAATGAAGTCACGCTGGCGAGAGGACGCGGATGGACGACGAGGTACCGGCGACGCTCCGCCAGGCCACCGAGCAGGCGATCGACGAGGCGACCCTCCTGGACGCCCTGGCGGCGCTCGCCGCGCAACCGAGCCCGTACGGCCGGGAGCGGGCCACCGCGCACCGGGTCGCCGACTGGGCCGCCGACCGCTGGCCGGAACTGCCCTGGCGGGTCGACCCGCTCGACCCCACGGCGGCGACGCCGGACAGCGCGAACCTGGTGAGCGCCGCCACCCTCGGCGAACGCCCCGAACTGCTGATCTACTCACACCTGGACACCTCACTGACCGGGGCGGCCGACTTCGACGACCCGATCACCGGCCTGCACACCCCCGCCCCCGCGCTGGCGCGACCCGGTCCGGCCGGGGACGTGGTCAGCGGTTTCGGCCTCGGGGTGGCGCGGGCGGCAGCCGCCGCCGCCCTGGTCGGCTACGCCGCCGCGGCCGACGCCTGCCGGGCCGCCGGCCGGCCGCACCGGCTGACCCTGCTCCTCGCCGCCGCCGGCACCCACCGCGACGATCCCGCCGCCGGGCCGGACGACGGCACCGCACCGACCCGCACCATCGGCGGGGCGGCCCACCACCTGCGCGACCGGCCGCTGCCGGCCGCCGCGATCGTGGCCAAGACCAGCCCGCCCGGAATCCTCACCGCCGAACCCGGGGCGATGTTCCTGCAGGTACGGCTGTCCAGCCGATTCCACCCGACGCTGTTCCGCGACACCGCCACACCCCCCGGCGGCCTGCTCGCGCACCTCGGCGTGATCGTCGACGCGCTGGAGGAGTTCCGCCGCGCACACCTGGCCCGACGGGCCGACCCGGACGCCCAGGTCGGCGCGGAGGTGGGCATCGGGGCGGTGCGCGCCGGCCAACCGGGCAAGCCCGACCTGCTGCCCGGAGCGGTGGACTTCCACCTGTACCTGGTGACGGCGCCCGGTGACGATCCCACACAGATCACCGACACGCTGCGCGCGACGCTGGTGCGGCGGTTGCGGCACACCCCGCTGGACGGCTGCGGGCTGGCCGTGGCCGGACGTCCGGCCCATCCGGCCGCCGCCACCCCGGCGGACGCCCCGATCTGCCGGCACGCCCACGCCGCCTGGCGGGCCGCGTACGGAGAGCCGGCGTCGCCGCTACGCGGGTGGACCGGATCGACCGACGGGGTGCTGCTGCGCGGCCGGGGCGTACCCACCGTCCGGCTGGGCCCCCCGGCGCTACCGCCCGACCCGGCCGACCCCCGACGGGACCGGTACGCGGTGGCGGAACTGGTGCGATTCGCCCGGTTGTACGCCGACATCGCCCTGCGGCACCAGCGGGCATCGACAGACTGACGTGTCATATGCCATGATACTGTCTCACTTTGCGCACAAAGGAATGTAGATGGCGGACGATGCCCCTTCGCCGGTGAAGAGCGCTGATCCCAGCTCCCCGGCGATCCAGACCGTGCAGCGCGCGGCGGTCATCCTCAACGCGTTCACCGCGGCACGCCCGCGCCTGAGCCTCAACGAACTCACCGCCAGCCTCGGCACCAGCAAGGCCACCGCGCACCGCTACACCAAGGCGCTGCGGGAGAGCAACCTGCTGCGCTACGACGAGCGGGAGGGACTCTACTCGCTCGGACCACAGATCCTGACCCTCTCCGCCGCCGCCCGCGCGGCGATGCCGGTGATCAGCATCGCCGGACCGCGCATGCAGCAGCTGGTCCGCGAAATCGACGAGACCGTGGTGCTCAGCGTCTGGGACGGCGACACCGCCGTGGTCGTCCGCGCCGACGACAACACCGACCGGGTCATCCGGGTCAGCGTGCGCACCGGCTCCCGGCTGTCCCGCACCGAGTCCGCCCAGGGCCGGGTGTTCTGCGCATTCCTCCCCGAATCCGACGTCCCCGGGCTGGCCGACGAGATCGCGGCCTCCGCCGAGCTGCGCCGGGAGATCGACAAGATCCGGCGTACCGGCATCTCCGCCAACACGCCCTCGGTCAACGGGGTCCGCAGCATCGCCGCGCCGATCTTCCGGGGCAGCACCCTGATCGCCGCCATGGCCATCGTCGGCACCACCACCTCGGTGCCCGAGGGCACCGACAGCCCGCTCGCCGTCGCCCTGCAACGCGTCGCCGCGGTGATCACCGCCGAACTGGGCAGCGGCGGCAACGGCCACCACCCGCCGGCCAGCAGCAACGGCAGTCGCTGACCGGCCGGAGTGGGCTGACAGCTCCGTGGCGGCGGCCGGTCCACGCCGGCCGCCGTAGGGCCGAACCGTCCCGCCCGGCCCAGGCGGAGCCCCGCCGTCAGCCCGCGCCGAGCCCCTCGGACAGCTCCCGCGCCACCTGCCGCAGGCTGTCCGCCGCGGCGACCTCCACCGCACCGGACAACGCCGTGCTGGTGCCCAGCACCGCCAACGCGGCCACCACCTGGGTCCGTTCGAACACCGGCGCGGCCAGCACCCGTACCCCGAAATCCTCCGGGGAGTTCACCGCGAAACCGTCCCGGCGGACCTGCTCGACCACCGCGCGCAACCCCGCCGACAGTCGCAGCTGACGGGCCACCACGGGCGACTCGGCCGGTGGCAGGAAGGCGCAGAACACCCGGCCCTGCGCCGAACGGAGCAGATCCAACGGCGAGCCGGTACGCACGCTCAGCCGTACGTCACCGCTGGTGTTGTCCATGCAACGGACCACAGTCGGCGACTCGCCGTTCCACACGCTGAGCACCGAGGTCTGGTTGGTCACCCGGGTGAGCCGGTCCAGGTAGGGCTCGGCGGCGGTGACGATGGGCAACGCCGCGCGGGCGGCGGCCTCCATCGCCAGGATCTGCGGACCCAGCGTGTAGGTGGCGGTGGCCACGTCGAACCGCAGCAGGTTCGCCGCCCGCAGCGCGCGGGCGTACCGGTGCGCGGTGGCCCGGCTGATGTGCAGATCGGCGGTCAACTCGGCCAGGGTGAGCCGGGGCCGCTCGACGGAGAACGCCTGCAGGATGGTGGCGGCCCGCTGCACGGTCTGGATCGCCGGCGCGTCACCGGTCGGCTCGTCGACTCCGCCCGCCACCGCGTTGACTCCGCCCGCCACCGCGTCACCTCGCACTCGCCGCCGTCCACCGGAGGCGAACTCTACCGAGCACGGGCCACGCGGCTCGACACGGACACCCCTCGGTCGGTCTACGCCGGGCCGCCCGCCCCCGGACCGGGGACAGGCGGCGGACCGGAGGCGTCGGCGAGCTGACGGTGGACCTCGGCGCTGTCCCAGTAGTCGACCCGGTGGGCGATCAGGCCCTCGGAGTCGACCCGGAACCGGAACATTCCGCGTATCCGCACCGGCGCCCGACCGGCCGAGGCGAGCCGGAACGACATCCGGTACGCCACCGCCGCCCGGTCGCCGTCGACGAGCAGCTCCTCCACCTCGTAGCGCAGGTCGACGAACTCGGCCAGGAAGCCGTCGAGCCGGGCCCGGTAACCGGCCCGGCCGACCACCGTCCGCCCGAGGGCGGCGGTGTGCTCGTTGACGAAGTCGTCGCTGACACAGCCGGCGACGGCATCGGCGTCGTGGGCGTTCAACGCCGCCAGGTAACGCCGCACGGCGGCACGGGTCGACGCTGCGGTCAGCTCCCCCACCGTCGCCGCACGGTGTCGAAGACCTGCTGGTCGTGGGAGATCTCGATGACGTTGCCGTCCGGGTCCTTCAGCGCGCAGATGTAGCCGACCGGCGGCGGCATGTCCCGCGGCTCCCAGTGCAGGCAGCCCAGCTCCCGGGCCCGCTCGGCGATCTCGTCGACGTCGGCCCGACGCGGCACCTCGATGCCGATGTGCGCGAACGGGTGCAGCAGGCCGAGCTGGCCGCCCTTGTCCTTGTTGAACGAGACCAGCACCAGCACGAACGGGGTGTCGGCCTGCTTGTCGTTGGAGAGCCAGACGCTCTCCCCGTCGGCGTCGGCGAACCGCTCCACCACCACCAGCGGGGTGAGCGCGGTGTAGAAGGAGATCGCCTTGTCGAGGTCGCCGGTGGGCAGCGCCACATGCGTCCACCGGGCTTGGGTCAGGCCGCTCGCCACTGTTACCTCCACCGTACCGAAATGTCCGTCACTATCGCGTTCACCAGCTTATTCACTGTTCGTCGGCCGGGTCGATGTGCCGGGGACACAAAGCCGCCGGGCCGGGTTCGACGCGGCGGGACGGTGCCGACGGCCGGTCGGCGTGCCAGCGTGGGGGCACACCACGTACGGGAGGTCGATCGGATCATGCAGTACCGCAGGCTGGGCGGGACCGGGGTCGAGGTGAGCACCCTCTGTCTGGGCACCATGATGTTCGGTGCCTGGGGCAACACCGACGAGCAGGAGTGCCACCGGATCGTCGCCGAGGCACTCGACGCCGGGGTCAACCTGGTCGACACCGCCGACGTGTACGCGCACGGCGAGTCCGAGGAGATCCTCGGCCGGGCGCTGCGCGGTCGACGCGACGACGTGGTGGTGGCCACCAAGTTCCACGAGCCGATGGGCGCCGAGCACAACCGGCGGGGCAACTCCCGACGCTGGATCAGGCAGGCGGTGGAGGGCAGCCTGCGCCGGCTGGGCACCGACTGGATCGACATCTACCAGGTGCACCGGCCCGATCCGCTCACCGACGTCGACGAGACCCTCGGGGCATTGTCCGACCTGGTCCGGGAGGGCAAGGTCCGCATGATCGGCACCTCCGCCTTCCCCGCCGAGCAACTCGTCGAGGCGCAGTGGGTGGCCGAACGCCGGCAGCGGGAACGCTTCACCACCGAGCAGCTGGGCTACTCGATCCTGACCCGGGGCGCCGAGGCCGCGGCCCTGCCGACCAGCGCCCGGTACCGACTCGGCGTGCTGGTGTTCAGCCCGCTCAACGGCGGTTGGTTGACCGGCAAGTACCGGTCGACGGCCGTACCGGCGGACTCCCGTGCCGGGCGCAACGGTGACCACTTCGACTTCCGCGACGCCGCCGCCCGGGACCGCAAGCTCACCCTGGTCGACGACCTGGCCGCGCTGGCTGCCGAGAGCGGCGTGACGCTGATCGAGCTGGCGCTCGGCTTCGTACTGAGCCACCCGGCGGTCACCAGCGCCATCATCGGCCCGCGCACCCTGGCGCAGCTGCGCAGCCAACTGCCCGCCGGTGAGCTGGCCGGACTGCCGGCCGACGTGCTGGACCGGATCGACGCGCTGGTCCGGCCGGGCCACGACGTGAACCCGGCCGACGTCGGCTACCAGCCGCCTTCGCTGACCGACCCGGCCCTGCGCCGACGGGGATGAGGATCGAGTTCGCCACGCCGGACCTGCTGCGACGGCCAGGTCGGTCCGCCCCCACGGGGTGAGGACGACCTGGCGCTCGCCCCGCAGGAGGCCGGCTCTTCTACGCCCGGAACCCGCCAGGATCTCTCCCCCTCCGCAGGGGACGACCCTCAGCCGGCTCCACCGTGGGCAGCGGTGGATTTCTCGCCTATTTCAGGGCGTCTTTGAGGGATGCCAGATGGGTGCGGCTGAGCCGGTGGGCGGCTGCGGCGTCTCGGGCCGCTATCGCTTCCACGAGGTCGGCGTGGGCCGCGTGGTCTTGCTCTTCGGCGAGGTTTCGACCGATGCGGAGCATGTCGACCATTGCCTGGCGCAGCCTCGGTACGAACGTGTCGAAGAGTTCGAGGAGGACGGGGTTGTCGGCGGCAGCGACGATCGCGCGATGCAGACGCATGTCGGCATCCACCTGCTCCTCGGTGCTGCCGCGCTGATCCTGGCGTTCGGCCAGCGCACGGCGGACAGCACGTAGCGCCTGGGGGGTGCGCCGTTCTGCGGCGTGGGCGGCGGCCTCTGCCTCGATGGCGATACGCGCCTCGATCACGGAGATGATCCCGGCCCGCCGCAGCACGGCATCCCAGTCCTCGGTGACGTCGAGCGCCGTGACGAACACTCCCGCCCCCTGTCGCGACTCCAGGACGCCCCTGCCCGCGAGTTGCCGGATCGCTTCGCGCACGGTCGAGCGACCGACACCCAACTGCGGCCCGAGCGTCGTCTCGCCGGGCAGCTTCGCTCCCAGGGGCCACTCACCTGCGCGGATGCGCACGAGGAGAGCTTCGGCCGCCTGGTCTGCGAGCGGTGCCCGCCTGATCTGCGCCATCCTTGCCTCACTTCTCTGCTTGTCTGAGGAGTTGTGTATGCTCTACCCCGTGATTGGGAGACTCCTTCGCTGCCGCAGCAGGGCTTAGCCGGACCGGTGCCCCTGCTGCGGAGCGCTCCTCGCTACCGGTCTTCTCCCCTCCGCCTCCACCGCCACGAACCTCCCGGCTCACCATGCCATCCGGTCCGTGGGCCTGGGGTGCGCAGTGCCTGTCGGAAGGAACCCCATGAGCATGACCACATCCCCGGCCCGGAACCGGGCGGGCCTGTGGGCGCTGACGGCGACCCACGCCGCCAACGACTTCTACACCGGTGCGGTGGCGGCCCTGCTGCCGTTCTTCGTCCTCCACGCCGACTACACCTACGCGGCCGTCGCCGGGATCACCCTCGCGGCAACCGCGTTGTCGAGCGTCGCCCAGCCGATGTTCGGACACCTCAGCGACAGGTTCGGGATGCGCTGGATGAGTCTGGTCGGACTGCTGACCGCAGGCATCGGAGTTGCGCTCAGTGGGCTCGTGTCGGACTCGTACCCGGCGGTCTGGATCGTGATCGCCATCTCCGGGGTCGGCGTGGCCGCGTACCATCCTGCCGCGACGATGGAAGCCCGTGAAACCGGTGGCGGCACCAGTGGTGCGATGAGCCTGTTCTCCGTCGGTGGGAACGTCGGCGTCGCCCTCGCACCATCGGCGGTGATCCTCGCCGTCGGCTGGCTCGGGCTGAACGGCACCGCGTTGCTGGTGATCCCCGCCATCGTGCTCGGCTTCGTCTACGTCGCGGTGTCGTGGCGGCACCTGTTCGCCCGCGACAGCAGCGCCGGAACCCCTGCGCAGGAGACCGCGACCCGGGCGAAGGTCAGCGACGACTGGCGGGCGTTCGGCTCGTTGACGCTGGTGTTGGCGATGTGGTCGATCGCCTACGTCGGAACGTCGACGTTCGTGTCGCTGTACTCCATCGAACGCTTCGACACCTCCCCGGAGTTCGCCTCTGTCGCGCTGTCGCTCTTCCCCGCAGCAGGAGCAGTCGGCACACTGACCGGTGGCTGGTTGGCCGACCGGTTCGGCCGGCTGCGGATCGTCCGCACCGGCTACCTGCTGGCCGCGTTGTCCACGGTGGCGATCGTCCTCGCCGCGACCCCCGTAGTCGTGATCGTCGCGACCGCGGCGCTCGGGTTGAGTTTGTTCATCCCGTTCGCCGCGCAGATCACCCTGGCCCACTCCTACCTGCCCAACCGGATCGGCGTCGCCTCGGGCGTCACACTCGGTCTGACGCTCTCGCTGGGCGGCGTCGTCAGCCCACTGCTGGGCAGGATCGCCGACCACGCCAACGTCCGGACGGTGTTCGTCATGATGGCCGCGTTGATCGCCGTAGGCTTCGCCCTGTCGTTCGTCCTCACAGAGCGCGCTGTCGAGCACCACGAGGTGGTCGCGGATCCGGATGGCGCCGACACCCGGGAGAGAGCACGCGCATGACCGAGATTCTGCGCATGAGAAACGTCGACTTCGTCCGTGACTCGCGCCAGATCCTCACCGACGTCAACCTCACCGTTCTGGCCGGTGAGCACTGGGCACTGATCGGACCGAACGGGGCGGGAAAGAGCACGGTCCTGAGCATGTGCGGCGCCGAGAAGCACCCCACCCGTGGCACCGTACACGTGCTCGGGCACCGACTCGGCCGGGTGGAAGTACGCAAGCTGCGCGAGTCCATCGGGCATGTCAATCCTCGTCACCCGTTGCGCTCGGCGCTCACCGTGCGACAGGTCGTCCTCACTGGCGCAACGGGCACGACCGAACTCATGCCCCGCTGGGAACCCACAGTCGAAGTGCGCGAACGCGCCGACCATCTCATGGACGTGCTCGGTCTCCGGGCACTGGAGGGTGCGACCTGGCCGACGATGTCGCAGGGAGAACGCGGCAGAGCCCTCATCGCCAGGGCGCTCATCACCGATCCACGGCTGCTGCTACTCGATGAACCCTCGACGGGCCTGGACGTCGCGGCCAGGGAACAGTTCCTTGAGACCGTCGACCGCCTGCACCGTTCACAGCCGGGACTGGCCACCGTGCTGGTCACGCATCACCTTGAGGAACTCCCGGAGACGACCACCCATGCGCTGCTCATCAAAGAGGGCCGGGTGCTGGCCGCCGGAGCCGCGCGCGACGTGCTGACGACCGAACTGGTCACCGAGAGTTTCGACCACCCGATCCAGATCGAGCATCGCGACCGACGATGGCAGGCTCGCGCCATCCGGACTCGATCGACCCCGCCGGGGTAGGTTCCGTCGAACGGACGACGCCGGCTCGTTGGCGGTGGTGGGCAGACGGAGCGCTGGCAGGTCAGATCCACCCTCGCTCCCATGCGGTGGCGGCGGCCGAGTTTCTCGACTCGGCGTGCAGTTTCGCCATCGCCGACGAGATGTGGTTGCGGACGGTGCCGTGCGCCAGGCCGAGCTGCTTCGCGATGTTCCTGGTGGGTAGGCCATCCCGAGTCAGTCTCAGGACGTCGATCTCCCGAGGCGTGAGTGGGCTCTCCTCCTCCGTGAGTGCCGACGTGGCGAGGCGCGCATCGATGTAGCGCTCACCCGAAGCGACCGATCGGATGATCTTGGCGAGCTCCGACGCAGGGGTGGACTTCGGCACGAAGCCGTGCACCCGGGCCGCCAGCGCACGCTTCAACGTTCCCGGTCGGGCATGCCGGGTGACGATGACGACCTGCGTCGCGACGAGACGCAGCAGTCGCCGGGCGGCGTCGACCCCGTCGAGTTCGGGCATCTTGAGGTCGAGCAGGATCAGGTCGGGTCGATGGGCGACAGCCGCCGCAACCGCGGCCTCGCCGTCGGCGACGTCCGCGACGACCTCGATGTCGGGCTCGAGAGAGAGCAACGCGACGAGCGCGCCGCGGATGAGCTCCTCGTCGTCGGCGATCACGATACGGAGCATCAACGGGCCCCTCTCCGCTTCCTCGGGAAGGTCGACCCTTGCCCAGCAGCGTCGGACTCCGTCTGCTCCGGCCGCCCGACGCCCGTCGTGGGGGCCCGGACGACCAGCATGAAGGTGTCGTCCTCGCGCGTGGTCTCGACCGTCCCGCCGTGGGCCGCGACGCGTTGAGCGAGGCCGGTCAGGCCCGTGCCGTCCCGACGCAGCGCGCCCGCGGCGTTGTTGGTGACGGTCAGCCGATACTCCGCCGCGGCGAGGACGAGTTCCATCGTGGCTTCGGTCGCCCTGCTGTGCCGGAGCACGTTTGTCACCGCCTCCCTGATCGCGACAGCGAACACCGCGCCGAGGGCGGTGGGCATGCCCGGCGTCTCGATGTGCACCGCACATCGGATACCGGCGGAGCGCAGCACGGCCGCCGCGTTGCGCGCCTCCACCGCCACCGTGACGGTGCGGTAGTCGTTCACCACGGCATGGGTGTCGTCGAGGGCCACCTGCGCGATCCGGTGGACTTCGGCGATCTCCCGTCCCGCCCGCTCGGGCTGATCGGGCAGGAGCCGCTCCGCCAGTTCACTCTTCAACGCGATCACCTGCAGGTTGTGGCCCTGGATGTCATGCAGGTCGGTGGCGAATCGCAGCCGCTCCCTCGCCACCGCCAGCTCGGCGGCAAGCTGACGTGCGTGTTCCAGTCGCCACACCACCTGCAGCACCCAGACCGCACTCAGCGGCATGAGCGTGAACAGCGCGAGGGTGCCGATCACGACGGCATCGACACCGGTGCCGGCGGACGACGGCACGACGGCGGGACGCGACGAGGTCAGCACGCCGACGAGGCCGCCCAGACCGATCGCGGCGTACGACCCGAGGATCACCACCGCCTTCCACCAGCCACGGACGAGGCAGGTGAGCACTCCGCCCGCCATCGCGAGCGTGAAGGCCCAGCCCCAACCCGCGAAGGGTGGAATCACGGCCAGCACCCACACCGCGCCCGACTGCGCGAGCAGAGCGAGGACGAGCGGATGGTTCGGCGCAGCGTCGCCGGAACCACGGAGCAACAGGGGAATCGTGGCAAGCCCGGTGAGGACGGCGGCGATGGTCACGATCACGAGGGGGATCACCCGTGGGCCGACGGCCGCGTCGACCCCGAGCAGCAACTGCACGGAGCCGGCGACGAGTATTCCCAGCCACAGCGAGACCATCGTGAGAAGGCGCATCGCCTTGAGATCCGCGGTCACCCTCGGCGCAAGCTGCCCGGTGTCCGCCACCAGGTCAGCGTAGCGACAGCGCCGTCAGGAATGTCGTGGTCTCCTGCGCGATCTCCTTCGACAGGGTGTGGTGCAGGTAGTGGTCGCCCTCGACGACGACGACCTTCCCGGTGTCGACGCTCGCGGCCTGCTTCTCGTGGAGCGCGACCCAACCCGTCACGTCGGTGTCGTTCGACGCCACGAAGAGCAGGACCGGCAGCTTCTTCGGGAACGTCTTCCCGCTGACCGCGGCGAAGTTCGACGGGACATGCTCCATCTCGTTCACCATCGTCGGAGCCGCTGTGTTCTTCGTGTCGAGCAGCTTCATCTGTTCCTTGGTCTGCTCGTCGTAGGGCAGGCCCGCGTAGGGGTCGTCGGCGAGCGCGGCGAGCGCGCGGGTGATCCCGAGCTTGCGGAGAGCGACGATCGTCCCGGTCGGGATCGGATCGTCCCAGCCGGGCTGGTCGGGGACGCTGCTGTCGATCCCGACGAAGGCGATCAGGTCGTCGGCGTAGGCGGCGCTGTAGGTCAGGGCGTAGATTCCGGCGATCGAATGACCCATCAGCACGTAGCGATCGACGCCGAGGTACTGGAGCGCCTCATGCACCTCCCGCGTGATGTTCGCGGCGGTGCGCTCGGTGTCGGTGGAATCGCTCAGACCGGTGCCGAACGGCTCGACCGCAACGACGCGATAACTGCTCTGGAGCGCCGTGATCAGCGGCTGGAAATCGAGCGCGGGAGCCGCGGTGCCGAGGCCGGGCAGGAGCACGACGGTCTCGTCGCCCTCGCCACTGACCACCACGTTCATCTGCTTGCCGTCGACGGGTACGAGCTGCCCGTACCGCGTGATCGAGGAGGCTTCCGACTTCGTCGCCACCACGTTCACCACGGAGGTCGTCACGAGCAGGAGCACCGGAATCGCCACCAGGACACCGATGGTGGTGAGAGCGACTCTCACGGGCTTTCGCATGGCTTCTCATTTCGGATCGGCGGAGCATCCGGATCGCTCCGGTGATGCACGACCAGCCAATCAAGCGCGCGAGGCACTGCGGAAGTGTCCTGCCGTCACGGGCGACCGTGACAGAATGTCACGATTCGGCGAGGGCGGAGGGCAGCGTTCCCGGACTGCCGACAGCGCAAGAGGCCACTCCCCGGGACCGGGAGATGGCCTCTTGCGCTGCCAGTCGAACCGTCTTGCGTCAGGTGGTGCCGCGTTGGAACGGCTGGGCCAGGGCCCGTGGTTCGCGGTGCCCGGTGGCGAACACCAGCATCGCCAGCAGGGCCAGCAGGTACGGCGCGGCGATCAGCAACTGCGAGTTCATGGTGATCCCGAGGGCCGGCAGCGCCAGCCGCATCGCGTCGGCCAGGCCGAAGACGACACAGCCGATCAGGGTACGGCCGAGCCGCCAGGCCCCGAAGATCACCGCCGCGATGACCAGGTAGCCCCGCCCGGCGGTCATGTTCTGGTTGAACGACCCGACCTCGCCGACCGCCAGGTACGCCCCGCCGAGCCCGGCGAGCAGCCCGCACCAGAGCAGCGCTTGTCGACGCCGCCGGTTGACCTCGATCCCGCTCACGTCGGCGGCCTGCGGGTTCTCCCCCACCGCCCGCAACTCCAGCCCCCACCGGCTGCGTTCCACCAGCCACCAGGTCAGTGGGACCAGCACCAGCAGCAGGTACACCGGCCAGCGTTGGACGAACAGCATCGGGCCGACGATCGGGATGTCCCGCAGCACGGGGACGTCGACCTGCCAGACCTGGTGCCCGGTGAAGGTGCTGACCGTGATCAGGTAGCTGGTCAGACCCAGCACCAGGGCGTTGAGGACCAGGCCGACGACGAAGGTGTTGATCTGCACCCGGTGCGACAGGATGCCGTGTACGAACGCCACCGCCACCCCGACCAGCGCGCCGGCGACCAGGCCGATGGTGGCGCTGCCGGTGGCGCTGGCGACCGCGACCGACCCGAAGGCGGCCCCGAGCATCATCGCCTCGACGGAGATGTTCAGGGTGCCGGCGCGCTGCGCGACGTACTCCCCGCAGGCGGCGAAGGCCAGGGGCACGGTGAGCCGGGCCCCGCTGGAGAGGATGGTGGCGATGTTGTCGGCGGCGCTCATGCCAACCTGCCTTCCATGGCGTCCTGGTTGCTGGCGGTCCCGGCGTCACCGGGGCCCGCCGGATGCGGAGTGCCGGTCCGAGGGCCGGGCACCGGGGCCACCGGCTCGGCAGCCGGGTCAGCCGGAAGCGGCCCGGCGGCCGGGTCCGTCGGCGTCGGCGGGGTGGCCGCCGGCTGGTCGGTCAGCCGCCGCCGGCGCAGCATGCCGATCACCACCGGGGGCGCCACGAAGGCCAGCACCAGCAGCGCCTTGACCACGTCGACCAGGAACGACGGCACTCCGGTGGCGGCCAGGAAGCTACCTCCGGCCCGGAGCACGCCGAACAGCACCGCCACCGGGATGGCCAGCAGCGGGTTGTTCCGGGCGACCAGGGCGACCAGCAGGCCGTCCCAACCGATGTTGAGCGACATCCCCGGCTGCAACCGGTTGGTGCCGACCGGGCTGGTCAGCAGCAGCGCACCGGCCAGACCGGCCAGCGCCCCGGAGATCGCCAGCGCGATGCCGCCGAGGGCGCCGACCCGGACGCCCGCGTGCCGGGCCGCCGCCGGGTTGAGACCGACCATCTTCAACCGGAAACCCCAGCGGGTACGGGCCATCACCAGGCTCAGCACGACCGCCACCAGGACGGCCAGGACCAGACCGCCGTTGAGCTGGAGGTTCGGGTAGTCGCCGAGGGAGGTGAGCCGGGCGTTCTCCGGCACCGGGTTGGACTGGGGGGAGAGCGTGCCCCGGCCCAGCCGGGACTCCTGGAGCAGCCACGGGGTGTTCACCGCGAACGAGATGAGCTGCTGGGCCAGGAAGGTCATCAACATCGTGCTCACCACGACGTTGACTCCCCGGAACCGGTACATCAGGGCGCTGAGCCCGGCCCAGGCGCCGGCTCCGACGACCGAGGCGAGCAGCACCAGGACGATCAGCAGCGGGCCGGGTACGGCCAGCCGCAGGCCGACCCACGCGCCGGCGAGCGCGCCGATCAGCACCTGCCCCTCCTGGCCGATGTTGAAGAAGCCGGAGCGGGCGCTGACGCAGGCCCCGACCGCGACCAGCAGCAGCGGCGCGACGTACAGCAGGGAGGTGGTCCACGCCGCCGGGGTGGCCATGCTGCCCTGGTAGAGCGCCTTGGTGGAGGCGGTCGGTGAGCCGCCGGTGACCGCGATCAGCAGGGCGGACAGGCCGAGCGCGACGGCCACCGTGGCGACGGTGGCGAGGCCGACCTGCCAGCCGCCGGGCCCGGGGTTGAGCCGGCGCAGCAGCTGCCGGCCGGTGGCGTCGATGCCGGTGGTGGTCATCAGTGACTCACCCCGCCCACCAGCATGCCGAGCCGCTCGGCGGTGGCCTCGGCGGTGGGGAGCACCCCGACGATCCGGCCGGAGGAGATCACCGCGATCCGGTTGGCCAGGGCCATCACCTCCTCCAGTTCAGTGGAGATCAGCAACACCGCCACCCCTTCCGCGGCGGCCTGCCGCAACCGCAGGTACATGTCTTCGATCGCGCCGACGTCCAGCCCGTGGGTGGGCTGGGCGGCGACCAGCGCCCGGGGGCCGGCGGACAACTCCCGGGCCAGCACCACCCGCTGCTGGTTGCCGCCGGAGAGGCTGCGCAGCGGGGTGTCCGGCGAGGGCGCCACGATGTTGAACTCGGCCATCCGCCGGTGGGCGATCCGGTGCATCCGCCGCCGGCTGAGCACGCCGCGCGTGGTGACCCCGGCGAGGGACTTCATGACGAGGTTCTCCGCCACGCTCATGTCCAGCACCACCCCGGAGCGGTGCCGGTCCTCGGGGACGATGCCGAGACCGGCCGCGTGCAGCGCGCCGGGCCGGTCGAGGTCGACCGGCCGGCCGGCGACCTCGACCGCGCCGGAGTCGGGGACGAGCAGCCCGGACAGCAGCTCGCCGATGGTGGCCTGGCCGTTGCCCTCGACCCCGTACAGGCCGACGATCTCGCCGGGCGCCACGTCGAGGCTGAGCCGGTCCAGCACGGGCAGGCCGCCGATGAGCAGGGTCACCTCGCGCAGCCGCAGGGCCGGCGGGTGCCCCTCCGGGGACGGGTTCCCCCCCGCCGTGGTGACGTCGGCCGGGGCGTTCCCGGCACCCACCACCGGCGTGGGACGCTCGACCGGCAGCAGGCCCAGGGCCGCGCTCTCGGCCTGCAACGACACCTCCCGGCCGACCATCTGCCGGGCCAGCAACTGGGCGGTGGTGTCCGCCGTCGCGCCGTGGAAGGCCACCGCGCCCCGCCGCAGCACGGTCACCCGGTCGGTGGCCGCCATGATCTCCGCGAGCTTGTGACTGATCAGGATGACCGCACGCCGCTCCGCCTGCACCACCCGGCGCAGCACGGTGAACAGCTCCGCCGACTCGGCCTGGGTGAGCACCGAGGTCGGCTCGTCCAGGATCAGCACGGACGGGTCACGCCGCAGGCACTTGATCAGCTCGACGCGTTGCCGTTCCCCGGCCGAGAGCCGGTCGACCCGGGCCTGCGGGTCGATGGGCAGTCCGTAGCGTCGGGACACCTCCTCGACCTGGGCGCAGGCCACCGCCCGGTCGATCCGCCCGGTGTCGCCGAGGATGACGTTCTCCCAGACGGTGAGCGGTTCGATCAGACTGAAGTGCTGGTGCACCATGCCCAGGCCGAGGTCGGCCGCGACCTGCGGACTGTCGATCTCGACCGGTTCGGTGCCACGCGTGATGGTGCCGGCGTCCCGGTGCACCAGCCCGAGCAGGATCTTCATCAGGGTCGACTTTCCGGCCCCGTTCTCGCCGAGGAGACCGTGGATCTCGCCAGGCCGTACGGCGAGATCCACGGCGTCGCAGGCGACAACCGGACCGTAGCGCTTGCTGACCCCACGCAGGGTGAGAGCCGGCGTCAGCTGGTCGTCAACGTCCACAGTCCGTTCCACCTCGTTGGTCGTCGGGCAGCGAAATCAGGAGCCGAGCTTGGCGACCGTCGCGGCGGTGTCGGTCTTGCCGCTGGCCACGTCGGCGACGAAGGCGTCCATCTTCTGGGTCTGCTCCGGCGTCGCGTTGCAGATCTTGACGGCCGGGTACGGGTCGACGCCGAGCTGCCACTTCTTGGTGGTGCCGAGGGTCATCTCGCCCTTGGCGAACAGCTCCAGCGCGGCGGCGAAGTAGGCACCCGGGTCGAAGATGACCGAGATGTCGAAGCGCGGGTCGGTCGAGTCGCACCGGTCGGTGCCCGGGGTCAGGGTGAGTGCGCCGCCGGTGTTGGCCAGCTTCGCGGCGGCGTCGGTGGCTCCGCCCAGGTACGGGTAGATCACCTTCACGCCCTGGCTGATCTGCGCCTGGACGGCCTCCCGGGCCTTCGCCGAGTCGTTGAAGTCACCGGTGTAGGTGGTCACCAGGGTGGCGTTCGGCACCACCATCCGGATGCCCGCCTTGTACGCCTTGGCGGCGTTGACCGAGAAGTCGGCCTCCATGCCGGTGACGAAGCCGGCCTTGGTGGCGTTCTTCTGCTGCATGACCAGCCCGGTGGCGTACCCGGCGGCGAGCATGCTCTGGTTGGGGTCGTCGCTGGAGAGCGTCACCCGAGGGCTCTGCTGGATGTTCTCCGACGATGGGACGTACCAGGAGGTATTGGCGCAGACCGGCTCCTCCGACGCGGGGATGGCGTCCTTGAGCTCGGAGGCGCCCAGCGCCACCATGTCCACGCCCTGCTGGCACAGCGCCCGAGCGGCGCTGAGCGCCTCGGTCGGCGGCACGTTGCCGCGCTTTATGACCTGCCAACCCTTCTCGGTGGCGAACTTCTCCGCGCCGACCACGAAGCTCTCGTAGTAGCCGTTGTCGTTGATGTCACCGGGGCTGAGCACCCCGATCATCACCTTGCCGTCGCCGTTGGCGTCGGGCTGCCCGGCGGGCGTCCCGCTGCTGGCCGAACCCGCCGCCGACGGCGCGGTCGCGTCGTTGCTGGCACAGCCGACCAGGGCGAATCCCAGAGCCCCGGCGAGCAGCGCCGCCGGACCCCGTCCAATCCTCATTGTCATGGTGCTTCCCTTCACAGTGGGGGCAGTGCGCCGTCCGGCACGGTCCGACGCGCGCAGTACTCGGTCGCCGGCACGGTGGGCCAGCGATGGGGGATGTCGATGCCGGCCCGGCGCAGCAGGGCGACCCGACGATGGGTGGCCTCCTCGCGCAGGGCGTCGACGTCGACCGTGGTGATCCGCCGGTCACGGACCACCATCCGGCCGTCGACCAGGACGTCCCGGACGGTGTGCCCGGCCGCACCCCAGACCAGCTGGGTGGGCAGGTCACCGCGCGGGGTCCAGGGGACGGTCCGGGTGTCCAGCACGACCAGGTCGGCGGCCTTGCCGACCTCGACCGAGCCGGTGAGCGCCGCCAGCCCGACGGCGGCGGCGCCGTCGATGGTGGCCAGGGCGAAGATCTCGTCGGCGCGCAGCGGGTCGGGGATGCCCCGGTCCCGTTCCAGGCCGGCGAAGAGCCGGGCGGCCCGCCACAGGTCCGGGGTGTCCCCGGCGTTGTGCGAGTCGCAGCCCAGCGCGAGCCGCCCACCGGCCCGGTACAGCTCGGTATGCCGGCCGGCCCGGCTGAAGCCCTGACCGAGCCGCAGGTAGGCGCCGGGGCAGGAGGCGACCGCCGTGCCGGTCTCGGCGAGGGCGGCGAGTTCGGCGTCGTCGAGCCACACCGCGTGACCGAGCAGCAGGCGGGGGCCGAGCACGCCGAGGTCGTGCAGGTGCCGCACCGGCCGGGCCCGGCCGGCGGCGGCGTAGGCCGCGGGGTCCTCCGGGCCGGGCGACAGGTGCCAGGTCATGGGTACGTCGAGCCGGTCGGCCAGCTCCGCCGCGCCGGTGAACAGGTCGTCGCTGACCAGGTCGTGACCGACCAGGGTGATCCAGCCGGTGACCAGCGGGTCGCCGGCGAGGGCGGCGACGGTGTCGGCCTGGGCGGCGAGGGTGTCGGCGGCCGGCATGGCGTACGGCGCTTCGGGGGTGTCCCAGCCCCAGCCGCCGACCCGGGCCCGGATGCCGGCGGCGCGCAGCCCGTGGGCGACCCGCAGCGGGTGGGCGACCGTGCCGGGTTCCAGCAGGGTGGTGACCCCGTAGCTGAGTGACTCGACCGCGGTGAGGGTGGCCGACAGCTCGTCGTCCTCGCCGGTGACCGCGCCGTGCAGCGGCACGATCCAGTCGAAGATGGCCTGCCGGGCCGGGACGTCGTCGGGGATGCTGCTGCGGACCAGCGGGTCGGCGGTGGTGTGCTGGTGGGCGTTGACCAGGCCGGGGACGACGAGGCAGCCGGCGGCGTCGAGTTCCGGGCTGCCCGGGTACGCCGCGCGCAGCGTCGCCGCCGGACCGATCGCGGCGATCCGGCCGTCGACGACGGCGATCGCGCCCCCGGAGACCACCGCGCGGTCGGACGCCATGGTGACGATGTCGGCGTCGACGATCAGCAGGTCCGCCGGGCGGGAGTCGGCGGTGCCCGCCGCCGGGGTGGTGGTCATGGCCGTACGAGAATCTTGCCGATGAGGTCGCCGGACTCCTGCCGGGCATACGCCTCGGGCAGTTCGGCCAGCGGGTACTCGGCCGCCCGGATCACCCGCAGTCCCCCGGTGAAGTAGGCGTCGAGCATGTCGGCGAAGTCGGCCGGGGTGTACGCCCCGGCGCCGAGCAGCCGCAGCCCACGCCGGTAGACGTCGGAGAGGGAGAACTTCACCTGGTCGCCGGTGGTGTTGCCGAGCAGCACGATGCGCCCGCCGGTGCGCAGGCTGGCCAGGGAGGTGGGCCAGGTGGCGGTGCCGACGTGGTCGACGACCAGGTCGACGCCGTGGCCGTCGGTGCGGTCCCGCACCTCGTCGACGGTCCGGTCGTCGAGGTCGAGCACGTCGGCGCCGAGGTCGGCGGCGACGGCCCGCTTGGCCTCGGTACGGGCCACCGCGATCACCCGCGCGCCGGCCCGGCGGGCCAGTTGGATGGCGGCGATGCTGACCGCGCTCGTGCCGGCCTGTACCAGCATCCACTCCCCGGGGCGGACCGCCCCGACGCGGTGCACGGCGTGCCAGGCGAGGCTCCAGGCGGTGGGCAGCGCGGCGGCGTCGGTCAGGTCTACGTGTGCGGGCACCCGGTGCACCACGGTGGCCGGGACGGCGACGTACTCGGCGAACCCGCCGGGGCGGTTGCCACCGACCACGGCCAGCGCGGCACAGTGGCCTGCTTGACCGTTCTTGCAGGTGGGGCAGGTTCCGCAGCCGATGGTCGGGTCGACCAGCACCCGGTCGCCGGGGCGTACCGTGGTGACCTGCGGCCCGACGGCGGTGACCTGGCCGGCGACGTCCATGCCGGCGACGTGGGGCAGTTGGAAGCCGGGGAGCAGGACGGCCCCGCGCCGCTGGAGCAGGTCGAGCCGGTTCAGTGCGGCGGTGTGCACCCGGATGACCACCTCGGCCGCACCCGGCTCGGGGTCGGGCAGGTGACGCAGGCGCAGCACCTCGGATCCCCCGAAATCGGTCTGGACCATCGCTCGCACCGCAACCTCCCCCATGGTCTACCAGTCAATATGGCGTCTTGCATTGTGATTCTCGTTGCTTAGCGACGTACTCTGCCTGCGGGGCGGCGGCGTGTCAACGGCTTGCCGCAAAAGAGGCGGAACGGTTAACGAAGCTGGGCGGTCAGCGCCCTCACAGGACGCCGACCAGGGGATCAACCGGCTTCGGACGCGGCCAGCAACTCCCGGGCGGCGAGCGCCGTACGCAGCACCGCCACCGTCTGCGGGTCGAGCGGGTCGACCCCCAACAACCGCTTGATCAACCCCACCCGGTAGCCCACCGAGTTGCGGTGCAGGTGCAGCCGCTCGCTGACGGCCTGCCTGCTGCCCCCGGTCGCCAACCAGCAGTCCAGGGTGCGCAGCAGATCGTCGCGGTGGACGATCGGCCCCAGGTGCCGCTGGACGAACCAGCGCAGCCGCTCGTCCGGCACGGCCAGCAGGACCTGCGCCAACCCGGCCTGCCCGAACGGTAGCTCGCGCCGCTCGTCCGACGTCTGGAGCAACAGCCGCAGCAGCCGGTCCGCGTCACGGAACGAGGCCGCCGTCCGGGCCGGCCCGCTCACCAGCGGCCCGGCGACCACCCGCACCTGCCCGACCCCCACGATCTGGTCCAACCGGACCCGTAGCCGGGTCACCTCGCGCTCCACGTCACCGTGCAGCAGGGTCCAGGCCAGCCGCCCCTCCGCCAGCACCGGCCGGTCCAGCCAGCTCAGCGCGGACACCCAGCGCCGATGCTGCGCCCCGGTGTACGCGATCCCGGCGACGGCGTGCGGCTGGTCCAGCCGCCAGCCGTGGGCCGCCCCCGCCCGGAGCAGGTCGACCTCCCCGGCCTGGGGGACGGCATCAGGGGCCACCTCGGCGGGGTCACCGAGGCCGTCCCGCAGGGCCCGCAGCACCGTCGCGGCGTCCCGCACGGCGGGCGGCGGCGACTCGTGCCGTACCGCCTCGATCAGCAGCGCGGTGGTCGCGGCCACCGCCAGCTCCACCTGCCCGGCCGAGACCGGCTCGGCCAGCAGGAGCGCGCCGAGCCGCCGGGGCCCCGCGCCGACCGCCACCGCCCGACCGGTCCACCCGTCGGCACAGCGGACCGGGGCCGGCGCGGCCCCCGGTGGCCCCGCGCCGCCGGCCCGGCAGGCGGCCAGGGCGCGGCGCACCTCGTCCGGCGCGGCGTCGTGCCGACGGCCGCCCGTGCCGTCGCTGGCGGCGAGCAGCTCACCCGTCTCGGCGACCAGCCGACAGGCCGCCCCGGTGCGCTCGGCCACGGCGGCCAGCAGCTCCGGCCAGCCGGCGCCGCCGAACGCGAGTTCGGCGAGCCACTGGGCGAACGCGGCCGGCGACGGCGCGGCGGCGACGGTCAGCCGTGGTCGCGCCGCCGCCAGCTCACCCGGTCGGCTCACGCCGACGGTCGGTCGAGCAGCCGGACCGCGACGGCCTTCTCCTGGGTGTACTCGCGCAGCGCCGCGTAACCGCCACCCCGACTGAAACCGCTCTCCTTCTGCATGTTGAACGGAAAGCCGATCACCCCGGCGTCGTGGAACTGGTTCACCGCCACCTGCCCGGCGCGGGCCTGCCCGGCCACCCGCAGCGCCCGGGACACGTCACTGGTCCAGATGCAGGCCAGCAGCCCGAAGTCGGTGCCGTTCATCAGGGCCACCGCCTCGTCGACGCCCCGGAAGCCCTGCACCGCCAGCACCGGGCCGAAGACCTCCTCGCGGGCGAGCCGCATGGTGGAGTCGACTCCGTCGAAGACCGTGGGGGCGACGTACCAGCCGTCGTCGAACCGGGCGGTGGCCGGCTCACCACCGGTGACCAGCCGGGCGCCGGCGGCGGGGGCCTCGGCCAGGAAGCCCCGGACCCGCTCGTACTGGGCCTGACTGACCAGCGGCCCCATGTCCAGGTCCTGGTCCCAGGGGCCGGTCCGGACCGCCGCCATGCCGGCGGCGACCCGCTCGACCACCTGCGCCCGGATCGACTCCTCGACCAGCAGCCGGGAACCGGCGTAGCAGTTCTGCCCCGCGTTCTCGGTGATCGAGGCGATGATCGCCGGGACCGCCACGTCCAGGTCGGCGTCGGCGAAGACCACGTTCGGGGACTTGCCGCCCAGCTCCAGCTTGACCGGGACCAGGTGTTGCGCGGCGGCGCGCATGACGGCCCGGCCGGTCACCGTCGAGCCGACGAAGCTGATGTGGTCGATGCCGGGGTGCCCGGTGAGCGCCACGCCGGCCTCCGGGCCGAGCCCGGTGACCACGTTGAGCACGCCCGGCGGCAGGCCGGCCCGACGGGCCAGCTCGGCCAACGCGAACGGCGACAGCGGCGCGATCTCGGACGGCTTCAGCACCACCGTGTTGCCGGCGGCCAGCGCCGGGGCGACGTTGGCCGCGGTGAGCACGGCGGGCACGTTCCACGGGATGATCACCGCGCAGACCCCGTACGGCTCGGGACGGGTGTAGCCGAAGTAGTCCGGCGTACGGGTGGGCAGGGTGACCCCGGTGAGCTTGTCCGCGGCACCGGCGAAGTAGTCGACGATGCCCTGCGCGATGTACATGTTGAGTCGCCCGCCGGAGCGGGGTTTGCCCACGTCACGAGCCTCGTGCTCGGCGAGCTGTTCGACGTGCGCGCCGATCAGGTCGGCCCAGCGGCGCAGGATCGCACCGCGCTCGCTGGGTGAGGTCGCCGCCCAGCCGGGAGCCGCGCGGCGGGCCGCGGCGACGGCGTGGTCGACGTCGAGGGCGCGGGCGCGGGCCACCGACTGGATGGTCTGCCGGGTGGCGGGATCGAGCACCGGTAGCTCACCGCCGTCGGCGGCGGCGGTCCACTCGCCGTCGATCAGCTGGCGGGCGGAGGGAATGTCCAGGTCAGCCATGTGGGGATCCTTGACCCTTCACGTTTCGCATGTCAAGATGCAATCTCGCTTTGTGAGTCAATGGGAGGGCACGTGCGGATCACAGCGGCGGTGCTGGAGAGCGCGGGAGCGCCGTTCACCCTCCAGCAGATCGACCTTGCCGAGCCGGGGCCGGACGAGGTGCTGGTCCGGGTACACAGCGTCGGAATCTGCGCCACCGACCTGGAGTTCGCCAACTTCTTCCCGACCCCGGCGGTCCTCGGCCACGAGGGCAGCGGGGTGGTCGAGCAGGTCGGCGCGCGGGTCAGCGGCATCGCCCCCGGCGACCACGTCGCGATGAGCTTCACCTCCTGCGGCGACTGCCCGCTCTGCCGGGGCGGAAACCCCGCCTACTGCCGCCAGTTCGACGCGGTCAACTTCACCGGCCGGCGACCGGACGGCAGCTCGGCGCTGTCCCGCGCCGGGCAACCGGTCAACGGGCACTTCCTGGGCCAGTCGTCGTTCGCCAGTCACGTGGTCGCCCCGGCCCGCGCGGTGGTGCCGATCAGCAAGGAGATCGACCTGGGCGTGGTCGGCCCGTTCGGTTGCGGCTTCGGCACCGGGGCCGGCGCGGTGCTCAACGTGCTGCGCCCGGAGGTCGGCTCCGCGCTTGTCGTCTTCGGCGCCGGCGCGGTCGGCGTCGCGGCGATCCTGGCCGCGCGGGCGGCCGGCTGCGCCGTCGTCGCGGCGGTCGACGTCAACGCCGCCAAGCTCGACACCGCCCGGCTGCTCGGCGCGACCCACGGGGTGCACTCCACCGACGGCGACCCGCGCGAACTGCTGACCGCCATCGCCCCGCACGGCTTCGACGTCGCGATCGACACCACCGGCCGGGAGGACGTGCTGCGGCTCGCGGTCGAGTCGCTCGGCCCGCTCGGCCGGTGCGGTGTGGTCGGGATCGGCCCGAGCGAGCAGATGAGTTTCGAGTGGCGCAGCATCCTCAACGGTCGCAGCGTCACCGGCATCATCGGCGGCAGCAGCCTGCCGCAGGTCTTCCTGCCGAAGCTGCTGGACCTGTACGCCGCCGGCAACTTCCCGGTGGACCGCCTGATCACCCGGTTCCCGTTCGCACAGATCAACGAGGCGGTGGCGGCGATCCGGTCCGGCGAGGTCGGCAAGGCCGTCCTCACCTTCTGACCCGGACCGACCTTCCGACCCGGGGACAGACCTTCTGACCGGACTGACCCTGCCGACCCGGGTCAGACGGCCGACATCGACAAAACTGCATCTCATCGCGAAACATTGTCTCGCAATGTGAGCGACATTACGCTTGGCGTCAGAACCCAGTGGCGCGGCTGGGCAACACCGCGCAGCGTCCCGCACCTGTGGAGCACGTCCCCATGACCGAACAGCAGCGCACCGCCCCGGCCGCATCGCAGACCGCGACCGGACCCCGGCCCGTCGCGCCCTTCGACCACCACTCGGCCGAGTGCAACGCCGACCCGGTGGGCTACTACCGGGAGTTCCGGCAGACCTGCCCGGTCGGTCGCACCGACGCGCACGGTGGGTTCGTCTACACCACCCGGTATTCCGACGTGGTCCGGATCGCCCGCGACGACGACACCTTCTCCTCCGCACGGGCCACCGCCGGCGGCGACGGCACCGCCATCGTCATCCCCCGCGGCCCCGGCCTGGAGCAGTACCCGATCGAGCTGGACCCACCGGCCGCCACCGGCTACCGCGACCTGATCAACCCGCTGCTCACCCAGGACGCGGTGGCCGAACTGGCCCCGATGGTCGCCCGACACACCACCCGCGTCGTGGACGCCTTCATCGCCGAGGGGTCGGTGGACTTCGTCCGCGACCTGACCAACCCGCTGCCGGCCGCCGTCACCCTCGACTGGCTGGGCTTCCCCGAATCCGACTGGGCCAAGCTGGCCGGCCCGATCCACGACATCTTCGCCGCGCTGCCCGGCAGCGAGCGCGCCGTACGCGGGGCCGCTGGCCTGGCGTACCTCGACCGGCGGATCCGGGAGCTGATCGTCGAACGCCGCGCCGAGCCGACCGGCGACGCCGTGAGCTACCTGGCCGCCCAGCGCCGCCCCGACGGCGAGCTGTTCGACGCCGACGAGCTGGTCTCCGTCATCGGGCTGCTGATCGCCGGCGGGGTGGACACCACCACCTCGCTGACCGGTTCCACGCTGGTGCACCTGAGCCGCCACCCGGAGGACCGGCAGCGCCTGATCGACTCCCCCGACCTGCTGCACACCGCCACCGACGAGTTCCTGCGGGTCTTCGCCCCGTCGCAGTCGATGGCCCGTACCGTCCGCGCCGACGTCGAGGTCGGCGGCTGCCCGGTGTCGGCCGGCGAACGGGTCCTGATCCCCTGGGTCGCGGCGAACCACGACCCGGTGGTCTTCCCCGATCCCGAGCAGCTCCGGTTGGACCGCGACGCCGCCCGGCACCTCAGCTTCGGCATCGGCAGCCACCGCTGTGCCGGCGCCCACCTGGCCCGGCTGATGTTCCGCGAGATGATCACCCAGGTACTCACCCGACTGCCCGACTTCCGGGTGGTGGAGGAGGGCCTCGTCGCCTACCCCACCCGGGGCAACCAGAGCGGCTGGGACGCCATCCCGGCCGTCTTCACTCCGGGCCCCCGTCGCGACGCCGACGCGGCGGGGGCCCGGCCCGCCGCCAGCCTGACCGGCGACCGGGACCTGGTCATGGCGGTCGCCGCCACCGCCGCCACCGAGGTGCTGGAGGTGCACCTCGCCGACCCGGCCGGCGCGCCACTGCCGCCCTGGACGCCGGGCGCGCACCTGGAGGTGCGACTGCCGTCCGGACGGGTCCGGCAGTACTCCCTGTGCGGCGACCCGGACGACACCCGGCACTACCGGATCGCGGCGCTGCGCGAGCCCGCCGGCCGGGGCGGCTCGGTGGAGCTGCACGCGCTCGCCCGCGCCGGCGTCACCCTGACCGTGCGCGGCCCCCGCAACCACTTCCCGCTCGTCGACGCCCCCGGCTACCTGTTCCTCGCCGGCGGCATCGGGATCACCCCGATCCTGGCCATGGCCCGCGAGGCCGACCGCCGGGGCGTACCGTTCCGGCTGGTGTACGGCGGGCGTACCCGTGCCTCGATGGCCTTCGCCGACGAGGTGCTCGCCCTGGCCGGGGAGCGGGCCACCCTGCTGCCCCAGGACGAGGCCGGACTGCCCGACCTGCGGGCGCTGCTCGACTCCACCGGGACGGACACCGCCGTCTACGGCTGCGGGCCGACCGGCATGATCGACGCGCTGGAACGGGCCTGCGCCGAGGCGGGCCGGTCGGGACAGTTGCACGTCGAGCGCTTCACCGCCGGTGACGACCTGGAGGTCGCGTTCGACCCGGCGGCGAACACCGAGTTCGAGGTCCACCTGGCGCGTACCGGGGCGACCCTGCGGGTGCCGAGGGAGCGCCGCATGATCGACGTGCTGCGCGAGGTGGTGCCCGGCCTGACGTACGACTGCGAGAAGGGCTACTGCGGTGCGTGCGAGACCCGGGTGCTGGCCGGGACGCCGGAGCACCGCGACTCGCTGCTGACCGACGAGGAGCGCGCGGCCGGCCGCAGCATGATGATCTGCGTGGGCCGGTGCAGCTCCGACCGGCTGGTGCTGGACCTGTAGGCCACGCCGGCGGCGGCGGGCCACCACCCGACCGAGCCGCCGGTCCGACCTCCCGTTCCGCGGGGTCGGACCGGCGGCTCGACATCGTTCACACCGCTGACCGGCTGTTAGCCATCCGGGCAGCCGACGCCCGTAGCCGCCCGCCCGCGCCCCCGACGGCCTTCGGTAACGCCACCGGACAGCCGACGGCCCGTAGCGCCACGGCGGTGGGGCGCTACGGGCCGTCAGTACTCAGTCGGTGGTGTCAGTTGCCCCACTCGAAGTTCGGCTCGACCGCCTCGGCGATGCGGAACCGGCCGCCCGGCGCGAGGACCTCCGCGCCACGGTCGGTCACCACGTGCTTGCCGAAGCCGTCGACCAGCGGCCGACCGACGTCCCGCTTGAGCCAGAGGCGCAGCAGGTGACGACGGCGCTCCGGCTCCGGGAAGTCGACGTAGCCGGTACGCGAGTGCAGGGCCGCGTAGTTCAGCAGCCACTGCACGTCGCCGGGCTGGAAGTCCATGTCGAGGGCCAGGCCGGCCTCCTGGGAGACCTCGTCGTACAGGTGCAGCAGTTCGATCTGCGCGTCGGTGAGCCGGGGCACCTCCGGGTAGTCCTGCGCAGAAAAGATCATCGAGCTGCCGGCGTAGGTGCTGAACACGCCGTCGACGTAGCTGCAGATCGGCGAGGTGTAGGTCTTCGCCGGGGCCTCGTGATCCTGCTTGTACCAGTCCCAGTGCCACGGCTCGAACAGCAGCGGGGCCAGATCCGGCCGGCGACGCAGGATCTCGTTGTAGATGGTGGTGCCGCTGACCAGGCTGCTCGCCCCGCCGGCCTTGGCCGCCCGCAGGCACATCAGCGCCACGACGTCGGAGCTGTCGGAGTGGAACGGCAGCCGGTCCCGTACCCGCGAGGGCAGGGCCGACGGGTCGTCGAGGGTCTTGTTGGAGGTGGCGATGACGTGGTCGAGCACGTCACCCATCTGGTTCTGCCCCATCGGCACGCCGAGGTGCAGCCCCATCAGGTAGAAGATCGCACCGGCGAGGGTGTCGCCGTACTCCTCCGTGCGCAGGCCGCGGACCAGGATGAACCCGCGTCCGGAGTCGAGCTGGCGGGCGCACTCCTCGTTCAGCCCGGCGCAGGCCGGCAGGGGGTAGTCGGCGGCGGTCACGGTACGCAGGTCGGGGTCGTCGGCGAGGAACCGGCGTCCGACGGTCTCCAGCTCGGCGAGTTCGGCGTCGCTGAGCTGGTACACCCATTCGGTCGAGCTGTGCAGCTCGTCACCGCGCCAGGCGGCGGGGCCGGAGATGGGTGCGAGATCAATTGCGGTGGTCATGATGATGCGCTCCGAGGTTCGGTTCTGCTGGGAACGGGTCGGCGACCCGGCGCGGGCGATGCCGCTCACCGGGCTGATCAACGACGAAGGCGATCGCCGTGTCCCGATCGGGGCACGGCGGGCCGATCCATCAGAACGGGGTCTGCGGATCCCCGGCGGCGGTCCCGGGGCGCATGCCCTCCCGTGGCGGGTGGACCCGCAACGGCTCCTCGTAACCGCGCACCAACAATCCAGAGCCTTGCGGAACTCGGATCATGGCGTTCTCCTGCGGCTGGCGATGATCGCTCCAGGTTAGCCACCCCCACCCGCAGACGTCAATAGAGACGCCATCTCGCAATCCGAACCGCAGGCTGCGCGGTCACCTGCCCACCAACCGCTCGGTCCCGCCGGCATGGGCCGTCCCCGACGCCCCGACGCCACGCGTCGACCTGCCGGCGGCGAACAACGGTTCGGCCAGCAGGACGACGAGCGCCCCCGCCGCCAACAGACCGCCCACCGACGCCGTGCTGCGCACCCCGAACGGAGGCAGGATCACCGCACCGAGCAGGGATCCTGCGGCGATGCCGACGTTGAAGGCGGCGGAGTTGCCGGCCGCCGCCAGGTCGGAACTTCCCGGGGCCACCTCGAGTACCCGGTTCTGCAGCGCGGGCGTGAGCGCGCCCATGGCGAACCCGGAGACGGCCAGCAGCACCCCGGTCGCCACCCTCGACTCGGCCAGCAGGAACATCCCGAGCAGGGCGGTCACCAGCAACCGCACCGGTGCCACCATCGCCGCCCGCTGGTTGCGGTCGCTCGCGATCCCGCCGGCGGTGATGCCGACGACATCCGCCAGGCCCCGGATCAGCAGCAACAGACCGATGGCACCGGGGGCGAACCCGGAGACGTCGGTCAGGAACACAGCGGTGTAGGTGAACGCCGTGAACAGGCCACCCACCGACAGCGCGGTGGCGACCACGACGATCGCGTACCGGCGGGCGTCCGGGGCGGTGCCGGTGGACGCGGGGGACGCACCCACCGGCACCGGGGGCATCAGGGCCACGATCGCCACGAACGCGGCCAGCGCCAGGCCGGCCAGGGCCAGGAACGCCGCACGCCAACCCAGTTGCTGTCCGAGCCAGACTCCGGCGGGCACGCCGAGCATCGGCCCGAGCGAGGCCCCGGCGAACACGACGGAGGTGACCCTTCCGCGTACCCGGACCGGGAACATGCCGGCGGCGGTGGGCGCCACCACGGCCCAGAACAACGCCTGGGTCAGCGCGACCACCACGCGCGTCCCGAGCAACACCTGGTAGTCGCGCGCGGCGGCCGAGACCACCGTGGCGACGACCAGCACGCCCAACAGGACGGCCAGCAGCCGGCGACGTGGCACCCGTTGGGTGACGTAGGTCAGCGGTAGCGAGACGATCGCGACGGTGATCGCGTAGCCGGTGACAAGCAGCCCGGCGTGCGACACGGACACGTCCAGGTCGGTGGCGACAAGGGGAAGGATGCCGACCGGCAACGTCTCCATGGCGACGTAGCAGAAGGCCGAGATGGCGAGCGCGATCAGGGCCCCGATCGCCCGGGGCAGGGCGGCCACGCCCGGCTCCGCCGTTCTCTCCCGGTCAGCATCGACGCTTTTCCGCAGCTGTCCGCGCCTACTGCCGCGCGTCCTCGGGATGCGGAAGCCGGGCATCAGGGGCACCGGCGGCTGTGGAGTCGGGCGGCCTGGCGGATCAGATGATCGCGTTCGGCGAGGTTGGCGGCCCGCCGGGCCGCCTCGGCGTACAGCCGGGCCGCCGTCACCGGGTCACCGGCGCGCTCGTGCAGGTACGCCGCCACCGCGGTGTGGCGGGGCAGCGCGGTGTCCAGCGCCGCGAGGGCCGCCAGGCCGGCGCGTGGTCCGTCGGCCTCGCCGACGGCCACCGCGCGGTTGAGCCGGACGACCGGACTGTCGGTCAGCCGGGCGAGTTCGTCGTACCAGTCGACGATCTGCACCCAGTCGGTCTCCCCGGCGGTGGGCGCGTCGGCGTGCAGTGCCGCGATGGCGGCCTGGGCCTGGAACTCGCCCAGCCGGTCGCGGGCGAGGGCCGCCTGCAGGATCCGTACGCCCTCGGCGATCAGGGAGGTGTCCCACCGGCCCCGGTCCTGCGCCGCGAGCGGCACCAGGCTGCCGTCGGGCGCGGTCCGGGCAGCGCGCCGGGCGTGGTGGAGCAACATCAGGGCGAGCAACCCGGCCACCTCGGGGTGGTCGATCGCCGCCGCGAGCTGCCGGGTGAGCCGGATGGCCTCGGCGGCGAGGTCGACGTCGCCGCAGTAGCCCTCGTTGAAGACCAGGTACAGCACCCGCAGCACGGTGGCGAGATCGCCGGGCTGGTCGAACCGCACGCCCGAGACGGCGCGCTTGGCCCGGCTGATGCGCTGCGCCATGGTCGTCTCGGGCACCAGGTACGCCTGGGCGATCTGACGGGTGGTCAACCCACCGACGGCGCGCAGGGTGAGCGCGACCGCCGACGACGGGGTCAGCGACGGGTGGGCGCACAGGAAGTAGAGCTGGAGCGTGTCGTCCACCGCGGGCACGACGCCGGGCGCCGGTTCCTCGACGACGCGGTCCTCCCGTCGGCGGCGGGCGGTGTCCGCCCGACTCGCGTCGAGGAACCGGTGCCAGGCCACGGTGACCAGCCAGCCCGACGGATCCCGGGGTGGGTCGGCCGGCCAGCCACGCAGGGCCTGGACCAGCGCGTCCTGCACGGCGTCCTCGGCCGCCGCGAAGTCCGCTCCGCGGCGGACGAGGACCCCGAGCACCCCCGGCGTGAGGCTGCGCAACAGGTCCCCGTCCATCAGGTCACTCCGTGACGGTGGGCGGCGAGGTCAGGAACGGGCGCAGCTCGAGCCACTCGTGGATCGGCCTCCCGCCCGCCCCCGGGGCAGCCGACAGCTCCCCGGCCAACTCGACGGCACGCGCGTGGCTGTCCACGTCGATCACCATCCAGCCGGCGACGAGATCCTTGGTCTCGGCGAAGGGACCATCGGTGACCGGTGGACGACCCTCGCCGTCGTACCGGACGAAGGTCCCCTCGGGGGCGAGCGCCTGGGCGTCGACGAACTCCCCGGTGCCTTCGAGCCGGGCCGCGAAGTCGTGCATGTACCGCATGTGCGCCGAGATCTCCTCCGGCGTCCACCGGTCCATGGGTACGTCGTTCACCGGGGTCGGTGCGCCCCGGTAGTGCTTGAGCAGCAGGTACTTCGCCATGGGGTTTCTCCTCGGTGCCGGTGCGGCCCCCATTCTGGCCGCCTTCACCCCGGGGACGATGCCAGTCCCACGTTCTCGACATCGCCGGCCGAACTTTCTCGACGCCGACCCCGACGCCGACCCCGACCCCGACGCTGGCCCTGACGCCGACCTCGAGCCCGGTGCCGACGAGGTCGGCACGTCCGGCGTGTCGCGGGCCACCTCGACGGCTCCCTCGCGCCTCACCGTCCCACCAGCTGCCGCGCCCGCAGGCGTCGAATCCCCGAGGCCCGCTCCGTCATCCGGGACGGTCGGGTCACGGGAAGACGCACCGTGAAGACCGCTCCCCGGTGCGGGCGGCCCTCGGCCTCGATCGTGCCCCGGTGGCTCGTGACGACCTCCTGCAACAGGGCCAGTCCCAATCCGAAGCGGTGGTCCCCGGAGCCCGCGCCACGGTGGAACCGGTCGAAGATGCGCCGCGCGTCCACCTGGTCGAACCCGTCCCCGGTGTCCGCGACCACGAGCTCGGCGTAGTCGCCGCCGGCCCGAAGCGACACGTCGATCCGCCCCTCGGCAGGCGTGTGGGCGAGTGCGTTCGCGAGCAGTTCGCCGACGACCCGGCGCAGCGCCGACTCGACCCCCGGCACCGGCAGTGGATCGCTGGGCAGGTCCACCGCGAGGGTGACCTGGCGTTCGGCGGCGCGTTCCGCCTCGGCGGCGACCGTCGCCCCGATGAGCGAGGTGAGGTCGACCGGCGGGTACGGCCGACGGTCGGCGGGAGCGGCAGCGAGCTGGGCCGAGAGCAGCAGGTCGTCCACGATCTCGCCGAGTCGCCGGGTGGTGCCGATCAGCCGCTCCAGGTCGTCCACGTTCGCGGCGCTCCCGCCGGCACGCGCCCGGCGGGCCATCAGCTGGGCGCGGATGTGCACCTGGGCGATCGGCGTACGCAGCTCGTGGCTGGCGTCCACGATGAACCGGCGCTGACGGGTCAGCGCCTCGGTGAGCGGCGCGACGGCCCGCCGGCCGACCAACGCGCCGGTCAGCACGGCGATGACCAGCCCGACCGCCGCCGTGAGGCTGAACGCGAGCAGCAGATGCCGGCGGTCGGACAGCTGGATACGCGCGTCGAACACCGCCTGGACGACCACCCCGTCACCACGGGCCTCGGTGCGCACGTGGTACGTCGTCCCGTTCCGGGCGACGGTGGTGACCTCGGTGCTCCGGGTGGCCGCCACGGCCGCCAGCGCGTCGGCCAACGGGAAGCCGGGCGGCGGCGGGGTGCTGCCGGTGTCCACCGTGCTGCCGTCGTACCGGAAGATCCAACTACAGGCGGGCGGGCCGGCGATGACGCTGTGGTTGATGCCCCACGCCAACTCGCGGTGGATCTGTTCCTCCTGCCTGCCGACCAGGACGGCGTACGAGATGCCGCCGGTCGACAGCAGCAGGGTGCCGATGGACAACCCGACCAGCAGGCCGATCCGCAGCCGAGTCCGACGGACGATGGCCCGCTCCGCCAGCTCCATCACAGCGCCCCGAGCCGGTAGCCCACCCCGTGCACGGTGCGCACCACCGCACGGCCCAGCTTGCGCCGGAGGTAGTAGACGTAGGTGTCCACGATCGAGGCCGCCGCGGCCTCGTCGAAGACCTTGCGGCGCAGCTCGGCCCGCGAGTGCACGGTGTTCGGCCGAGCCGCCAGCGCCCGCAGCAGCTCGATCTCGCGGGCGGACAGCGCCACCCGCGCGCCGTCGGCCAGCACGGCGTCGCGTGACGTCAGGTCGAGCAGCCCGGAGCCGATGCGCAGGACGGCTGTGGCCTCGTTGCCACGCCGGCACAGCGCCCGCACCCGGGCGCTCAGTTCGTCCAGGTCGAAGGGTTTGATCAGATAGTCGTCGGCGCCCGCGTCCAGCCCGGCTACCCGGTCACCGACCGTGCCGAGCGCGGTGAGCAGCAGCGCTCGGGCCGGGATCTCCCGCGAGCGTAGCCGGATGACCAGGTCGAGTCCGTCCAGGGCCGGCAGTATGCGATCGATGACCATCACGTCGTAGCTACGGGTCAGCCCGAGGTGCAGACCACGCTGGCCGTCGGCGGCCCGGTCGACGACGAAGCCCTCGCAGCTCAGTGCCTCGGTGAGTAGGCCCGCCAGTTCGTCGTCGTCCTCGACCAACAGCAACCGGTTAGGTCCTCCCCCGCGCATGCGTCAACACTCGCACAGAGTGCGGCTAAATAGTGATACTTGTCTTTGTCATTTCATCGGCGTGAGGGCCGCCGGGCGGGCAGCAGTGGCAGACGTCCTCGCCTCCCGCCGCTCGATCCAGCTCAACAACGGCGTCGTCATCATCGTGGTGACCAGCGCCACCAGCACCAGCACGGTGAACAGCGACGGGTTCACGATGCCCGCCTCCAGCCCGACGTTGAGCGCGATGAGCTGCATGAGACCGCGGGCGTTCATCAGCGCGCCCACCCGCAGCGAGACGCCCTGCGACTCGCCCCGGAACCTGGCCGCCGCCCAGCAGGCGCCGAACTTGCCGACGATCGCCGCCGTCACGCAGGCCACCGCGAAGAGCAGCACCGGTGGGCTGCCGAGCAGCCCGAATTCCGTACGGAGCCCCGAGTACGTGAAGAACAACGGCAGGAAGACCGTCGCGGCGATCGGGGTGAGGGTTTCCACCACCTTGTCGGTGTTCCCGGTCCGGGGCATGACCACGCCGATGGCGAACGCGCCGAAGACCGCGTACAGCCCGATCTCGTCGGTGTACCAGGCGACCAGGAAGAGCAGGGCCACCGTGCCGAGCACCCGGGCACCGTCGTTGAGACCACCGCTGGTCATCAGCGCGGTGGTCACCCGACGCCCGACGAACCAGAGCACCAGCGCGAAGAGGATCGCGCCACCGGCGGTGACGACCGCCGGCCCGGCCCGGCCCGAGGCGAAGGCCAGCACGACGGCGAGCATGATCCAGGCGACCATGTCGTCGATCGCACCGCTGGCCAACGCCAGCGTGCCGTGCCGGGTTCCGGCATGGCCGCGTTCGGTGATGATCCGGGCCAGCATCGGGAAGGCGGTGATGGCGAGCGCGACGCCGACGAACGCGGCCGACACCCCGAGCGACGTCCCGGCGGCCCTGATCGGCACGGCGCCCGCGGTCACCAGCACCAGGAGCACACCCAGCATCAGCGGCGCCGCGACCCCGGCCAGCGAGACCACCCCCGCGGTGCCGGCGAGACCGGTGACCCGGTGGGCGCCGAACGCGTACCCGGCCTGGAACATGAACAGCACCAGGCCGACCTGGCCCACCACGTAGAGGACCGGGAGCAGGGAGGTCGGGAACAGGGCGTCCTTCACGTCCGGCAGGAGGAGCCCGAGCAGCGACGGACCGAGCAGCACGCCGGCCAGCATCTCGCTGACCACGGCAGGCTGGCCCACCTTGCCGAGCAGCCAGGCCACCCCTTTGCAGAAGAGCAGGATCACCGCGACCGCGATGAAGAACCGTGGCGCCAGCTGTGTCGGGGTCACCGGACAACCTCCTCGTAGTAGTGGGTACACAACCGTTGTCGCCGGGCATCGACGACCATCCAGGTACCGAACACGAGTTGCCGGACGCTGCGGCCCACGTCGGCCCAGCGATCCCCGCACCGCATCGCGGCCAGCCGCGCCCACCCCGGGCCGGTCACTCCGGGCGGGGTCAGGTACGCCGGGCCACGGCTGGGCAGCGACCGGCTGTGTGCGGCCGAGGACGCCAGGGCGTACCGGCGCAGGACCTCACGGGTCGCGGCGCGCATCATCACCGGCGCGACCCCGCGGGCCGGACAGGCCCGGTTCGCGGTGACGCCGAACGGGATGAAGCGGGCGTCCCGCCGCGGGAGCGTCAGCCACCGGTCCGGGTCGAACCGGTCGTCGGCGGCCGGCCCGCTGCGCTGGAATGCCAGGTAGTTGAAGAGCAGCACCGACCCGGTGGGCAGCGCCACCCCGGTGGGCAGCACGATCGGCGCGGACGTGATCCGATGGGCGATGCCGAAGAGCGGATGCAGCCGCAGCGTCTCGTCGATCACCCGGTCCAGCGCGTCGTCGTCGTCGAGGCCCCGCTGCAGTTCGGGATGGGTGGCCAGCGCCAGCAGCACATGCGCCATCGCCTCGGACATCTGCACGACCGCGGTGGTGAAGAACGCGCCGTGCAGGTACCAGGCCGTCTCCTGGGCGGTGAACGGCGGCGGCAACGTCACCGGGCAGGTCCCCGCCTCGATCCGCCCACGCAGGTACCCGGTCAGCGGGTCGCGCCGCCGCAGGTGCCGCAGGCCGGTGCACTTCAGCGCGGCGGCCACGTCGGCGGCGTTGGCGACGATCATCGCCCGCGCGCCCGGCGGACACGCCTCGTCGAGCACCCGCCGGGTGGCCGAGGTCGCCAGCGCGTCCGAACGCTGGTGGCGCACCGCGAGCACCCGCCGGGTCACCCCGGCCACCGTCCGGTAGCGCTCACCGGGCTCCAGGTGCTCCTGGTGCATGTGCGGGCCCGGCGACAGCCAGTACCAGAACAGGTCGGACAGGCCGGCGCCCCGACTGCGCCCGTCGGCCGCCGGATCCGCGTACACCCGCTCGAAGTGCTCGACGCCGACGAGGGGGCCCGGCACCGGGATGCCCTCCCCGCCGTTGACCCGGGCGAAGACCCACTGCCGCAGCCGCACCACCGCCGGGGGCAGCCACCGCGGGAGGGTCCAGCCCACGCCGAGCACGACCAGGGCGATCACCACGACCGGCCCGCTCACCCCGGTGCCGCCGTCGTGACCAGGTCGGTGCTGAGTTCTGCCGGCCGCGCGGCACCGACCAGCGCCAGCGCCCGGTCGAGGTCGGCGCGCAGCAGGTCGAGCACGTGCCGCACCCCGGCCGCGCCGCCCACCGCCAGCCCCCAGAGCACCGGGCGGCCGACCAGCACGGCGGTCGCGCCGAGGGCCAACGCCACCAGCACGTCCGTCCCCCGGCGCAGGCCACCGTCGACCAGCACCGGCAGCCGCCCGCCGACGGCGGCCACGATGGCGGGCAGCGCGTCCAGGGTGGCGAGCACCCCGTCGAGCTGCCGCCCCCCGTGGTTGGAGACCAGCACGCCGTCCACCCCGTGCTCGACGGCCAGCCTGGCGTCGGCCGGGTGCAGCACCCCCTTGAGCAGGATCGGCAACGAGGTGAGCCCGCGCAGCACGGAGATCAGCTCCCAGCCCAGCCCGGCGTTCATCTCGATGTCCCGGACCCGGCCGTTGGCGTCGCGCATGTTCTCGCAGACCATGCCAGGCGGCAGGTCGACGAAACCGTGCCGCAGGTCACGCTCGCGCCGACCGAACACGGGCGAGTCGACCGTGACGACCAGGGCCCGACAGCCGGCGGCCACGGCCCGCCGTACCACGGTCGTGGTGAACCCGACGTCCGCATGCGGGTAGAGCTGGAACCAGAGCGGCCCGCCGGCCGCGGCGATCTCCTCGACCGGTCGGGTGGCCGCCATGCTGACCACCATGATCGTGCCGGCGTCGGCGGCGGCGCGGGCGGTGGCCACCTCACCGTCGGGGTGGGCCAGCCGGTGGAACGCGGTCGGCGCGATCAGCACCGGCATCGAGACCGGCGTGCCGAACAGCGAGAGCCGCAGGTCCCGCTCACCGGTCCCGCGCAGCACCCGGGGCCGCAGCCAGCGCCGGGCGAAGGCCGCCTCGTTGGCCCGCAGGGTACGTTCGTCGCCGGCCCCGCCCGCGAAGAAGTCCCAGTGCACCGGGTCCAGGCGACGCCGGGCAGCGGCGGCCACGTCGGCCAGGTTGAGCCCCGTCTCGACGGAGGCCGGCACGTCAGTCCTCGACACGACGCAGGCAGCGGTCGAGGAACGCGGCCAGCGGCGCCACGTGGACCTCCGTGCGGTCCCACCGGTTCTCCAGGTTCTCCGCCAGATGGTGGGTGGCGACGACCTGCCCCGCCCGGTGGTGACGGACGACCGGATGCAGGTAGGCGGCATCGTGGGCCTGGCCGACGACGTCCTGCGCCACCCGGCTGACCGTGATGTCGAACGGATCCACCTGGTCGTGCTCGGGGCCGTACTCCAACGTGACGACGAAGGCGTGCCCGTAGTCGTGGTCGGCGGTCCGCAGGCCGGTCTGCGTGAAGTACTCGACCGGCACCTCGTCGTGGTAGCGCGCGTCGGGCCCGTCGACGGTGATCACGTCACCGAGCACACCGAACTGCTGCCAGAGGGCGGAGGTGCGGTTGACCCGGGCGACGATGGCGTCGGCGATGGCCGCCGGGTTCGCGTCCAGCTTCTCCGCCGGCCACGGCGTCTCCCCGTACCGGCATTCGAGGATCCTGTGCAGGGCCCGTACGCCGTACCGGAAGCCGTGGATGAAGCCGCTGGTCGAGCGTTTGAAGTCCCGTTCCTGGGTGATGGTGCCGGCGAAGAACAGGTCGGGCACGTTCACCGACTCCCACCCGGGTGTCTGGGCCGGGAAGCGGTCCCTGATCGCGAGCGCCGGCCGGCAGGAGTCGTCGAAGATCGACGAGTCGAAGGCGAACCCGGTGCAGGCGAGCACCCGGTCGTACCGGAGCTCCTTGGTGACCTCGTCGGCCCGGGAGAACGCGAAGGTCACCGTGTAGCCGTCGGCGTCGCGCGTGATGCGTCGGACGGTGCCGTCCAGGATGGCGTTGGCCGACTTCAACTGGTAGGTGTCCAGGAAGTTGTTGTTCACCGCGCGCAGGTGCCCGACGTAGTGGGTGCGCCAGGCCATCCGGATCGAGCTCGGCCCGGCGAGGTGGATCAGGGTGGTGGTCTCCATCAGGTTGTCCGCGGTCTCGAACGCGGAGTTGCCCTTGCCGATGATCAGCACCCGCTGGTCGAGGTAGTCGCGCGGATCGACGGACATGTCCGCGTACTGTTCGGCCAGCTCCAGGCCCGGGATCTCCGGAAGGTAGGGCCGGGACACACCGGTGGCGACGATCAGCCGCCGGGCCCGGAAGGTCTCACCGGCGCGCACCTCGAAGACGCCATCCACCTTGGACACCGAGGTCACCCTGGCGTCGTACCGCACCTTCACCCCGGTCCGGGTGGCGAAGTCGGCCAGGTAGCGGACCATCACCTCCGCATCCGGGAAGTACCGTTCGGTGTACGTGGTGAACCGCAGCGCCGGGTCGTCGCTGAGCAACGAGTTCCAGTCCAGCCGCAGGTTCAGCTCCGGGTCGTCCGAGCCGGTGTGCGGCTTGTTGATGGAGATCAACTGCCGGTGCCGGGGGTAGCTGGCGAAGAACGCGCCCGGGATGTCCGCGCCCTCCAACACCAGGTAGTCGCGCCTGCCGTCGGCCTCCAACAGCGCGGCCAGTTGCAGGCCGGCGGGCCCGGCCCCGATGATCAGATAGTCAAGCGTCACGACGGCCATCCTCAGCGAGAGAAGTCAGCAGGAGTTCGAGTCCGTCCACCACGTCGGCGGCCCGGCGGACGTCGCCGTCCAACGGCCGGTCCGGGTCGACCGGAGGTATCGCCGCGACCAGCGCCGCCAGCGCCTCGCCGCAGCGGGGTGCGGTCGGCGTCCGCGCGCCCACGTACGCGGCCTGACGCAACCCCAGCGCGAGCGACCCGACGATCAGGCGCAGCAGTCGCGCCTGGTCCCAGGCCCGCAGGGCGGCCTGGGTGCCGAGCGGGATGACGTCCTGGTTGTGCAGGTTGGTCGGCAGGCTCTGCAGGCTCGCCGGCACGGCGTCCCGGCGGATCTCGGCGATCAGCGCCGTCGAGGCCAACTGCACGCCCTGGAGCCCGTGCTGCTGCCCCGGGCCGGCGGCCAGCATCGGCGGCAGGCCGCCGTTGCGGTACGGGTCGACGAGCAGGTCGAGTTGACGTTCGGCGAGGTTGCCGACCTGCGCCACGACCATCGTCAGCAGGTCGGCGGCGAACGCGGCCGGCTGACCGAAGAAGTTGCCGCCGTGCACGACGAGATCCTCGTCGGGAAAGAACAGCGGGTTGTCGCTGACGCTGCCGAGGTCGGCGGCGACGACGGCATCGACGTGACGCAGCGCGTCCTCGGCCGCGCCGAGCAGTTGTGGCGTGCACCGGATGCTGTACGGCTCCTGCAACGGGCGTTTCCCGGACGGGACCAGTCCGGCGCTGACCCGTCGCATCCCCGCGCCCACGTCGATCGCACCCGGATGGCCGTACGCCCGCAGCAGCCGGGCATCGAGGAACTGCGGATCACAGCCGAGCAGGTCGGCGAGCAGGCAGGTGAGCACCTGGACCGCCCGGTGCGCGGCGCGGACGGCCGACAATGCGAGCGCCGTCGCCGCGGTGGTCAGCGACGTGCCGTTGACCAGGGCGAGGGCATCCCGACCGTCCAACGGCAACGGTGCGAGACCCGCCTTCTCCAGTGCCTCGGCCGCCGGCAGGCGTACCCCGTCCAGGTAGGCGTGCCCGCGGCCGCGCAGCGCCTGGGCCACCGCGGCCAGCGGAATCAGGTCACCGCTCGCGCCGACCGAGCCCAGCCTCGGCACCGCGGGGACGAAGGTGGTCGCGAGCATCGCCGCCAGCGCGTCGATGACGTGTGGGGACACCCCCGAAGCGCCCCGGGCCAGGGACCAGGCCCGGATCAGCACGGTCGCGCGGACGACCTCGGGGGCGAGGTCCGGGCCGTGGCCCGCGCCGAGGTGGGCGAGCGTGTTGTCGGCCTGGTCGCGCAGGTCGGCCCGGCCCGCGTACCCGACGAGGGCGCCGAACCCGGTGGTGCTGCCGTACACCGCGCGGTCCTCGCCGAGCACCTCGGACAGGAAGGTGCGGGTGTTGGTGACCCGATCGCGGACCTCCGGTCCGACCACGACCCGGACCGGGTCGCGGGCGGCGCTCAGGTCGGCGATCCGCAGCGGGGCCGCGAGATCTACCTCTGTCGTCATGCGACCGGACCCTAGAGACGAGTTCTCAGAACGCGTTGAGATCGGGCCGATACGGTGCGCCGCATGACGCTCGACTACCTGGTCATCGGCGCCGGACCGGCGGGGCTCCAGCTCGCCGCTCTGCTGCAGCGCGACGGTCGCGACCATCTGGTGCTGGAGGCCGGATCGGCACCGGGCACGTTCTTCACCCGCTATCCCCGGCACCGGCAGCTGATCTCCATCAACAAGGTCTGGACCGGTTCCGACGATCCGGAGTTCAACCTGCGCGCCGACTGGAACTCGCTGCTCACCGACGATCCGGCCCTGTTGTTCCGGAACTTCAGCCGACGCTACTTCCCGGACGCTGACGACCTGGTGCGCTACCTCGCCGCCTTCGCCGAGGGCCTACGGGTCAGGTACGACACCCGGGTCACCCGGATCGCGCGCGACGGCGAGCTGTTCACCGTCGAGACCGGGGACGACACCCTGACCGCCCGCCGGGTCATCGTCGCCACCGGCGTCTCCCAGCTGTACGTCCCGCCGATCGAGGGCGCTGCGCTCGCCGAACGCTACGACACCGTCAGCGTGGACCCGGGCGACTTCACCAACCAACGTGTCCTCATCGTCGGCAAGGGCAACTCGGCCTTCGAGACCGCCGACGCCCTCGTCGCGACCGCCGCGGTCATCCACGTCGCCGGCCCGCACTCGATCAGGCTGGCCTGGCAGACGCACTACGTCGGGCACCTGCGCGCGGTGAACAACAACTTCCTGGACACCTACCAGCTCAAGTCGCAGAACGCGGTGCTCGACGGCACCGTCGAACGGATCGCACGGCGCGACGACGGCGGCTACCGGGTCGACTTCCGGTACGCCCGGACCAGCGAGTCGATCCGGCAGCTCGACTACGACCGGGTCGTCCTCTGCACCGGCTTCCGGTTCGACGCGAGCATCTTCGACCCGTCGGCCCGACCCCGGCTGGTCATCGACGACCGCTTCCCCGAGCAGACCTCCGCCTTCGAGTCGGTGAACGTGCCCGGCCTGTACTTCGCCGGCACCCTCACCCAGCAGCGCGACTTCAAGCGCTCCACCAACGGGTTCATCCACGGCTTCCGGTACGGCGCACGCGCCCTGCACCGGATGCTCAACGCCCGGCACCACGACGAACCGTGGCCGGCCAGGGCGCTCGACAGCACCCCGGAGGCGATCACCGACGCGATCATCGCCCGGATCAACCGGACCTCGGCGCTGTGGCAGCAGTTCGGCGTCCTCGGCGATGTCGTGACCGTCTCCGGCGGCACCGCGCTCTACCACGAGGAGGTGCCGGTCGCCTACCTGCACGACGGCGGCCTGGGGCCCGAGCCGTTCGCCTTCGTGACCACCCTGGAGTACGGACCGGACCACGACCAGGTCGATCCCTTCGACGTCACCATCCCCCGGATCGCCGAGAACGACGCCGAACACGCCCACGACGCCAGCTACCTGCACCCGGTCGTACGGGCCCACCGGGGCGGCCGGGTCGTCGCCGTGCACCACCTCGCGGAGAACCTGGAGAACCACTGGGATCTCCCCGACGTGCACCACCAGCCCCTCGCGGTCTTCGTCAAGGGCGTCCTGTCCGATGCCGGCTGAGGTCTGGCCGCAGCCCGTCCTGCGCCTGCTCGCCACCGGCGGTGACCGGCCGGTCTTCGAGGACGGCGACCGGGTGGTCACCGCGGGCGGGATGTCGGCGCTGGTGCGTCGCGTCGCCGCCGGGCTGCGCGCCGCCGGTGTCGGACCGGGCACCGGGCTGGCATTGCGGCTCGGCGTCACCCCGGAGGCGTTCGCCGCGATCATCGCGGCGTTCGCCGTCGGCGCCCGGGTCTCCGGGATCCGCGCCGACCTGCCCCCGGCGCAGCTGGCCCAACTCCTGGGCGGCGACGACGCGCTGCTCGTCGACGACGCCCACCTCGCCGACCTGGTGGACACCCCCGACGACGACGCCCCGCTGGTCGCCGCCGGCCGGCCGGGCGACATCGCCCGGCTCACCTGGACCAGCGGCAGCACCGGCCGACCCAAGGGCTGCGCCCAGACGTACGCGGCGATGAGCGCGGCGTGGGCGCCGTACCCGGACCGGTGGCCGCCCGCGATCGCCGACCTCGCGTCCCGCCTGCAGCGCTATCTGGTCTTCGGTTCCCTGAGCAGCCAGGTGATGCTGGAGTACGGCATCCTCACCCTGGCCGCGGGCGGCACCCTGGTCGCCGCCCGTCCCCCGGGATTTCCCGGCATGATCGCCCGGCACCGGGCGACCGCGAGTGTGATCACCGTCGGCAAGCTGCACCAACTCGTCCGCGACCAGCGCACCGACCCGGCCGACCTGAGCAGCCTGCGGGCCCTCGTGGTGTCCGGCTCGCCGCTCACGGTGGGCCGGCTCGCCGAGGCGCTCGACGTGCTCGGCCCGGTGGTCTTCCACGGCTACGGCCAGACCGAGACCGGCATGATCGCGATGGTGACGCCGGCCGAGCTGCTGGCGTCCCCGGCCACCCTCGCCTCGGTCGGCCGGCCACCCGCCGTGATCGACCTGTCGATCCGGGACGCCGACGGCCGCCCCGCGACCGAGGGTGAGCTCTTCGTCCGGACCCCGGCGCAGGCCACCGCCTACTGGGCGGACCCGGCCGAGACCGCCGACGTGTTCGTCGACGGCTGGGTCCGCACCCGCGACCTGGCCCGGCGGGACGACGACGGCTACCTGCACCTGCTCGGCCGGGCCCGGGACGTCATCATCGTCAACGCCAACCTGGTGTACGCCGGCCCGATCGAACGGGTGCTCGCCACCGACCCCTCCGTCGCCGAGGCGTACGTCGTCAGCCGGCCCGACGACGTCACCGGGGAGGCGGTGCACGCGTACGTGGTGCCGGCCACCGGCCACACGCCGGATGCCGCGCGGCTGCGGGCGCGGGTGGCGCAGGCGCTGGGAGAGGCCGCAGCCCCGAAGACGGTGCAGCCGATCGATCGGATTCCGGTGGGGCCGAGCGGTAAGCCGGACAAGCGCGCCCTGGTGGCCTGACCACGCCCACAGCCCGCCGGGGTGGCGAATACGCCGACGGGCCGGGGCCACCCCATCCCGAGCGGCTGGACGCGACGAACGCTCAGACCTCGACCGGAGGGGGAAGCTCCGCGGGAAGCGGAGCGGCGGTGGCATGGGCACGGACCATCGCCGCGAACAGTTCGGGTGCCTCACCGCCAGGCTCAGAGGTAGCTGACGCCGGTCAGCTCCTGGGCCGCCACCCAGAGCTGCTTGCCGACGACCGGATCGCTGGCCTCCCGGCTGGGTCGGGCGTCGGTGACCCGGCCCCGCGTCTCCCAGAGCCCGGCCGGCCCGAAGAACTGGCCGCCCCGCACGCCGGGCTCGGTGGCGGCGCGCAACTGCGGCAGCGCGCCCTGCTCCACCGGCTGGGTGGCGAGCAGGCCGAGCCACGCGATTGCCTGCCCGAGCCGGCCACGGTGCTCCCAGGCGCGCGGAGTGAGGTTGGTGCGGGTGATGCCGGGGTGGGCCAGCGCACTGACGATCGGCGATCCCGCAGCGCGCAGGCGGCGGTCCAGCTCGATGCCGAAGATCGTGGTGGCGAGCTTGGACCGGCCGTAGGCGGCAGCGGCCCGGTAGTTCCGCTCGTACATCAGGTCGTCGAAGTCCAGGTGCGCGTACTTGTGGGTGATCGAGCTGAGGTTGACCACCCGGGCTTCCCGGGCTACGCCCAGGTTGCCGAGCAGCAGGCCGGTCAGCGCGAAGTGGCCCAGCATGTTGGTGCCGAGTTGCCGCTCGAAGCCGTCGGCGGAGGTGCGACGTGGGCCGAGCAGCACCGCACCGGCGTTGTTGACCAGCAGGTCGATCGCCGGGTGGTCGGCGGCCAACTTCGCCGCGAAGGCCCGCACGGAGGCGAGGGAGGCCAGGTCCAGCTCGCGTACCTCGACGTCGCCGCCGATCCGCCGGGCGGCCCGCTCACCGGCGGCGGTGTCACGGACGGCGAGCACGACGTGCGCGCCGCGGCGGGCCAGCTCGGTGGCGGTGACCAGGCCGAGGCCCGAGTTCGCGCCGGTCACGACGGCGACCCGGCCGTGCTGGTCGGGGATGCGGTCGGCGGTCCATCCGGTCATCTGCTGCTCCTGAAGGTGTCGGGTGCGGTCGACCGACGACGCTAGGAGCAACGCGGGCCGGCTCGGTCGTTCTCGGTTGCCTAGGTCTGCGGGACCTACCGTCGACGGTCCGGGCCGCAGCACACTTGCGGCATGAGCCATCCGTACGCTCGCGAGCTGGGCGACTTCCTGCGCGCCCGGCGCAGCCGGCTGCATCCCCGCGACGTGGGTCTGGAGCCGGGCGGCAAGCGCAAGGTCACCGGGCTGCGACGCGAGGAGTTGGCCCTGCTGGCCGGGCTGAGCACCGACTACTACCAGCGGATGGAGCAGGGCCGGGAGGTACGCCCGTCCGATGACGTGCTGGACTCGCTCGCCGGCGCGCTCGGCCTCGACGACGAGGAACGCCGGCACCTGTTCACCCTGGCCCACGCCGCCCGCCGGCCGATGCCCGCCCGGCGGGACCACGGCCCGGAACAGGTGCCGGACAGCACCCGGCGGCTGTTGCGGGTGCTGGACACCCCGGCGGTCGTGCTCGGCCGGCACCTCGACCTGCTCGCCTGGAACCCGGCGGCGGAGGCGCTGCTCGGCGACCCGGACACCTACCCGCCCGACCGGCTCAACATGCTCCTGCTGATGTTCGACGACACGCTGACCGGCGGGCGGAACTGCCCGGATTGGGAGCGCCAGGCCCTGGACTACATCGGCATGATGCGCGCGGCCGTCGCCACCGACCCCACCCACCCCCGCGCCACCGCGATCGTCGGTGAGCTGAGCATCCGCAGCGCCGAGTTCCGGCGGCTCTGGGCCCGGCACGACGTCCGCGAGTCGGTCAGCGGCACCAAGACCTTCCAGGTTCCCGAGGTCGGCGAGATCACCCTGGACTGGGACACCTACCCGCTGCCCGGCAGCCCCGGCCCGGTCATGCTGGTCTTCACCGCCGAGCCGGGCAGCGCCGACGCGGACCGGCTGCAACTCCTGGCGGCGTTGCACGCGACCCGCTCGATCAGGTGAGCGCTCCTGCTGCCGCAGGACGTGCGACGCGAGCGTCAGGGTCGTCGTGACGCCGTGCGCCGGTCTGCCGATGAGCGGAGGTCCCGCCCGACGCGCGCACTCCGGATCAGGTCTCCGGCGCGTCGTCGACGATCATGACGATCTTGCCGCGGCGGGATCCCCGCTCGGCCGCCGCATGCGCGTCGGCCGCCTTCCGGATGGGGAAGGCCGCCTCGATCGGCACCGTGAACCGACCCTCGGTGGACAACTCGGCTGCGGCGCGCAGGCCGTGGCGGCCGTCGGGCTCGCCGGCCAGTTGTCCCATGGACAGCCGGACGCCATGTGCCGCGGCGGTGAAGTCGGCCAGGCTCACCACCGCCGCCGGGTCGCCGGTCAACTGGAGTAGTTCCGGCAGCGAGCCGGCACCGGCGACGTCCAGTGCCCGGTCCACCCGGGCCGTCCCCGCAGCGTCGACCCGGTCCGCGAGGCCAGGCCCGTACGTGACCGGCGTCGCCCCGAGCCGGCGGAGGAAGTCGTGGTTGCCGACCCGGGCGGTGCCGACGACCTGGATGCCACGGGCCGCGGCAAGTTGGACGGCGACACTGCCCACGCCACCCGCGGCGCCGTCGACCAGGAGCGTCATGCCCGGTTGCAGCCCCAGCAGGTCGAGGGCCCGGGTGGCCGTCTCGACGCTGGAGCCCGCCGCACCCGCCTGCGCCCACGACATGGTCGCCGGCTTGTGTGCCCACAGCGGCAGCACCGCGAACTGGGCACTGCCCCCACCGAGCTTCGCCACGTCCAGGACACCGAAGACGTGGTCGCCGACGGCCACACCGGCAACGCCGTCGCCGATCTCGTCGACGACTCCCGCCGCGTCGACGCCCGGAATGTGCGGCAGCGGCAACCGGACGCCCATCGGCGTACGACCCGACCGGAGACCGGCATCGACCGGGGAGACCCCGGCTGCCCGCACCCGTACCCGGAGTTGGCCGGCTCCTGGCCGTGGGGCCTCGGCGGTGCCGAGGTGAAGCACCTCCGGACCGCCGAACCGGTCGTACTGCACTGCGAACATCAGCGGCTCCTCTGCCTCGACGAACTGGGCGTAGCCCGTACCGTAGATCGGAACCGGAGCAGCCGTTCCGTCACGGAGCCAAGTGAGAGGGATGACGGTCGAGATGCCTCAGAAGCAGCGTGCCGATGCCCGATCCAACCGGGAGCGGGTGGTGGCGGCAGCCCGGGAGGCGTTCGCCACGGCGGGGCTCGAGGTGCCCATGCGGGAGGTGGCCCGACGAGCGGGGATCGGTGTGGCGACCCTCTACCGGCACTTCCCGACCCGCGCGGAGCTGGTCACCACGGTCCTCGTCGAACGCGTCGAAGCCTGCGGCGTGCAGATGCGCCACGCCCTCGACGACCCCGACCCGTGGCGGGCGCTGTCCGGCATGGTCCTCGCGTTCGCCGATCGACAGATCCACGACCAGGCGCTCAACGAGGCGCTGCTGGGCTCCGGCGGTGCGGGCAGCGCCTTCCAGGAAGAACGCCGGGAACACACCCGGGCGTTGAACGTGCTGGTCGCCCGCGCACGGGCCGCAGGCAGGCTCCGCGACGGCGTCGACGCCGACGACGTCCGGGCCGGCCTCCTGGCCGTCGCCGCACTGGGGCGGCTGCCGCCGGCGGCCAGGGCTCCCGTCATCAACCGACTCGCCGATCTCCTCCTCGCCGGCATCCGCCGCTCGTAGCCGCATCGCGACAGCCGCTCGGAGCGCCGGGCCCTTGGACCCGACGAGGTCGGTCGGGGGCAGGTCCGGGTCACCTCCGACGGCGCAGGACCCGGGCGCGGTCGCGCCGCGCAGCGCAGCGGTGCCGACGACCGGCTGCTGCCGCCCGGCAGGCCCGGCACCGGCGGCCCGGGGCGAACGGTGAGACGAATCCGACACGCCGACGCGACATCTTGTGTTGCCTGCCCACCATGGTCGCCATATATGGTGTCTCACGCAGCTGGTTCGACCGTCCCGAGTGGTGCGGTCGAGGCAACAGGGAACCCGGTGTGAATCCGGGACTGCCCCGCAGCGGTAAGTGGGAACGACCGCCGTCATCACGCACTGGGCCTCAGGGCCTGGGAAGCGACGGCCAGTAGGCGACCGGTGATCCCGGTCAGGCCCGCGAGTCCGAAGACCTGCCAGCGCGCCGTGCGCTGCTGCGCGCGGCGGTCGGAGGTCGCGCGGGACGACCGACGCCAGTAGCCGGGCCGGCCGTCGCGTCGCGCCCGTTGGCGTTCTCCCGCCGTCCGAAGGCCATCGGTGACAGCGAGGAGAGGTCATGACGTTCGTGCAGGAGAACCCCTCGTCCCGTGCCGGCGGGGCGGAGCCCCGCCGGCCGGCGATGCGGGTACGCAAGCGCAACGGGGACACCGAGTCGGTGGACGTCAACAAGATCGTCAGAGCGGTCGAGCGGTGGGCCGGCGACCTGGACGAGGTGGACCCGTTGCGGGTCGCCACGAAGACGATCAGCGGCCTCTACGACGGGGCGACCACGGCGGAGTTGGACAAGCTGTCGATCCAGACGGCGGCCGAGTTGATCGGTGCGGAACCGCAGTACTCCAGGCTGGCGGCCCGGTTGCTGGCCGCGTACGTGGAGAAGGAGGTCCGCGGGCAGGCGGTGGCGAGTTTCAGCCAGTCCATCCGGTACGCCCACGGCCTGGGCCTGGTCGGGGATGGCACGGCCGCGTTCGTGGCCCGTAACGCCCGCAAACTGGACGACGCGGTGGACCCGGCCGGTGACCTGCGGTTCGAGTACTTCGGGCTGCGTACGGTCGCCGACCGCTACCTGCTGCGGCACCCCGAGTCGCGGCTGGTGGTGGAGACGCCGCAGTACTGGCTGCTGCGGGTGGCCTGCGGGCTGTCCGAGACGCCGGGCGAGGCGATCGGGTTCTACCGGCTGATGTCCTCGCTGGCGTACCTGCCGAGTTCCCCGACGTTGTTCAACTCCGGCACCCGGCACACCCAGATGTCGTCGTGCTTCCTGGTCGACTCGCCGCGCGATGAGCTGGACTCGATCTACGAGCGTTACCACCAGGTGGCGAAGCTGTCGAAGTTCTCCGGCGGCATCGGCATCTCCTGGTCGCGGGTGCGCGGCCGGGGCGCGTTGATCCGGGGCACGAACGGCCGGTCGAACGGGATCGTGCCGTTCCTGAAGACCCTCGACGCCGGCGTGGCGGCGGTCAACCAGGGCGGCCGGCGCAAGGGGGCGGCCTGCGTCTACCTGGAGCCGTGGCATCCGGACATCGAGGAGTTCCTGGAGCTGCGGGACAACACCGGCGAGGACGCCCGGCGCACCCACAACCTCAACCTGGCGAACTGGATCCCGGACGAGTTCATGCGCCGGGTCGAGGCCGACGCCGACTGGTCGCTGATCGACCCGTCCGACGCACCGGAGCTGCCCGACCTGTACGGGGAGGAGTTCGACGCCGCCTACCGGATCGCGGAGAAGAAGGCGGTCCGCACGGTCAAGGCCCGGGACCTGTACGGACGGATGATGCGCACCCTGGCGCAGACCGGCAACGGGTGGATGACGTTCAAGGACCCGGCCAACCGGCTGTCCAACCAGACCGGTGCGCCGGGCAACACGATCCACCTGTCCAACCTGTGCACCGAGATCCTCGAGGTGAACAGCGACACCGAGACCGCCGTGTGCAACCTGGGGTCGGTCAACCTCGGCGCGCACCTCACCGAGGGCGGCGTCGACTGGGAGAAGCTGCGCGCGACGGTGCGCACGGCGGTGGTGTTCCTGGACCGGGTGATCGACATCAACTACTACCCGGCCGAGCAGGCGGCGGTGTCGAACCCGCGCTGGCGGCCGGTCGGGCTGGGATTGATGGGCCTACAGGACGCCTTGTTCGCCCTGCGCCTGCCGTTCGACTCGGCCGAGGCCAGGGAGTTGTCCACCCGGGTGCAGGAGGAGATCTTCCTGACCGCCCTGGAGACGTCGGCCGGCCTCGCCGAGCAGTTCGGCGCGCACCCCGCGTACGACCAGACCCGCGCGGCCAGGGGGGACCTGCACCCGGACCTGTGGGGCGTCGAACCCACCCAGGTGCCGCGGTGGAGTGCGCTGCGGGCGCGGATCGCCGCGCACGGCCTGCGCAACTCGCTGCTGGTCGCGATCGCCCCGACCGCCACGATCGCGTCGATCGCCGGCTGCTACGAGTGCATCGAGCCGCAGGTGTCCAACCTGTTCAAGCGCGAGACCATGTCGGGCGAGTTCCTGCAGGTCAACACGTACCTGGTCCGCGAGCTGAAGGCGCGGGGGCTCTGGACGCCGGAGGTGCGGGACCAGATCAAGCGGGCCGAGGGATCGGTGCAGGGGCTCGTCGACCTGCCGGCCGACGTGCGGGAGCTGTTCCGCACCGCGTGGGAGCTTCCGCAGCGGGCGCTTATCGATCTCGCTGCCGCCCGCGCACCGTACATCGACCAGTCGCAGTCGCTGAACCTGTTCCTGAGCGCGCCGACCATCGGCAAGCTGTCATCGATGTACCTGTACGCCTGGAAGTCCGGACTGAAGACCAGCTACTACCTGCGCTCGCGTCCCGCGACCCGCATCCAGCAGGCCACCGTCGCCGTCGCCCCGGTCGTCGCGGTGAGCGACGCCGACGCGCTGGCCTGCTCCCTGGAGAACCCCGAGAGCTGCGAGGCCTGCCAGTGACCACCGTTTCCGAATCCCGCGCCGACGCCGGCGAGCGGCACCTGCTGCTCGACCCCGGCATGGACCTCACCCTGCGCCCGATGCGCTACCCGCACTTCTTCGACCGGTTCCGGGACGCCATCAAGAACACCTGGACCGTCGAGGAGGTCGACCTGCACTCCGACCTCGCCGACCTGGCCAGGCTGTCGCCCGCCGAGCGGCATCTGGTGTCCCGGTTGGTGGCGTTCTTCGCCACCGGCGACACCATCGTCGCCAACAACCTCGTGCTCAACCTCTACCAGCACGTCAACTCCCCGGAGGGCCGGCTCTACCTGTCCCGGCAGCTGTTCGAGGAAGCCGTGCACGTGCAGTTCTACCTGAACCTGCTCGACACGTACGTGCCCGACGAGCAGGAGCGCTTCGCGGCCTTCGCCGCCATCGAGAACATCCCCTCGATCCGCCGCAAGGCCGAGTTCTGCTTCCGCTGGATCGACTCCGTCCACGCGCTCCGCGAGCTGAACAGCCGCGAGGACCGCCGGACGTTCCTGCTCAACCTCATCTGCTTCGCCGCCTGCATCGAGGGGCTGTTCTTCTACGGCGCCTTCGCCTACGTCTACTTCCTGCGCTCGCGTGGCCTGCTCAACGGGCTCGCCTCCGGCACCAACTGGGTGTTCCGGGACGAGTCGATGCACATGGCGTTCGCCTTCGACGTGGTGGAGACCGTCCGGCGGGAGGAGCCGGAGCTGTTCGACGCCGAGTTGCAGCGGCAGGTCACCGAGATGATCGCCGAGGCGGTCGAGTGCGAGGCCCAGTTCGCCGAGGACCTGCTCGAACAGGGCGTCTCCGGGCTGTCGTTGGCGGACATGCGGGAGTACCTGCAACACGTCGCCGACCGCCGGCTCGCCCAGCTCGGCATCGCACCGCAGTACGGCGCGAAGAACCCCTTCGCGTTCATGGACCTGCAGGACGTGCAGGAGCTGTCGAACTTCTTCGAGCGCCGGGTGTCGGCGTACCAGGTCGGTGTCAGCGGCAGCGTCACCTTCGACGACGACTTCTGAGCGCTGGTCGCGCCGCTCGTCGCCGGCAGGGCGGACGGGCATCCCCCGCGGCCGGGGGGGGGGGGGGGGGGGGGGGGGGGGGGGGGGGGGGGGGGGGGCGCCCCGCCCCCCCGCCGGGGGGGGGGGGCCCCCCCCGCCCCGCCCCCCCCCCCCCCCCCCCCCCCCCCCCGGCTCGCTCCACCACCCCGAACCGACCTACGAGCCGTCCCGGCTGGTGTCGTCGGTTCCCGAGCCCAGTTGGGCGAATGCCTGGTCGGCGTCGGCGACAGCCTCGGGGTGGACATCGTGGGCGGTTCGCCCGTCGGCGATCTTCTGCCAGTTGGTCCGGGCGAGTACGCGTTGGACGGCGAGCACCTGAGCGGCCCGCAGTCGCGCCTCGATGCCTGAGCCGAAGGCGGCGGCCAGCGCCTCCTCGCCGTCTAGCAGGTAGCGCGTCAGGCGTCCCACCAGGCTCGCCGTGGTGAACGCCAACCGGTGGAACGCCACCACCTCGGGGTGGTCGTTGAGGCCGGTGACCGGGTCGTGGCGGTCGAGACCGGCCCGGAAGTGCCGGTGCAGCGCGGTCAACGGCGCGACGCCGGGCTGACGGTCACGTACGACGCGGGCGGCCTCGCCGTGGTGGTGCGCGAACCGGTGCAGCACCAGGTCCTCTTTGGTGGCGAAGTACCGGAAGAGGGTCGGCTTGGAGACCTCGGCCGCCGCGGCGATGTCGTTGACCGAGACCTGGTCGAAGCCGTGTGCCAGGAACAGCGTGATCGCCACGTCGGCGATCGCGTCGTGGGTCCGCGCCTTCTTGCGGGCCCGCAGCCCGGTCGGTTCTACCACTCGAATACAGTAACATTATTGGCTGGGTTGCTTTTTTAACCGAGTAACGTTCGGCGGACGGGACACCTCGCGCTGGTCACCGCTCCGACGGAGACGGAGAGAGCCGCCGGTCACCTCCACTCCCTGCGACGGGCCGAAGCGGACGGCGCGCTGGCCGGGGACGGTCGGGTGGGCGTCGTCGACGCCCACCCGACCGGAGACGAGTTCCCACCGGCATGGGCGCTCCGGCTGCCGTCGGTGATCGGCAGCCTGATCGCCCACTTCCCGGGCGGGCTCGGTCAGTAGCCGATGCGGAACGTCGCGTCCTGCTTGTCGGCCGTCGGCGAGCCGCTGGTGATCGGGTCGATGCGCAGCACGTAGTCGTAGTGCCGCAGGTACCGGTCCGGGTAGTTGTACGAGCGGAACGACGTCCACGAGGAGTCGGCGAAGCCGGCCGTGCGGTAGAACGTGGCGTCGGCCTTGAACGCGCTCGTGCCGTCGTTCGCCTCCAACCGCATCGCGTAGCTGTAGTGGCGCAGGTACCGGTCCGGGTAGTTCACCGAGCGGAAGGACACCCCTGCCGAGTCGGCCAGGCCCGGCACCAGGGTCCACAGTTGGTCCTGGTACGGGTCGAACGGGTACACGTCGATGCGCGCGACGTTGTTGCTGTGCCGGAGGTAGCGGTCCGGGAAGTTGTACGACTTCACGCGGTTCCACGTCGGCGTGCCCCACCTGGCGGTGAGCGCGGACATCTCGGCCGACGTGAGCGGCGTGACACCCGGGTGCTTCGAGTTCAGCGGCTGGGTGTACGACCGGTCGTTGAGCAGGCTCCACGAGCCGCTCGCCACGTTCGTGGTCTGCCAGCAGAAGAACCGGCCGTTGGGGCTCCAGGTGTCGCCCCACATGTACCAGGTGTTCGCGGTGTTCGACTTGACGATCTGCGGTGCCTCGACACCGCGGCCGGGGCCGATGGCGGAGGTGTGGATGCTGAAGCTGCCCGGGTTGAGGCTGTTCGAACGGGCGCCGAGCAGCGTGCTGTTGGTGTTGTTCTTGAAGTACATGTAGTTGACCCCGCTGACGCTCACGAAGTTGCCGTCGATGGCGTCGTAGCCGGGGTCGAAGAAGGTCTGCGGGGCCGATGCGGTCACGAAGTCGCTTGTGTAGTTCACCATCAGCACGTTGTGGCCGCCGGTGACCGCGGAGTAGACGACCGCGTACTGCCCGCGCCCGGCGTCCCAGTACGCCTCCGGGGCCCAGGCGTGCGTGGCGAGAGAGTGCACCTTCAGCAGCCGGTACCCGGTGAAGGTCCGCAGGTCGGTGGAGTCCCAGACGTGGAGGTACTGGCTCTGGTAGTTCCAGTCGGTGCCGTTGAGGTCGGTGGCGAGCACCACGAACCCGCCGCTCTGCTTGCGCAGGACGAACGGGTCGCGCAGGCCCCGGCTGCCCAGCGTCGGTGTGACGACCGGGTTGTTCTGGTTCAGCGGCGTCCAGTTCAGGCCGTCGGCGCTGACGGCGAGGTGCAGGCCGTAGTTGGCGGCGGCCATGGTGGGCGACTCGGTGAAGTACGCCATGACGTAGCCGTCGTAGGTGGCGGCGGACGCGGTTCCGGGGCGCAGCAGGGCGGCCCCGGCGACGGCGGCGCCGGTGGCGGACAGCAGGGTACGACGCTTCAAGTGATCACCTCGTGGGTGGGATCGCTGGCAGGTGGCAGCACGGTGGTGGGTGACGACATGTTATCGATAACATCGATGAGGTCAAGTGTCGATTCGATCGCAGCTCGACGACGCGCGGCGGAGAACGTCGGACGCCGCAGCAGGCCAGGACGCCCGCAGGGGCGAAGATCCGCTCGGCATCCGCGCTGGTGCAGACCCCCGACGCCGTCGGCCAGAGAGCCGAAGACATCGACATGTCTCGAATAATCACATTGTTTCAGGTATATTTCGCGACACCCATTCGCCCGTCACGCGGCCGACGTCGGGACGCCGCGGGCCGGCGCGAAGCCCAGAACCGAACGGAGTGGCATGGTCACACGGAGAACGGTGCTCGGCGCGGCCGGCGCGACAGCGGGACTCGCGGTCACGGGTAACGTGCTGAGCGGTGGCGCCGCACACGCGGACGCCACCATCGCCATCAGCCCCACCGCCGACTACGGCAGTTGGGAGGGCTGGGGCACCTCGCTGGCCTGGTGGGCCAACGTGTTCGGCGACCGGGACGACTTCGCGGACATCTTCTTCACCACCCGGTCGGTGTCGTACAACGGCAGCACGTTGCCCGGTCTCGGCCTCAACATCGTCCGCTACAACCTCGGCGCGTGCAGTGGGAACTCGGTCAACGGCGAACAGATGGTCGCCTCCCCCAACATCCCCCGGTTCAAGCAGATCGAGGGCTTCTGGCAGGACTGGCGCAACACCGATCCCGCCTCGTCCGCCTGGAACTGGAACGTCGACGCCAAGCAACGTGCCGCCCTGGTGAAGGCGACCCAGCGCGGCGCGATCAGCGAGCTGTTCGCCAACTCCCCGATGTGGTGGATGTGCCTCAACCACAACCCGTCCGGCGCGGCCGGCGGCGGGAACAACCTCCAGCCGTGGAACTACGCCCAGCACGCCGCCCACCTGGCGATCACGGCCCGCTACGCGCGGGACCGCTGGGGGGTGAACTTCCGGACCGTCGACCCGTTCAACGAGCCCTCGTCGAGCTGGTGGAACGCCAGCGGCACCCAGGAGGGTTGCCACATCGACGCGAGCATCCAGCGCACCGTCCTGGCCAACCTGCAGACCGAACTGGACCGGCAGGGCCTGACCGGGGTACGGATCTCCGCCTCCGACGAGACCAGCTACGACCTGGCCCGCACCACCTGGAACAGCTTCGACGCCACCACCAAGGGCCTGGTACGCCAGGTGAACGTGCACGGGTACCAGGGCAGCGGCGGGCGTCGCGACCTGCTGTACAACGACGTCCGCGCCGCGGGCAAGGTGCTGTGGAACTCCGAGACCGGTGACAGCGACGGCACCGGCCTGACCATGGCCCGCAACCTCTGCCTGGACTGGACCTGGTTGCACCCCACCGCCTGGTGCTACTGGCAGGTCATGGATCCCAGCGCGGGCTGGGCGACCATCGCCTACGACCCCAGCACGTTGGCCCCTGGCGCGGTCCAGCCCAAGTACTACGTGCTGGCGCAGTTCACCCGCCACATCCGGCCCGGCATGCGGATCCTGAACACCGGGGTCGGCAACGCCGCCGCCGCGTACGACTCCGCAGCGCGCCGGCTGGTGATCGTGGCGGTCAACACCGACGCGGCACAGACCCTCACCTTCGACCTCTCCTCCTTCGGCCAGGTCACCGGGGGCACGGGCGGCCAGGTGCCGCGCTGGACGACAGTGCCGTCCGGCGGCGACCGCTACACCCAGCGGACCGACCTGCGGCTCAACGGCAAGACGCTCAGCGTGCCGTTCCCCGCCGGGTCGGTGCAGACCCTCCAGATCGACGGCGTCACCGCGTGACCTCGCGGACGGCCCCCGGCGCGGCTGAACACGCTTCGCCGGGGGCCGTCCCCGTAAGGTCCACGGGGCGGCCCGGCCGCTCGGGAGGACGGGAGACGGCGGGGCACGCCAGACGTCGCGAAGTCGGTGCACCACCCGCTGGCGCGTCCCCTTCGGCCCGGTCGGCCGCCGTTCAGCGTCCCCGCCACTCCTCGACCGGAACGAGCGGGACGGGCACGGGCCGTTCCACCACAGTGGTCAGCTCGATCCGCCGCCCCTCGGCTGCCGCACGCAGCAGGCCGGTCATCGTGTCGAGCACGTGCAACGCGAGGTCGCCGCCCGCGCGTGGCGGACGCCGAGCGCTCGCCCTGACGGCGTCGATCAGACCGACACCCCGGGCACCGTCCACGTAGCCCGCAGCCGGTTCGAGCACGCGCCACTCGGTGCCACCGAGCGCGAACAGCCGGACCTCGCCGTCGAAGTAGTTCGGATCGGGCACGGCGAGGGTGCCACCCTCCCCGTGCACCTCGATCGGCGCGGCCGTCGTCGCGACGCCGTCGAAGCTCGTCGTGATGGTGGACAGGACGCCGCTGACGTGCTCGAGCACCCCGGTCACGTGGGTGTCCACCTGCACCGGAATCCGCTGGCCGAGGCGCGGACCGGAGCCGACGACACGCTCGGCGCGGAGTCGGCTGACCGCTCCGCTCACCGCACGCACCGGCCCGAGCAGGTGGATCAGCGCCGAGATGTAGTACGGCCCCATGTCCAGCAACGGGCCACCACCCGGGGCGTAGTAGAAGTCGGGGTGGGGATGCCAACGCTCGTGCCCCGGGGTGACCATGACGGCCGAGGCGGCCAGTGGACGCCCGATCAGCCCACCGTCGATCGCCGCGCGGGCCGTCTGCGTACCCGTGCCCAGGACGGTGTCCGGCGCGCACCCGACCCGCACGCCGGCCGAGGCGGCCCGTTCGATGACCGCGCGGCCGTCCGGGAACGCCACGGCGAGCGGCTTCTCGACGTACACGTTCTTACCCGCGTCGATCGCGCCGAGCGAGATCTCGACGTGCGCCGCGGGGGTCGTGAGGTTGAGCACCGTCTGCACGTCCGGGCGGTCGAGCAGATGCGCGACGCTCACCGCCTCGGCGCCGGCGATCGTGGCGGCGACCGCGGTCGACCGGGCGGCGTCGAGGTCGGCCACCGCGACGATCCGCACCTCGGGGTGGTTCGCGAGCGTGTCCAGGTAGGCGCGGGAGATGACCCCGAGCCCTACGACACCGACGCGGTGCGGGTCGCCCACAACATCCCCCTCTCGATGACGGTACGCACAGCGGGGCGTTCCAGCACGTCGAGGCTGTGTCCCGGGGTCGTCACGACCACCCGGCCGGCACCCCACAGCCGGGTCCAGATCGCCGGCGAGGTGACCGGCCGGTGCCAGGGATGCCAGTCCCGGGTGGGATGGACGGTGGTGGCCAACACGTCGATCAGGTCGTCGTGCAGCACCCAGTACTGCTCGGTGACCAGGTCGATGTCCTCGATCCCGGCGGTGATCGGATGCTCCCGGCCGAGGTCGGTGATGGTCACCGTGTGCGGCAGGAAGTTGTCCCCCTCCCCACCGCAGCGCGCCTCCGGCTGCTGGCCCGGATGGGTCGCGAACTGGCCGCCCACCAGGTGCAGGTACTCCGACGACGCGCGGAACGAGTCCACGATGCCGCCGTGCCAGCCGGTGAGGCCCGTCCCGGCGACGACCGCCGCGTTCAGCCCCGCCACCTGCTCCGGGGTGATCTGCGACATCGTCATGCACTGCACGACGAGGTCGGTGGCGGCCATCGCGGCGGCATCGGCGTAGATCTCCGTCGACTCCTCGATCCGTACCGCGTAGCCGTGGTGTCGCAGGAACGGGATGAACAGCTCCGTCGCCCTGACCGGCTGGTGCCCCTCCCACCCGCCCCGAACCACCAGTGCCCTGCGCTGCGCCACACTCGCTCCCTCCCGGTCCGCGCCACCGGACTGGCCGGTGCCGCCCGGCGACGTCTCGCCGAATCCTGCCAGGCGACGTCTCGCCGATTCCTGTGCTTGTCGAGCACCGAAACCGTACTAGTGATCGCCGCCGATGTGCGCGCTCGTGTCCTTCCCGCGTTCGTCCATCTCGTCCCCTGTCGGAGTCGACGCGCACATCTCCTAGACCGTCCTAGGACATCGGTGGTCCGAGGTGGGAAGCTGTCGATCGCCCGCAAGCGCGCCGAGGCGCACCACGGCACGAGCGGTGTCGAGAGCGTCCTCGGTCAGCACCGTCCGGCTGCCGATCATCGTCCCGGCCCGGCGCTGACCGACACGTCGGGCCGGGACGATGATCGGCGTGAGGTCAGCCGCCCGGAGTCAGCTCAGCAGCGCCGGTCGCATCTCCGCGCCGAGGTTGATCGTGCCGACCACCCGGTCACCGGTGGGATCCCACACGTCGACAGCCCGGTTGCTGCGCATGAGTTCCCGGGCCGACGGCGGCAGCGAGGGGGGCTCCTTCATCGCCGCCCGGACGTCCCGGGCGGTCGAGATCAACCGACCGGCCAGCGAGGCGGCGTCGTGGTCCACCCGCACCCGGCCGTACTCCCAGCCGACGGCGGTGAGGTCGAGCACCTCGAACAGGCGGGCCAGCAGCGGATGGGGGTCGGTCGCCCGGACGAACTGCGGTGCCCGCGCGCCGACGACCGTGACGGCGGCGGCGACGTGCACGTACGGGTGGAGGCCGCCCGGCAGCGCGAACAGCGGCCAGCGCAACTGGGCCCCCGCCGCCCGCCACAACGGCCGGTAGTTGCTGCGGTCGACCGGGAGCCGGTGACCGGTACGCCGGTCCAGCTCCAGCGTCTGGGCCAGCACGTCCGCGTGGGCCTCGTCGGCGAACTCGCCCACGATGGTGGCCGCCACCGCCAGGCCGTCACCGTCGTCGAGCAACCGGGTGACCGCCTCGACCTGCTCGGGCGGCCGGACCGCCAGGTGCGCGCCGAAGCGGTGCCGGACGTCGCGCAGCAGCGCCGCCTGCCGCACCGGGTCGTCCTGGACCTGCCGGCCACCCAGCATCCGCCCGAGCCATCCCATGTCGCCTCGTCTCCACCACCACCACTGACCGCAGCCATGCTAGTGCGACGTCCGCCGGCGCCAGTGCCGGCCGGTACGGCGCACGGACTCCACGAGGGTGACGACCGTCAACGCGCCGTCGCCGTGACGACGCCCGCACACTGCCACCGACGCCCGCCAGGGGCACCGGATCGCGCAGAACGACGACGGACGGAACGCCCCTCGGCCGCTAGGATCGGGCGGGTGGATCTGGACGACATCGCCGCCCGGCTCGGGGTGCCCGTCGAGGACGTCGACCGCGTCCACCGGCTCGCCGGCGACCGGCCCTCGGCTCCGCTGCCCGCCGAGGCCGACGCGCCCGCGATTCTCGACCGGCTCGGGGTGCAGCCGGCGGACACCGCCGAGATCATGGCCGGCTGGCCCGCCCCCGGCTCCCCACTGTGGACCCCGGAGCTGCGCTGGCTGCTCGACCGCGTGATCGCCCTGGTCCGCGCCGATCTCGGCGGCCACGGCTGGCTCTCGCCCGGTCCGGAGCTGCCCCGCGACCGGGGCCCGGCCTGGCGGCACCTCTACGTGTACGCGTACCTGGCCCTGGTCGACGTGGTCACCGGTTACCACCGCGACCACGGCGTCGCCGGGTCCGTTACCTGGGCGACCCTCGCGGACCTGGGTCGCAACCTCGCGATCGATCGGCGGATGCACGGCGAGGGGTGGCCGGTCATGCAGAGCTGGCTGACGCTGCACGTCCGCGGCGGCCTGTACGAGCTGGGCCGGCTACAGCACCATCGCGGCGACAACGCCATCGGCCTGCACGTCCCCGACTCGGGCCCGATGACCCCGGAGTCGGTCGACGCGTCGCTCGACGAGGGCCGCGCGTTCTTCCCGCGCCACTTCCCCGACGAGCGCTACACGGAGTTCTCCTGCGGGTCCTGGCTGCTCGACCCGCAGCTGCGGGAGTACCTGCCCGAGGATTCCAACATCATCCGGTTCCAGCGGAGGTTCACGCTGCTGCCCTACGTGGAACAGGACGGGCCGGACGCCGACATCGAGGTGCTGCGGTTCGCATTCCGTACGCTCAGCACACCACTCGACCAACTACCCCGCCGCACCGTGCTCCAGCACGCGATCGTCGACCACCTGAGGGCGGGCCGCCACTGGCACTGGCGGCACGGCCACTTCCCGATCTAGCGCGTGACCACCGACGTCGACCGGGTCGGCGACGCGCCAGGCGGGAGGTGCGGTTGTCGGGGGTACCGGGTTCGCCCTCCGCCGCGACCGTCCCAGACCGCCGACGGGCCACCCGACCTGGCCGGACCGCCCGTCGCCGACGCCGCACGGGGGTACGCTGGTGCGGTGGGCCAGCGTGATCAGTACCGGGTCGAGTTGCGCGCCTCCGATCCGGCGCACTGGCCGGCGTTCCTCCGGGCCCACTCGGGGCTGCCCGGTCCACGGGCCAACGTTGAGCTTGCTCAGGCCGTCGCCGACGAGGGCGATCCCGCCTCGTTCGATCGGTTGATCGCCACCGACGACGAGTATCTGGTGTTCTGCGGGGTGCTCGGCCTCGGCCGGCTGTTGGCCACCGGCGCGGACGCGCAGACCCGCACGGACATCGAGGCACGCCTGCGCGACCACGCTACCGACGCCCGCTGGCGGGTGCGCGAGGCGGTGGCCCTGGCGCTGCAGCGGCTCGGCGACGCCGACCTGCCGCGCCTTCTCAAGCTCGGCACGGCCTGGGCCGCGAACCCGCATCCGTTGGTCCGGCGGGCAGCCGTCGCAGGCGTGTGCGAACCGCGCCTGCTGACCGTCCCGGGGGCCGCCGCCTGCGCCGTCGCGCTGTGCGAACGGACGACCACCGGCCTGACCGCTCTGCCGGCCAGCCAACGCCGGGACGACGGCGTCCGCGCGCTGCGTCAGGCATTGGGCTACTGCTGGAGTGTCGCGGTGGCTGCCGACCCCGCTGTCGGTCTGCCGCAGTTCCGGGCGCTGGCCGCCATCGACGATCGCGATGTGGCCTGGGTCGTCCGGGAGAACACGAAGAAGAAGCGACTCGCGAAACTGCTCTGACAACAGATCCAGCCCCCGCCACCACTGTTCGGCGGAGACGGCCATTCCAGGGGTGAGGTCGGCAGGGGCCTCCGGTCAGGGCGTCGGGTCGCCTTCCGCGCCGGCTGCGGTCTGCCGGGGTTCGTAGTCGAGCCAGTCGAATGCGACAGTGCCGGTGGCGGCGTACATGCCGATGACGCGGCCGGTGAAACCACCGGCGACCTCGGTGGACAGGTACCGGCCGTCGAGGTCGGCCAGCACGTCGAACGTCCCGTCCGGGTGCTCGACGCCGAGCCGGAGCAGGTCGGGCTCCTTGCCGGGGTGCCAGTCGCCGGGGGACGGCGCGAGCACCTCGATCCGGAGGCGGACCGGACCGGTCGCGACCGGCCGGGTGGCGAGCGTCGACAGCACCGAGCCGATCCGCACGACGACCCGCACCTCGCCGTCGCCCGCCTCGACGTCGTAGTGGTGCCGCTCGTCGAGGCGTACCACCAGCCCGCCGCGCCCGCCGGCCGGGTCGACCAGGGCCCGGACGCGGCACGACGGGTGCTGCTGGCGACGGCCGACGAACGTGACGTCCGGCGCGTCCGGTGACGCTCCGCGGGCCCGCAGCGTGAGCCAGCCCGGCCGCTCGGTCAACGACCAGACGTCAGCCGGCCGGGACCGCACCGAGACCCACCGGGGATGCAGCCGCTCGGAGTCGAAGTCGTCGCGCACCGGCGACGGCGGCACGGGGTGCGCGGCCCATGGCGGCGCGGTCATCACCGGCGCGACCGCACCGACCACCGGCCAGCCGTCGACCCAGGTCACCGGGGCCAGGAACGTCTCCCGCCCGAGCACGTGCCAGCCGGGCGTCCCGCCGCCGGGGCGTACGCCGAGCAGCACCAGCCACCACGACCCGTCGGCCGCCTCGACCAGGTCGGCGTGGCCGGTGTTCTGGATCGGCCGGTGGGTGCCCCGGTGGGTAAGGATCGGGTTGGCCGGGCACGGCTCGTACGGGCCGTCCGGCGTCGTCGCGCGGGCGATCGAGACGGCGTGCCCGCGTTCGGTGCCGCCCTCGGCGATCAGCAGGTACCAGTAGCCGCCGACCCGGTACAGGTGCGGCGCCTCCGGGGCCTGCGCGCCCGCCGCGCCGGACCACAACCGCCGGGGAGGACCGAACGTCCGCCCGGTCCCCGGGTCGATGCGCACCTGCTCGATCCCGGCGTAGGTGCACCAGCAGGTGCCGTCTTCGTCCCAGGCGAGGTCGGGGTCGATGCCGCCCACGCCCGGCACCCGGACCGGATCCGACCAGGGGCCGGTCGGGTCGGTGGCGGTGCAGATCAGCGTGCCGCCACCGTCCGCGCAGTTGGTGACGATCAGCCAGAAGCGACCGTCGTGGTGCCGCAACGTCGGCGCGTACACGCCGGCGGACGACGGCATGGTCACCGGCAGGGCCAGCTGGCCCGGCCGGTCCAGCACGTTGCCGATCTGCTCCCAGTGCACCAGGTCCCGGCTGTGGAACAGCGGCACCCCGGGGAAGTACTCGAAGCTGGAACACGCCAGGTAGTAGTCGTCACCGACCCGGCAGACACTCGGATCCGGGTGGAAACCGGGGACCACCGGATTGGCGAACGTGCCGTCGACCCACCCGGTCACACCCACGGTCGTCGTGTCGGCCGATGTCAGCGTCATCCAGTCCTCCTTGAGATCGGGATCGGGTGCCCCACGATCGTCCGCCCCGGGTGACGGCGACGGCTGGCGGGCTCGTCGGGCTGCGGCGTGGTGGGCCCTGCGGGGTGCCGTGCGGATGCCACCTACCGGGCCGCCGAAAGGCAGACGATGTCCAACCGGCGGGGGCCGTGCACGCCTTCCACCCGGTTCAGCTCGATGTCACTGGTCGCGGAGGGGCCGGAGATCATCGTGATCGGCCGGGTGGGGTCGGGCAGCGCCCGCACCAGATCGGGCACGTCGGCCACGATCTGCGCGGCGCGCACCACGCAGACGTGGTGGTCGGGGACGAGGGTGAGCAGCCGGCGGCCCTGGGCCACGCCGCCGTCGAGCACCAGCGTGCCGGTCTCGGCCACGGCGAGCGCGCAACCGGTCAGGACGGCCAGCCCGGGAGCGTCCAGTTGGGCGGCGGTGAGCAGGTCGCCGGCCAGCGTGGGCGGACCCAGCCGGCCGGTCCAGGCCGGCGGTGTACCGGCCGGCAGCACTACGCCGGAGGCCCCGGCGAGCAGGACGCCGAGCAGGTCGGGCAGCTCCGCCAGGGTGCAGGCGTGCACCCCGGCGTGATGGTCACGGGCCCGTTCGACGAAGAGGGCGGGCAGGTCAGGAGGCATGGGTGCGGCTCCACCAGTCGCGGAAGGACTCGCCCGCCGGCAGCGGCGCGTCCCGGTGCGCGGTCCACGCCGACAGCGGCCACGGTGCCCGGCGCAGCCGCCCGCCGTGCCGTCTGGTCAGCACCCGTAGCGGTCGGCCACCCACCCGGACCGCCCGTAGCCCCACCCGCCACCGACGTCGGTGCCGCATCGTCCGGGCCAGCAGCGCCATCGCCGCGCGTTCGGCCGCCGGTTTCGGCCCCGCCTGGCGCAGGTGCACCAGGATCTCCGGAATGTTGATCTTGACCGGGCAGACGTCGTAGCAGGCCCCGCAGAGCGTCGAGGCATACGGCAGGGTCCGGTTGGCACCGGCCTCCTGACCGGTGAGCTGCGGCGAGAGGATCGCGCCGATCGGCCCGGGATAGACCGACCCGTAGGCGTGCCCGCCGACCCGCTCGTAGACCGGGCACACGTTCAGGCAGGCCGAGCAGCGGATGCAGCGCAGCGCAGCGCGGCCCACCGGGTCGGCGGCCACCCGGCTACGGCCGTTGTCCAGCAGCACGATGTGCAACCGACGGGGCCCGTCCCCGGGGGTCACCCCGGTGAAGATCGAGGTGTACGGGTTCATCCGCTCGCCGGTCGACGAGCGCGGCAGCAGCCGCAGGAAGTCCCCCAGATCGGCGAAGCGTGGCAGCAGCTTCTCCACCCCCACCACGGCGATCAGGGTGTCCGGCAGGGTCAGGCACATCCGACCGTTGCCCTCCGACTCGACGACCACCAACGAGCCGGTCTCGGCCACCGCGAAGTTGGCCCCGCAGACCGCGACCCGGGCCGCGAGGAAGGTACGCCGCAGGTGGTCCCGGGCGGCGCCGGCCAGCACGGCGGGGTCGTCGGACCCGGCGGTGAAGCCGGGCATCCGACGGGCGAACAGCTCCCGGATCTGCCCTCGGTTGTAATGGATCGCCGGTACCAGGATGTGCGACGGGGTGTCGTCGGCGAGTTGCACGATCAGCTCGGCCAGATCGGTCTCCACCGCCGTGACGCCGGCCGCCGCCAGCGCCTCGTTGAGGCCGATCTCCTGGGTCGCCATCGACTTGACCTTCACCACCCGGTCGACGCCCTGGGCCCGGACGAGGTCGGTGACCACCGCGTTGGCGGCGGCGGCGTCCACGGCGTGGTGCACGGTCGCGCCGGCGGCGGTGGCCGCCCGCTCGAACTGCGCGAGCAGGTGCGGCAGCCGGTCGATCACGTCGTCCTTGACCCGGGCCGCCCGGTCGCGCAGCCGTTCCCAGTCGGGCACCTCGGCCACCACCGCGGCCCGCTTGTCGCGGATGGTACGGGTGGCCCGGCCGAGGTTGGCCCGGAGCTGGACGTCACCCAGTTCGCCGGCCGCCGCCCGGGGGAACGGGGTACGGGCCACGATGGGCAACTGCCGGCTCATCGACATCTCCCCGGGTCGCGTCGGGAGTGCGTCACGGCGTCACCGCCGGCCCGGTAGTGTCGGGGGTGCGTCACGGCGTCACCGCCGGCCCGGTGGCGGCGAGGATCTCGGCGTAGTGGATCGGTCGCGGGGCGCCGGGTCGGCGGGCCAGGCCACCGCCGATGTGGGCCAGGCAGGAACTGTCGGCGGCGGCCAGGTAGTCGGCGCCGGTGGCCACCGCGTGGGCGCACTTGTCGGCGAGCATGGCGCCGGAGACGGCGGCGTTCTTCAGCGCGAAGGTGCCGCCGAAGCCGCAGCACTGCTCCGGCTCGGGCAGGTCGCGCAGTTCCAGGTCGCGTACCGCGCGGAGCAGCCGCAGCGGCCGGTCGCCCAGGCGCAGCAGCCGCAGCCCGTGGCAGGTCGGGTGGTAGGTGACCCGGTGCGGGAAACGGGCCCCCACATCGGTCACCGCGAGCACGTCCACCAGCAGCTCGGAGAGTTCGTGCACCGGCAGTCGGGTGTGCGTCCGCAGGTGGGCCACGCAGGAGCCGGACGGGGAGACGACCACGTCGTGTCCGGCGAACGCCGCCTCGGTGTCCCGCTCCAGCGCGCGGGCCGGGGCCGCGTACCCGGTGTTGGCGTGCAACTGCCCGCAGCAGCTCTGGGCGGCGGGGAAGGTCACGGTGTGGCCGAGTCGCTCCAACACCGTCACGGTGGCGATACCCACCTGCGGGAAGAACGCGTCGTTGAGGCAGGTGACGAACAACGCGATGCGCACCGCAGCCCCCTCGCCCGCATTCCGCCCAGGATTGACGGCATCCTATATGATCTACGATGGCCAGGACGAGGCTCGGCACTCCGCGATCTCATCGGTCGGGACGATGTGCCAGTGCGGGCAACGGAAGTCGCCCCGGCCCCGGTGGGTGCCCGGTGCACGGGCGGGGCGACCACCGGCCGCACCGCCGCCTGTGGGTACGAGGTAGCGAGATGACGGATTTCCAGGGGCTGGTGGCGGCGGTCACCGGTGGCGGTTCGGGCATCGGCGCGGCGGTCGTCAGCCTGCTGGCCGAGCGCGGGGCGCGGGTCGCCGTACTCGATCGCGACCCCGGGTCGGGTGGGCCGCACCTGCGACTCACCGCCGACGTCGGCGACCCGCTGGAGCAGACCATGGACCGGGTCGCCGAGGCCCTGGGCGGTCTCGACGTCCTGGTGAACTGCGCGGCGATCAGCGCGGTCGGGACGGTGGAGACCGCCGGTGACGCCGAGTGGCACCGCTGCCTGGACGTCAACGTCGTCGGCGTGGCACGGGCCTGCCGGGCGGCCCTGCCCCACCTGCGCCGCTCGACCAGCGCGGCCATCGTCAGCGTCACCTCGATCGCGGCGACGGCGGGGCTGGTCGAGCGGGCGGTCTACTCCGCCACCAAGGGCGCGGTGCACGCGCTCAGCCTGGCCATGGCCGCCGATCTGGTGGGCGACGGGATCCGGGTGTGCACGGTGGCGCCGGCCACGGTGGACACCCCGTGGGTGACCCGGCTGCTCGCCGGGGCCGAGGACCCGGCCACGGAGAAACGCAGGCTGGCCGCCCGGCAGCCCACCGGCCGGCTGGTCACCGCCGCCCAGGTGGCCCAGGCGGTGGCGTTCCTCGCCTCGCCGCTCTCCGGGGCGACCACCGGCACCGCGCTGGCCGTCGACGGCGGCATGTCCGGCCTGCGGTTGGTCCGCTGAGCCGAACGGGGCACGGCCGGCTGCCCGGTCAGGCCGACGCCATGGTGACCCGTTGCCGCCCCAGGCCGTCCACCTCGACCTCCACCACGTCGCCCGGGGCGAGGTAGGGGAACCGGCCGCTGAGGGCGACCCCCTCGGGCGTACCGGTGTTGATCACGTCGCCCGGGTCGAGCACCGTGTACTGCGACAGGTGCCAGATCAGGTACGCCACGTCGAAGACCATGTCCGCGGTCCGGGAATCCTGCCGGACCTCGCCGTTGACCCAGGAGCGCAGTCCGAGGTCCTGCACGTCGGCGACCTCGTCCGGCGTGACCAGCCAGGGGCCGAGTGGTTGGAAGGTCTCGCAGGACTTCCCCTTGGACCACTGGCCGCCCGAGTGGCGTAGCTGGAAGTCGCGTTCGGACACGTCATTGGAGACCAGGTAGCCGGCCACGTGGGCCAGGCTCCGCGCGGGCGAGTCCAGGTAGCGGGCCCGCCGGCCGATGACCACGGCCAGCTCGACCTCCCAGTCGGTGGTGGTCGAGCCGCGCGGCACCAGCACGTCGTCGTACGGGCCGACCACGGTGTTGGGCGCCTTGTAGAAGATGATCGGAGTCTCGGGTGGCGCCGTGCCGGACTCGGCGGCGTGCGCGGCGTAGTTCTGCCCCACACACAGCACCGCGCCGGGCCGGGCCGGGCCACCGGCGCTCCCACCCGCATCCCGGTGACGTCCACCTCGGGCAGGTGCCGCGCCGCCCGGACCCGGTCCAGACCACCCGAGGCGAGAAAAGCGCCGTCGATGTCCGGGGTCACCGCGGACAGGTCGTAGTGCCGACCGTCGGCGTGCAGCACGGGCCGCTCCGCGCCCGGCGGGCCCACCCGCATCAGCTTCATCCGACGGCCTCTCCACGACCGGTGGCGTCGCCCGCCCACCGCCATCATCGATCGTAGATCATATATGATCGACCGGACCGGACCGGGGTCCGGTCCGACGACAGAGCCAGGGGACGCGCGATGGCCACACCGCCACTGCCCGACGGGATCCGGCCGGTGCAGCGGCTCACCCTGACCGACGACGTCTACGAGTCGGTGCAGGCCCTGATCATGGCGCACGCCATCGCTCCCGGCGACCGGATCAGCATCGACGGGTTGGCCCGCTCCCTCCAGGTCTCTCCCACCCCCGTCCGGGAGGCGCTGGCCCGGCTGGAATCCGACGGCCTGGTCCGCAAACGGGCGATGACCGGCTACACCACCACCCCGCTGCTGTCCCGCAAAGAGTTCGAGGAGCTGTTCGAGCTGCGCCTGCTGCTCGAACCGGCGGCGGCCCGGCGGGCGGCGACGCAGGCCACCGGCGACGAGCGCGGGCGGGTCGGCGAGCAGGCCGCCGCGGCGGTGGCGGTCGAGCCGGGAGCGGACCACCGCCGATGGGCCGCGTTCATCGCGTGGGACGCCCGCTTCCACGACCTGGTCGCCGAACTGTCCGGCAGCCGGCTGCTGCGGGAGTCCATCAGCCGGCTGCACGCGCACCTGCACCTGCACCGCCGTTACTTCCCGGCCACCGACCCGCGCGTGACGGTGGCCGAGCACGGCCGGATCGCCGCCGCCGTCGCCGCCGGCGAACCGGACGCCGCCGCCGAGGCGATGCGCCACCACCTGCTCTCCGCACAGGCCCGGCACCTGCCCACCTTCGCCGGGGACGCCGATGGGCGGCCCCCACCCGCGGGGACGTAGCGGGCGCGTTCCACTGCGACCCGAGCGCCGGCGGCACGCGAGCACGGCTCTGCCGGGGCGGGCCGGATCAGTCGACCGGGCCGGAGGGCGTCGTTCCCCGGCCCGTGCCGCTCCCCGCGGCGCGGCGGCGCAGCGCGCGGTGGAGGTTGCCCCCGAACACGTCGGCCACCTCGGTGGCGGAGAGCCCGTCGAGCCCGACCGGGTGCAGGGTCTGGGCGAAAGACACCTGGTCCAGGCTGGGGGCGAAGTCCGAGCCCCAGTACAGTCGCTGCGCGCCGAAGCGGTGCAGCAGCAGGTCGACGAAGGGCCGGGCGGCGGCGTGGGGATAGTCGTCGGCGGGCTCGCTGATGGCGTACAGGCCGGAGACCTTGACTCCGACGTGGGGCAGCCGGGCCAGGTCGGTCAGCGGGGCGAGCCGGCCGGCGGCGGCCTCGGGGCTCGGAACCCTCGGCTGCCGGCCCGGCAGGCCGAGGTGGCTGAACAGCACCACGCACCCGTCGAGGGCCGCCAGCGCCCGCCCGAGCCGCCCGGCCGCCTCCGGCGGGGCGTTGAGGCTGAGCACCGCCGCCGCGTCGTTGAGCGGCCCGGCGACCCCCGTCACCCAGCCGGCGAAGGCGTCGGCCGAGGCCCGGTCCGGCAGGTACGCCGCGATGCCCGCGAACCTCTCCGACCGGAACCGGTCGAGTCCGGCCCGGTCGACGCCGGTGACCGGAACGTACGCCAGTGGGACGATCCAGTCGTGCGCGTCGGCGAGCCGGGCCAGGTGCCGGTTGTTGCCGGCGAACTCCGGCCCGCCCTCGTAGCCGACCACGAGCGCTTGTGTGATGCCGTGTTCGCGGCGCAACGTCCGGTAGACGGCGAGTTCGTCACCCCCGGCCGGTGACCTTCCGTATCGGCCCGGATAACCGTCGGCGAAGAGGTGCAGATGGGCGTCGACGCGTTCCATGGCCGGACCCTAACCGATTCCCACCTGCCCATTGACGCGGGAGGACCCCTACCTTAGGTTCTTGTCTCAATTAGGTCCGGATTATCGGACGTAGGCGAGGAGTGGACCGCGTGGTGCAGGCGCACGAGGACGTTGACGATCTGGTACGGCTGCGGCGGCAGCTCCACCACGACCCCGAGCTGCGGTTCACTGAAAGACAGACCGCGGCCACTCTCGCCGATCGACTCGCTCCGGTCACCCGGGTGCGCTCCGGCATCGCCGGCACGGGCCTCCTCGCCGAGATCGAAGCGCGCGCCCCCGGACCCTCGGTGCTACTTCGGGCCGATATGGACGCCTATCCGGTTCAGGATGCCAAGGAGGTACCCTGGGCGTCGGGCAATCCGGGCGTCTGCCACGCCTGCGGACACGACGTGCACATGACCGTCGTGGCCGGCGTCGCGGCTCGACTCGCGGCCGACCCGCCCGCTCGGGGTTCGGTGACCCTGCTGTTCCAACCGGCCGAGGAGATCCCGTTCGGCGCGGAATCCGGTGCCGCCGCAGTGCTCGCCGACGAGGCCCTGCGCGACCGGCGCTTCGACGCCGTCCTCGGCCTGCACTGCTGGCCCGACCTACCGGTCGGAACGGTCGGTGTGGATCGGGTTACCGCGATGGCCGCCAAGGACGCCTTCCGGTTCGAGGTGTTCGGCCGGGCCGCGCACGCCGCCACCCCGGCCCTGGGCCGCGACGCCATCCTCGGCCTCGCCGGCATCGTCAACCTGCTGCACGCCGGGGTGGCCCGCTCCCGCAACCCGCACGAGCTGGTCGCCTTCAACATCGGCACGATCGCCGGCGGGGCCAGCCAGAGTCAGGTCGCCGAGCGGGCAGAGGCGACCGGCACGCTGCGCACCCACGACGAGACCACCCGATCCCGCCTCAAGGAGGTCATCGAGCGGATCGCCCGGCAACAGGCCGCCGCGCTCGACCTGGGACTCCGGTTCACCTGGGCCAACGAGATGCCCCCGGTGCGCAACGCCGCGACCCTGGTGGCCCTCGCGCGGGCCGAACTGCCCGGGGTGGTCGAGGTCGCCGACCTGACCGAACCCCCACTGACCACCGACGACTTCGCCCTGCTCGCCGTGCTCGGCCCCAGCCTGTACGTCAAACTCGGCGTCACCGGCGAGCGCGGCGGCGCACCGCTGCACTCCGGCGCCTTCGACGTCGACGAACGCTGCCTCGGCGTCGGGGTGGACGCCCTGGAGCGGCTCACCCGGGCGGTGCTCGACGGCCGACTGGCCGGACCCGACGTCGACGGTGTCACCGGGGACGTCCAGGCCGGCGCGGGTGACCGCGCCGGCACCGTCGAGGCGGTCGGGGCATGAGTCGCCCGTCGATCGCCGTGATCGGTGCCGGGGCGTTCGGTGTCCGGCACCTGGCCGCGTACCGGTCGCTGGGCGCGCCGGTGGGTGCCCTGGTCGAGCCGGACGCAGCGACCCGCGAGCGGGTGGCCGCCGCGCACGGGGTGCCGCAGGCGTACGCCAGCGTCGCCGACCTGCTCGCCGCCGGGCCGCCGGACGCCGCGTCGGTCTGTGTGCCGGGCCCGGCGCACCGGGCGGTGGCCGTGCGGTTGCTCGACGCCGGGGTGCCCGTGCTGGTGGAGAAGCCGCTCGCCGCGACGGTCGACGACGCCGCCGCCATCGTCGCCGCCGCCGAACGCACCGGCGTGCTCTGCCAGCCGGGGCACATCCTGCGGCACAGCCCGCCGCACCGGGCCCTGTACGACGCGATCCGCGCCGGCCGGCTCGGCGACGTCCTCGCCGTCTCGTCCCGCCGCGACCGGCCCCGCACCCTGAGCCGACTCTTCCCCCGCGACCACCCCGCGCTGCTCACCGCCGTGCACGACATCGACCTGGCCCTCTGGTACGCCGGAGCGCCCGTGGTCGAGGTCCGCGCGGCGGCCCGGACCCGACCCGGATCGGCCACCCCGGTCCTGGTGTGGGCGGAGCTGCGGCACGCCAACGACGTCGTGTCGTCGATCCGCAACAGCTACCTGCTCCCCGAGAGCACCCCGAACCACACCTCGGACCTGGTCGAGGTGTACGGCACCGACGGGGTCGCACACGTCGACCTCGGCCACCCCACGCTGCTCGTCCAGGGCGAGCCGACCGAGGCGCCGGACTGGCTGCTCTCCCCGGTCGACGGCGGTGGAGCGCTCGCCGCCGAGCTGCGGCACTTCCTCGGCCAACTCGACGGCACCGCACCGACGGCGATCGTCCCGCTCGCCGACGGCCTGCACGTCGTACGGGTCGCCGAGGCGGTGGCCGAGAGCGCCCGCACCGGCGGCGCGGTCCGCCGACTCCCCTGAGCCCCCCCACTTGTTGACAGGAGCTAACCCGATGTTTCGACGGAGATTGGCCGGCGTCCTCGCCGCCGGCATGGCCGCCGCCGCGCTGCTGACCGGATGCGGTGGCGACGACGCCGCCGACGGCCCGGTCACCCTCAAGGTGCTGACCTGGGAGCCGGGCGGCACCGAGTACTGGAAGCAGGTCAAGACCAGCTTCGAGGCCAGCCACCAGGACATCAAGCTGGAGATGCAGTCCGTCCCGTTCGACAAGTATCCCGAGGTGCAGGGCCCCTACATCACCTCGCAGTCGGGGCCGGACGTGATGGCCAACAACGCCGGGTTGGAGCTGTTCGACCGACGAGGCGCGTACGTGCCGCTGGGCGACAAGGCCGCCGAGATCACCAAGGACCTGGTCACCTACAGCGGCGCCTGCGAGGGCTTCGACACCAGCAAGACCTGCTACGGGGTGCCCTTCTCGTACCAGGGCAACGTCCTGTACTACAACAAGGCGGTGCTGACCGCCGCCGGGCTGGACCCGGAGCGGCCCCCGGCGACCTGGGACGAGTTCGGCGCGGCCTGCGAGGCGGTGAAGAAGGCCGGCAAGACCTGCCTGGCGCTCGGCCTGTCCGGCACCTTCCCGGCGTACTGGGACTTCCCGGAGATCGCCCGCAACTACCTCACCGAGGACGACATCCGGGCCCTGCTCGCCGGCAAGCTGTCCTGGAAGGACCCGAAGCTGGTCGCGGTGCTGGAGAAGCTCGCCGAGATCACCACCAAGGGCTGGGCCAACAAGAACGCCCCGTCGATCACCATGCTCCCCGACGGCGCGGACATCTTCCAGCGCGGCGACGCCGCGTTCGCCGGCACCATCATCTCCGATGCGGTGAACTGGGAGGCGTTCGGCAAGGCCCTCGGCGACGACAAGCTCGGCGTCACCCGCTGGCCGGCGATCGACCCGGCCGCGCCGCTTTCGGGCAAGTTCTCCGGCATCGAGGGCGCGGTCTACGGGGTCACCCAGTGGAGCGAGAAGAAGCAGGCCGGTCTGGAGTTCATCAGCTGGCTCGCCGGCAAGGAGAACGGCGAGCTGTGGGTCAAGCACGCCAAGGGCCAGCCGCTGAACAAGAACGTCGACAAGGCGCTGCTGCCGTCCTCGCCGGCCTACCTGAAGATCCAGGAACTGGTCGCCCAGCCGACCCTGCACGCCGGGGTGATGCTCTCCGGCCCGGAGGCCGACGCCCTGGCCCGGGGCTGGCAGCAGGTCACCCTCGGTCAGCTCACCGTGGACAAGTGGGCCGACCAGATGCAGCAGGCGCTGGAGCGCAGCCCCACGAAGAAGCAGGGCAAGTAACCACCCCGGGCGGGGCGACGTGGTGTCGCCCCGCCCGACCGACCCGGGGGAGGAACCCTGATGACGATCTCCACCGCGCCGGTGTCGAAGCCCGGGGCCACCGACGGCCCGCCCGCGCCGACCCGCCGGCCGCCCCGCCCCGGGCGGGCCCGGGAGTGGTGGCTGGGCGCCGCGCTGGTGCTCCCCGCCCTCGTCCTGGCGGTGCTGTTCAAGCTGGTGCCGCTGGTCCGGGGGGTGATCACCAGCTTCGAGTCGTCCAGCGGGTTCGGCGGCAGCGAGTTCGCCGGGGCGGACAACTACACCCGGATGTTCGACGACCCGATGGTGCTCACCAGCTTCCGCAACGCGCTGCTGGTGGTGGCCACCCTGCCGGTGTGGGTCGTGCTCCCGCTGATCCTGGCGCTGCTGATCCACCAACGGTCGCCGGGTTGGAAGTTCTTCCGGGCCGTGTACTTCGTGCCGTACACCATCGCGCCGATCGTGGTCGGCATCATGTTCCGGCAGATCCTCGCCCCCGACGGGCCACTGAACGCCCTGCTGCGCTTCGTCGGGCTGGAGCCGCTGGCGATCGAGTGGCTCAACGGTCGGTACAGCGCACTGTTCTCGCTGGTGGCGGTCGCCCTGTGGAGCTTCTTCGGGCTCGGCGTGATGACCTACCTCGCCGGGCTGGCCACCATTCCGGAGGAGACCCTGGAGGCGGCGTACCTCGACGGGGCCGGGTTCTTCCGGCAACTGTGGTCGGTGGTCGTGCCGATGCTGCGCCCGACCGTGGCGTACTGGAGCGTGCTCTGCGCCTCCGGCGTGCTGATCTGGCTGTTCCCGCTGATCTACGCGCTGACCCAGGGCGGTCCGGGGGACGCCACCATGCTCCCCGAGTACCTGGTCTTCCTCACCACCTTCCAGTTCCTGGACCGCGGCTACGGCTCGGCCATCGGCATCGCCCTGTTCGTCTTCGTCGCCGTGCTGTCGATCTTCAGCGTGCGGCACATGTTCACAGAGGGGACCCGGAAGCCGCGATGAACCCGCGCCACTCCGCCCGGATCGGGCGCTACCTGTTGACGTTCGCGTTGGTCGTCGTCGCCGTCGCGGCGCTCTACCCGCTGCTGTTCACCGTGGTCAGTTCGGTGAAGACGCAGTCCGGCTTCGCCGACGACCCGCTGGGCCTGCCGGCCGGGATCACCCTGGAGAACTACTTGGAGGCGTTCCGCCGGATGGACATGCCCCGGCTGCTGCTCAACTCGCTGATCACCACACTCGGCGGGCTGGTGCTGTCGGTGCTCGCCGCGCTGCTGGTCGCGTACGCGGTGACCAAGCTGCGGTTCCGGGGCGGGAAGGTCGTCTTCCTGCTGATCATCGTGACGCTGACCATCCCCAGCCAGGCGATCATCTACCCGCTCTACCAGACGGTGCTGGACCTCGGCATGTCCGGCCAGTACCAGGGCCTGATCCTGGCGTACGCGGCGTTCGGGCTGCCGTTGGGCACCTACCAGCTCGCCGGCTACTTCCAGCAGGTGCCCGACGAGCTGATCGAGGCGGCCCGGGTCGACGGCGCGGGGCACCTGACCATCCTGTTCCGGCTGCTCGCCCCGATCGCCACCCCGGCGATCGCGGCGCTGGCCATCTTCAACTTCGTCTGGATGTGGAACGACCTGCTGCTGCCGCTGGTCATCATGGGCGGCTCGGACAGCAAGACGTTGATGGTCGGCGTCTCCCTCCTCAGCGGCCAGTACGACGTGTCCGTGCCGCTGGTCAGCGCCGGGCTGATCGTGGCGCTGCTGCCGGTGCTGATCGTCTACCTGGTCTTCCAGCGGCAACTCGTCTCCGGCGCGCTCGCCGGCTCGGGCAAGTGACGGCGACCGGCCGCACCCGCGCTCGCCGGCTCGGGCACCAGGCGACGGCGACCGGCCGCACCCGGCGGGAGAGCCGGTGAGCGGGGCGGCCGGGCCGGGTGAGCAGGTGTGCCACCTGTACCGGCTGCGCCCCGGCGCGGAGGCCGAGTACGAACGGCGGCACGCCCGGGTGTGGCCCGAGCTGTCCGCGCTGCTCGACGAGGCGGGCATCTACGACTACCACATCTACCGGCACGACCTGCTGCTGATCTGTGTGCTGCGGACCCGCCGGGGTCTCGCCGCGGCCCGCGCGGTCACCGCCGCCTCGGACGTGCAGGCCCGCTGGACGGCGTCGCTGGCCGACCTGTTCGCCGAGGTCGCCGATGCCGACGGCGAGCCGCTGTGGGCGTACCCGGTGTTCCACCACCCGGGGCAACCGCCGCCGTGAGGAGCGCGACCACCGCGCGACGGCCCGGTGGGGAGATCCCCGCCGGGCCGTCGCGGTGTGCGCCGTCAGACCGCGTACGCGACCGAGCCGTCGGCGCGCAGCGGAATGCGGGTCAACGGCCGGCCGGTCAGATCCAGCGGCCGGGTGTCGGTCAGGTCGAGCGTCACGCCCAGGCCAGGGTCCTGCGGCACCGGCAGGAACCCACCGTCGCGTCGGACGCAGGCCCGGACCGGGCCGTCGGCAAGCTGGTCGTCCAGTGGCGAGTACTCCTGGGTGACGAAGTTCGGGATGACCGTGTCGAGCTGCACCGAGGCCATGGTGAGCAGCGGGCCGAGGCAGTTGTGGCTGACCACGGCCGCGTGATGGGCCTCGGCCAACGCGGCGATCTTCCGGGCGTGGCTGAGCCCGCCGGCCAGCCCGACGTCGGGCCGGACGTACTGCGCGCCGCCCTGGGCCAGCAGTTCCTTGAACTCCCAGATGGTGTGCAGCCGCTCCCCGTTGGCCATCGGCACCTCCGGTGCCCGCCGGGCCACCTCGGCCTGACTGCTCACGCTGTCGATCTGGATCGGGTCCTCGACCAGCAGCGGGTGGTGCCGGCCCAGCGCCGGCACCACGGCCTGCGCCTGCAACGGGGTGAGCTTGCGGTGCAGCTCGATCAGCAGGTCGACGTCCGGGCCGACGGTGTCGCGGACGGCCGCCGTGGTGGCCTCGGTCTCGGCCACCAGGCGGGCCTGCGACAGGTCGCCGTAGTTCGCCGGCAGCGGGTCGAACTTCACCGCGGTGAAGCCGTCCGCCACGGCGGCGGCCGACTGGCCCGCGAGGGCCTGCGCGCCGGTCCCCGGCAGCAGCAGGTGCAGCCGGATCCTGTCGCGCACCCGACCGCCGAGCAGCTGCCACACCGGCACCCCGAGCCGCTTGCCGAGCAGGTCCCACAGGGCCAGGTCGACGGCGGAGACGGCGGCGGAGAGCACCGAGCCCCGGAACGGGCCCATCCGGTAGAGGTGGTGCCAGTGGTGCTCGATCCGGTTCGGGTCGGCCCCGAGCAGGTACGGCCGGAACGTCTCCACCACGGCGTGCACCGCGCCCGGGTATCCCCAGCAGGCGGACTGGCCGGCCCCGGTCAGCCCGTCGGACGTGCGTACGTGGACGAAGTGCGCGTCACCGCGTACCACCGACTCCACCTCGGCGATCTCCATGCCGACTCCCCCAATTAGAGACAAATAACGGCCACAAACTTGCTTGTGCACTCTTCCATAGGCTTGGACTGCTGGTCTAGGCTCCTCAACCAACGAGCCTAATAAGGCTCAATTATCTCTGGGGGTGTGATGGGGCGGCTCGACGACTATCGGCTCATGGCCCGGATCCGCCGGTTCGAGGAGCGGCTGACCGCCCTCAAGGACGCCGGCGAGATCCCGGGCTCGATCCACCTGTGCAACGGTCAGGAGGCCATCCCGGTCGGTGCCTGCCGGGCGTTGCGCGACGGCGACCACGTCACCGCGACCTACCGGGGCCACGGCTGGGCGATCGCCCGCGGCGTCGACCTGACCGGCCTGTTCGCCGAGATGATGGGGCGCGACTCGGCGCTCTGCGGCGGGCGCGCGGCCTCGCCGTACCTGTCGGACCCGGGACGCTGGTTCGTCGGCGAGAACTCCATCGTGGGCGCCGGGGTGCCGATCGCGACCGGCGCGGCGCTCACCGCGCAGCGCACCGGCAGCGGGGCCGTGTCGGTGGTGACCATCGGCGACGGCGCGATGAACCAGGGCAACGTGCACGAGGCACTCAACCTGGCCGCCGTGCTCGACCTGCCGCTGGTGCTGGTGGTGGAGAACAACGTCTACTCCGAGATGTCCCGGATCTCCGACATGGTGCGCGTCCGCCAGCTCGCCGAGCGGGCCGCCGGCTACGGTCTGCCCGGCCGGGTGGTCGACGGCAACGACCCCGATGCCGTCGCCGAGGCGGTCGCCGAGGCCGTGGACCGGGCTCGCGAGGGCTCGGGACCGTCCATCGTGGAGGCCATGACCGAACGACTCGTCGGCCACTACAGCGGCGACGCACAGCACTACCGCCCGGCCGGCGAGATCACCGCTGCCCGGGAACGCGAACCGCTGGCCCGCATCCGCCGGGCCGCCGACGCGGACCTCACCGCCCGACTCGACGCCATCGACGCCGAGGTGTCCACCGAGATCGAGTCCGCCGTCACCGCCGCCCGCGCCGTGCCGTACCCGGACCCGGCGACCGCCAAGGAGCACGTCTATGTCTGAGTCGCTGCGCTACATCCAGGCCGTCAACGCGGCGCTCACCTGGGCCCTGGACAGTCGCACCGACACGGTGTACTTCGGCGAGGACGTCGCGCTGCCCGGTGGGCCGTTCGGCGCGACCAAGGGGCTGCACAAGCGGTTCGGCTCCGACCGGATCTTCGACACCCCGATCTCCGAGACCGGCTTCCTCGGCATGGCCCTCGGCGCGGCCATGACCGGGCTACGGCCGATCGCCGAGATCATGTACGCCGACTTCTCGTTCGTGGCGATGGACCAGATCGTCAACCAGATCTCCACCATCCACTACTCCAGCGCCGGGCGGTGGAAGGCCCCGCTGGTGATCCGGATGCAGCAGGGTTACTCGCCGGGGGCGTGCGCCCAGCACTCGCACTCGCCGGAGGCGTACTTCGCGCACACCCCGGGGCTGCGGGTCGCGCTGCCGGCCACCCCGGACGACGCGTACCAGATGCTGCGTACCGCGGTCGTCAGCGACGACCCGGTGGTGGTCGCCGAGGCCCGGATGCTCTACCCGACCCGGGGCCCGGTGCGCACCGACGCCCCGGTCGAGGAGGTCGGCGGGGCCCGGGTGGTCCGGCCCGGCGCCGACGTCACCGTCGTCGCCTGGTCCCGGATGGTGTCGGCGGCCCTCGACGCCGCCGCCACCCTGGCCGAGGAGGGCGTCGACGTCGAGGTGGTCGACCTGCGCTGGCTCAACCCGCTCGACTTCGACACCGTCGCCGCGTCGGTGGCCCGCACCGGCCGGCTGGTCGTCGCGCACGAGGCGAACCTGACCGGCGGGTTCGGCGCGGAGATCGCCGCCCGAGCCGCCGCCGAGTGCTTCGCCGACCTGCACGCCCCGATCGCCCGGGTGGCCGCCCCGGACGTGCCGATGCCCGCCGCACCCGCCCTCCAGGCGGTCGTGGTGCCGGAAGCGGCGACCGTGGCCGACGCGGTGCGCCGGACGGTCCACGCGTGAGCGACCGCGCGGGCCAGGTCGGACCAGGCGATCAGCCGGACCGGGCGGCGGGCCCGCCGCCCGGTCCGGGCGTGAGCGGCGAGACCGCGACCGTCGGCCTGCTGGCCGGCCGGCGGGTGGTCGTCGTCGGCGGTGCGTCCGGCATCGGCCGGGCCACCGTGCGGGCCGCCGCCGTGGCCGGCGCGGTGGTCGCCGTGCTCGACGCCGACGCCACCGGCGCGGCCGAGGCCGCCGACGCCGCCCGGTCCGCCGGGGCGCGGGCCTGCGCCCGGGGCGTGGACGTCACCGTCGAGGCCGAGGTCGCCGGGGCGCTCGACGCCGTCGCCACCGAACTGGGCGGAATCGACGCCGTGCTGCACGTCGCGGGAATCATGCGCGGCCAGGGCCTGGACGTCCGGGACGTGCCGATCGAGCTGTGGGCCCAGGTGATCGCCGTCAACCTCACCGGCCCCTTCCTGGTCGCCAAGCACGCCGCCCGGCACCTGAACCCTGACGGTGGGGTGCTGGTGCTGGTCGGGTCGAAGGCGGGCGTGCAGATCGGCTCCGGCTCGGTACCCTACGGCGCGAGTAAGGGAGGGTTGCACGGTCTGTCGCTCACGCTGGCCCGACAACTCGGTCCACAGGGGATCCGGGTACACGCGCTCTGCCCCGGGGACATCGACACGCCGCTGATGCGACGGTCGCTGGACGAGGCACGGGCCAATGGCACCGACGGCGGGCGGGTCGCCGCGATCGAGGCCGCGCTGGGTCGCCCCGAGGACGTCGCCTCGGCGCTGGTCCTGCTGGCGTCGCCGGTCAGCGCCGGCCTCACCGGCACGGTCTGGACCGGCTGAGCACCCCACCCACCAGGCCAGCGGCACACCACGTGGAGGCAGTATCGTGATCGGGATCATCGGCCCGGAGGACTCGATCCGGCTCGTCAGGGAGGTGGCGGCCGGGGAGGGCCGCGCGGAGGCGGTGACCACGCGTGCGTACACCCGCCCGGAGCAGGCCCCCGAGTTGGCCCGTGAGCTGGACGAGGTGTGCCAGGTGCTGCTGTTCACCGGCCGCATCCCGTACGCGTTCGCCCACGCCGCCGGGGAGCTGCGGGCGGAGGTCGACTACGTCCCGCACGCCGGCATCGACCTGTACCGGACGCTGTCGCGGATGCTGCTGGCCACCGGCGGACGGCTGCCCCGGGTCAGCGTCGACACCATCGAGGCGGAGATCGTCCGGGAGACCTACCACGACATCGAGGTCGAGCCGCCCACCGAGATCCTGCCGATCGCCGACTCGTCCGGGCTGCTCTTCGCCGGCCTCGACGAGATCACCGCCTACCACCGGGAGCGGTACGCCTCCGGCGCGGTCGAGGCGTGCCTGACCTGCCTCGGCGCGGTGCACCGGGACCTCGCCGACAGCGGGGTGTCGGTGTGGCGCGTCGAACACACCCGCGCCTCCGTGCGCGACGCGCTGCGCCGGGCCTGGCTCGCCGCCGAGGTACGCCAGTCCCGGGCCACCCAGATCGCGGTCATGATGGTCGACCTGGGTACGCCGACGAACCGGGCACAGGACCCGTACCAGGCGGAGCGGCAACGGCTACGGGTACGCGAGGCGCTGCTGGCACACGCCGAGCGGATGCGCGGCCGGCTGGCCACCGTCGACGACCGGACGATGCTGATCACCACCACCCGGGGCACCGTGGAGAGCGCCCTCGCCCGGCACCGTGACGGGCACGCCTCCCTGCTCACCCTGCGCGGCGTCGACGTGGAGCACGCCGTCGGCTTCGGCGCCGGCACCACCATCGCCGCCGCCGAGGACAACGCCCGCAAGGCCCTCGCCCTCGGCCGGCACAGCGGCGACACCCACGTGGTGTTCCCCGACGGGGAAGTCCACTCCAGCCGGGAGACCGCCGTGCGCCCTCGGCTGCGCGAGACCGACCCGGGCATGCTGCGCGTCTCCGAGCAGCTGCGGATCGGGCCGTTGTCCACCCGGCGGCTGCTGGAGGCCCTGCACCAGCTGGACCCCGACCAGATCACCGCACGGGGCCTCGCCGACGCGTACGGGGTGGAGGCCCGCTCGGCCCGCCGGCTGCTCAACGCGCTGCGCGCAGCCGGTTTCGCCGAGGAGGTCGGGGTGCACGTCAGCACCGGCGCGGGCCGCCCCCAGACCGTCTACCGGGTCGCCATGCAGCGGCTGCTCGGCGCGATCGGGGTCGACGCGTGAGGCCCCCCGCGCCCGGGGCGGCCCACCCGACCGGCCCACACCGGCCCGGCGGCGACCCGGGTGGGCCGGCCGGGTCCGGCGGCGACCCGGGTGGGGAGTTGCACTTCGCGCCGACCTACCTGGTCACCGCCGCCTTCGCCGCCGACGCCGCCGTCCGACGGGAACCACACCGGGCCGCGCACCTGGCGCACATGCGCGCCCTGCTCGTCGACGGCACCGCCCTCGTCGTCGGGGCGCACGCCGACCTGCGCGCCTCGGTGCTGGTGCTGCGCGCCGCCGACGCGACCGCCGCCCGCGCCCACCTCGAACAGGACCCCTACTGGCGGCACGGGGTGTGGACCGCGATCGACGTGGTCGACTACCTCGCCGCCACCGCACCGACCCTCGGGAGGTCATGATGTCGTCGTTCCGCCAGGTTTCCGGTGTGCGGGTGCTCGGGGCCGAGCACGCCCCGTTCGCCGCCGGCCTGCTCCGCGAGGCGTGGGGGGAGGGCGGCCCCGACGCGGTACCGGTCCGGCTCGCCGTCGACCCGGCGCTGCCCGAGGGAGGTCACCGGATCGAGGTGCCGGATCGGGGCGAGATCCGGCTCAGCGGCGACCCGTTCGCCGGCCTGGTGTACGCGGCCCGGGCCCTGCTCGCTGCGGCCACCCCCGCCGGGCTACCGGTGGGCGCGTCCGGCAGCGACCCCGGGCTGCCGCTGCGTACCCTGTGGACCTGGGACCACTCCACCAACTGGGACACCCGGCAGCTCGGGCAGCAGGAGATCGGCGCGCTCAACCCGTACGCGAAGTCCGCCGACGCCTTCGGCGCCGACTACCGCCGGTTGGTCGACTTCTGCAGCCGCGAGCGGATCGGCGGGATCGTCGTGTACGGGCTGCTGCGCGACGCCCACGGCGGCGTCGAGGCGGCCCGCGACCTGTGTGAGTACGCCAACGCACGGGGTGTGCGGATCATCGCCGGGGTCGGGATCAACGCCTACGGCGGGATCTACTTCGACGGCCGGCACCGGTACAACCTGGCCACCTGGCTGCGGCAACGCCCCGACCTCGCCGCGGAGCTACCGAAGAAGGTCGGCTTCGACATCGACGAGTTCGGTGACCTGCACTTCCCGGCCAGCGAGTACATGATGGCCGCCTGCCCGTCCCAGCCGGACAACCTGGCCTGGCACCGCGACGCGATCGACTGGCTGCTCGACACCCTGCCGGTCGGCGGGATCAACTTCGAGACCGGCGACTACGGCAGTTGCGCCTGCGCCCGGTGCGCCGAGCGCACCGGCGGGGAGCGCACCGGCGGGGAGCGCACCGGCGGGGAGCGCACCTCCTGGTCGTACGAGGCGATGCGGTCGGTCTACCCGACGCTGCTGGAGACCGCCCGGCGGCCCGGCCCGGCCGGGGTGTCGCTGCGGCACCTCGTCGAGGTGTACTGGGACAACATCTTCGACCTCGACGCGCAGCAGCCCCTCGCGGACCTGCCCGACGACGTGGCCTACCAGTACTGCGTGAACCGGGGCTTCTGGCACGACCAGCGGGACCGGCTGACCGCCGAGCACGTCGGACGGCTGCCGCACACCACGAACGTGCTGCGGACCCACGCCGGATCGCAGTGGAACCGACAGCGCCACTCCTGGGTACCCGAGCTCTACGCCGACCTGGCCACCCGGTCCGGGGCAGCCGGGATGCGGGGGCTGACCATCTTCGCCGAGCCGTCCGCGTACCACCCCACCAACGAGATCAGCTACCTGGCGTACGCCCGGTTCTCCTGGAACCCGGAGCTGGCCTGGGCCGACTTCTGGCGCGACGAGGTGGCCCCCCGGTTCGGCGGACCGGCCGAGGCCGAGGCGTTCCGGGACGGCGCGGCCCTGCTCGACGACCCGGCGGCCACCGGCCCGGCCCTCACCGCCGTGTCCGGCGACGCCCTCGCCATGGTCGCGGCCACCGGCGGTGAGGTGCAGCGCCGGTGGCTGTGGCTCGCCGAGCGGACCGCGCGACACGCCTACTCGGCCGGTTGACCCGGCGACCCCCTGCGGGGAGTGCCGCACATCGGCCCCCATCGGCAGGCGACGGCCGGAATCAGTCCTCGATCCAGCCGTGCGAGCGCGCGAGCTGCATGAGGTGCTGCCGGATCTGGCTGATCTGGCCGCCGGTGAGCGTCGGCACCTGTTCCACGAGGAGATCCGTGATGTCGGAACGGAAGGCGGCGGCGGTCAGGACGTCACACTCGTCGTCGTCGGCCGTCACCCTGCTCGTGGCCGTCCCGCCGGACACCGCCACCGGACGCGGCGCGGCCCCCGCGCCGGGGTTGAGCAGGCGGGCGTACAGCGCCTTGACGCCGCGATTGCCCTCCACCGACTCGAACTCCACCCGCATACCCGGCGACACGACCGGTCGCTGATCACCGAAGTCGTTCGCATGCACAAAGACGTCCTCACCACCGCCCTCCGGGCTGATGAAGCCGTAACCCTTCACGTCGTCGAAGCTGAGAATCGTTCCGACTGCCACTGCGACCACCACCCCACCGAACAAGAGCCACCAGATCAAAGCCACCAGAAGCACGCCACCCTCGGCGCAGCACCCATGGTAAGGGCCGTCGCGCGAACGGGAACCCCTCCTGACGCTGAGTCAGGGGAGTTCCCGGAGATCGGCCCGTGCCAAGGAGTGCGGCGACGACGGTGGGGCGGGGTGCCCGGTTCTCGCCATGACTTCAGTGCACCCAGCGCCACCCACGGAAGCTGCCACCCCTTCGCGATCGGGGCGGATGCCTGCTCAGGAACCCCCGCCCCGCGGTGACGTGCGACCTAACGGAGGAATTCGCTGATCGACTCGGCCAGGGTCGCGGCGTCCAGGCCGTGCAGCCGGTCATGGTCGGCGGCCCTGCCGTAGGCCCGCACCTCCTCGTCCCGCCGTACCCCGTGCGACCGCAGCCGGTGGGGCACGTCGCCGAGCGCCTCGGCCACCTCGTGCGCCGAGGTCCCCCGCAGGTACGGCTCGACCACCAGCACGTTGGGCCGTGCGCCGGCCACCGCGGCGCGCAGGCCAACATGGTCGAACGGCCGGATCGTGGAGGCGTACAGCACCGTCACGTCCGCGGTGGACGTCGCGGCGAGCACGTCGTCCAGGACCGGTCCGACGGCGACCACCACACCGGCGTGGCCCTGGCGCAGCACGGTGAAGCCGTCCAGGACCGGCGCCGCCGCGCCGTTGGCCTTGTCGGACAGGCGCACGTAGACCCGGCCGTCACCGGACAGCGCATCCCGGATCAGCTTCTCCGCCTCGTCCTCGTGCCCTGGCACGTGCACGGTCCAGCCGGGCAGCGTGTCGAACAGCGCGACGTCGCCGGGCGCCTGATGGGTCCGACCCCGCGGCAGGTCGTCGTAGGAGCCGCCGATGCTGACCAGCACGGCGCCGACATCCTGGTGCCCGAGGTCGAGCTTGATCTGCTCGAACGGACGCTCGACCAGGAACGGCGTGTAGGTGTGCGCCACCGGCCGGAAGCCGTTCAGCGCCAGTCCGCCCGCCATCCCGATCATCGCCTGCTCGCGGATCCCCACGTTGATCACCCGGTCCGGGTACGTGAGCCGCGCCTCGTCGAACGACCACGACGAGATGTCCGCGGTCAACAGGACCAGCTTGGGATCGGTCGCCAGCGACTCGATCACCGTGTCGACGAAGACGGACCGCATCAGCTTCCTGTCCACCTGGATGCTCATGCCGCGCTCCCTTCCCGGATCTCGCGAATCTCCGCGACCACGGCCTGCGGCCGTCCGTCGGGTTCCTGGGTCAATGCCCGGTACAGCTCGTCGTTGTCGCGCCCGTCCACCGTGGCCGCGCGCCAGCCCTCCACCTCGAAGCGCCTGGCGATGCCGTTCGGCCAGCCAAGGCTCGCCGAACGGTTGTCGATCACGATCGCGGTGATGCGGTCCAGCCCGAGGCGGCCGGCGATCGCGATGGCCTCGTGGTTGCTGCCCTCGTCGAACTCACCGTCGCCCATCAGCACCACCACCCGGGCGCGCCGCCCCTCGGCACGCAGCCCGAGGGCGGTTCCCACCCCCAGCGGGAGCCCGTGGCCGAGGGAGCCGCTGCTGATCTCCACACCGGGCACCAGCGTCCGGTCCGGGTGGAGACCGAGCGGCGAGCCGAGCTGCGCCCAGGTGTCCAGTGCCTCCGGGGCGATGAAGCCCTTCGCGGCGAGCATCGCGTAGTAGGCCATCGGCCCGTGGCCCTTGGAGAGGAAGAACCGGTCTCGGTCCGGGTCGTCGATGTTCTCCGGCGAGATGTCCAGCACCCGGTCGTAGAGCACCCAGATGGCGTTCAGCGTCGAGGCTGCGGCCCACCCGTGCTTCTCGTCTCCGACCATCCTGCCGAACAGGCTTCGTAACGTGTCTTCTGTCGTCTGCATGGTCCCACCTACACCATCTCGATTCCGGGGAAAGCGCCACGCTTTCCCTACTGCCTGGCCAATGCGGTGCTCACCTGGTGTGGGGGCCGGTTCGCCTTCGGCTGGCCCGCGGCCCCGGCACGCACCACCACCAGCGGGTCGTGGATGATCAGGCGGGCTTGCGGGCGGTCAGGAGCGCGTAACCCAGCGACGGCTCCTCGCTGAAGGCGTGGAACCTCGAGAGCGTGAGGTCGAACTGCTCTGCCCCGATGTGTGGCAGCGCCTGCTCCCGCAGGGCGGCGAACCGCTCCGCCGCCTTGCCCCACGACGGCCGGGTGTGCTTGCTGACATCCTCGGTGGCTCCGGGTTCGAGCCCGGCCGCGCGGAGGAGGGACAGGTACTCGTCAAGTCCGACGACCGACAGCACACCCTTGCTGGCCTGGTGGACACGGGCGGCGCCGGCCTCGTACCCGTCGGCGCTCGGGAGCAGCATGAAGTCGCCGATCGCCAGACGCCCCCCGGGCCGCAGCACCCTGGCCGCCTGCCGGAGAACATCACCCCGGTCCGGCATGTGATGCAGGGACTCCAGTGCCCAGACGACGTCGAAAGAGCCGTCCGGGAAGGGCAGGTCCATCGCGTCGGCCAACTGGAAGGACAATCGGTCAGCCAACCCGGCGGACACGGCCCGGTCGTTTGCCCGCTCCACCTGCCGTTGACTGATCGAAACCCCCACGACCTCGATTTTGTGCGCCGTGGCCAGCCTGATGGCCGGCTCACCGATGCCACAACCGAGATCCAGCAGACGATCGCCCGGCTCAATGGTCAGCAGTCCGGCCAGTCTGTCGGTCAGCCGATTGGCAGCGGCATCCACCGGCACGTCGTCGGACGCATCTTCCCAGTAGCCGTGGTGCAGATTCTCGCCCCAGAGCTGGTCGAGCAGATCCGCGAACGCGTCGTAGCCGTGGCCAATCTCATCGGGCGTCGGCTTCTTCACCAGTTCCCCCCAACCATCGTGTTCCCCGATCCTAGGACCCATGCCGCCATTGCATTGCCTTCCAGCTGGCCGCCAACTCGACACGCGACGTGAGACTCATCTTCTGGTACACCTTCTTGAGATGAAAGGCCACCGTGTGCCGAGAAATGAACAACTGTCTGCCAACCTCGTTGTTGGTGTGCCCCTGGCTCACGAGTTCCGCGACCGCGAACTCCGTGTTGGTGAGTCCGTGCGGCAACTGACCTTCGCACTCCACGGTCCGGATCACACCGCGTCGCACACCGAAATCGCGGAGCTTGTTCGCGACGCGGGAGGCATCGCGGGCGGCACCGACCGCCGTGTAGGCAACCAGCGCCGATTCGTAGATGTGAATCGCGTTCGCCCGTTCGGAGCGCCGCTTGGTCAACAGGCCGGCCAGGTCCTCCCGCGCGGACGCCCCGCACCACCGGTCAGGATAGATATTTGCCGCCTCAAGCAACTTGTTGGAGTCCTCCTCCAGCAGGCCGGCGGCGTGCATCGCCGCCCCCTGAATGACGCTGAACCCCGGATGTGCGGCGGACGCGGCGTCAGCCGCCGTCACCGCCGCTTTCGCGAGGTCGTCGGCACCCAACTTGCGGGAGGCGCGCACCAGCCAGGAGACCGCCGCCGGCTCGGACACGAGAAGCTGGCGAAGAACCAGGTTGCTGGTGACGATTCCCGCGATGAGACCGGCCGCCCTGTCCACCCCGCCACGAGCCTCTGCCACCTGTGCGGTCACCCATGCTCCCGCCGCCTGGCCGAAGTAGCCCAGCAGGGCTTCACCAGCCAGCTTGTCCACATAGGTCAGACAGGTGCGCATGTCCGCCCGACGGAGCGCGGCGAGCGCCAGCACGACGTAACCGGTGGGCAGCAACGACCGGGCATCGCAACGCTCCGCGATCTGCAGCCCCTCGGTCACCTCGGCGAGCCCGTCGTCGACACAACCCATGGCGAACAGCAACTCGCCCCGAATGATGAGTGACGTCGCGGTAACGAGTTGCGACTCGGACTTCTCCCTGCACGCCTCGAGGGAATTGATCGCGCGCCAGCCGGCCTCGAGCTCCCTGGCCTTGGTCAGCAACGCGACGCGCCAATAGGGGGTCAGTTTGCAGAATTCGTGACCCTCCCTGCACTCGACGCCGACGGCCGCTGTAGCGTAGTGCAATCCCGCGTCGAGCCGCCCGCCGTACCACCACAGAGCGGAACGGCGAAAAAGAGCGGCGGTCGCACACGAGTCCGATACGATCCCATCCGCACCCCCCACAAAGGGATGTTGCGGGAACGATATCTGCGATGCGTATCGGTTGCGGTCACAGGGAATCTCCACGCCGGCCGGCGCCGGCGTCAGCAACGACGACAAGGATCCTCCCCAGTGGTTCTCAGATAGTTGCCCTCTTGACAATTACCACGGGCAGCCAACCCGTCACCGACAGTACTACCGCCACGGCCCTTCGTCCAGCATGGATTGCGAAGTCGCCGAAAGTGGACGTTTCCTCTGGTCGCAGCGCCGCGCACTGATCAATTCGCAAGAACATCGGTAGAAAGGCCGCCTCCACATAGACCGGTTTTGATCACTCGTTCACCAGTTGGTAAGGTTGCCGGCAGGATCATACGGGTGTTTACACGGGGCGGGACTCGATCGCCGGGACGGCCGCCAGCAAGATCCGTGACATCAGCCGGGAGCCACGCTGGACGCCCACGAAGAAAGGGTTCCCCAAAGACGCGCCACGAGCCCGCGTCGGCATCAAGGAGCGCCGGCCCGACGCGCATCGCTGCCGGGACGTGGGGGATCATGCAGTTCGCGAACATCGAGCCGATTCCCGCGGCACGATTTCATGCTCGCCCGGACAGGTGCAACAACGCGCGAGCCGCGAGGCGATATCCGTAGGCACCCAGTCCCACCACCACCCCGCTCGCCAGCGGGGCGATCACCGACTCGTGCCGGAACTGCTCGCGTGCCCATACGTTGCTGAGATGCACCTCGACCCACGGAGGCGCATAGCTGGCCAGCGCGTCCCGCAGACTCCAGCCGGCGATCATCAGCGCACCCGGATTGACGACAGCGCCGACCGTGGTGTGACGGTGCTCGTGGATCGCACCGACCAGGTCGCCCTCCCCGTCACGCTGGACCGAGACGACCTCCCAACCGTGGACACCTACCTCTTCCGCGACCGCCTTCTCGATATCGGCAAGGGTGTCGGTGCCGTAGATCTCCGGCTCCCGGTGGCCCAGCGCACCCAGATTGGGACCGTTGAGGAGAAGCATGACACTCAAGGAGCACCTCTCAGTTCAGGGCCGGCCCGTTCAGCCCGCCTCCCGGCCGACGCGGCAGCCCTGCTCCCCGGCACCTCCGGGGTCGTCCCGGCACCCGACACCGCGGCCGACCGTGGTCGTCGAGAGCACGGTTGAGCTCTGCCATCGCATGACCACCTTTCGATCAACGTCGATCTACGTGGTTCTTCCACGCTAGGACAGAGCCGATCGGCCGGCATCCCCCGACCTGATAGCACCACCGACGGCGCAGCCACCCGGCGTCCTATCAGAGCGGGGGATGCCCGGTGCGCCACGCCGGTCCTACCCTCCGAAGGGCCCTGCCGGTCGCGGCCTCGGCACGAGGCACGGAACAAGCACCCGAGCGAGGGCTCGCTCGACGTACCGGCCGACCTGTTCTCACCAGAAGCGGCCGCGACCCCGGAAAGGAACATGGCTGTGCCTCAGTCTGCGGAGCACGTCGAGAAGTGGGTCCGCCGGTTCCACCCGGCACCGGACTGCGCGGCCCGCCTGGTGTGCCTGCCGCACGCCGGCGGCTCGGCGAGCTTCTTCCACCCGGTGTCCAGGGCACTCGCCCCCGCGGTGGAGGTCCTGGCGATGCAGTACCCGGGCCGCCAGGACCGGCGGCACGAGGCCGCTGTCGACAACGTCCCGGATCTGGCGGACCAGATCCTCGACGCGCTACGCCACCTGGACGACCGTCCCCTGGCGCTGTTCGGGCACAGCATGGGCGCGGTCCTCGGCTACGAGGTGGCTCTGCGCATGCGGGACGCCGGCCTGCCGCCACCGGCGCACCTCTTCGTCTCCGGCCGACGGGCCCCGTCCCGCTACCGTCCCGACGGGGTGCACCATCTGCCGGACGCCCAGCTCGTGGCCGAGCTCCAGACCCTGAGTGGCACCGAGCCGACGATCCTGGCCGACCCGGAGGTGCTGGAGATGATCCTGCCGGCCGTCCGCAGCGACTACCGCGCCGTCGAGACGTACCGCCACGACCCCGACCGGAGACTGGACTGCCCGGTCACCGTCCTCGTCGGTGACAGCGATCCCCGGGTGTCCGTCGACGAAGCCCGCGCCTGGGACGAGCACACCACCGGGCCGATCGAGCTCAGGGTTCTCCCCGGGGGCCACTTCTTCCTCGTCGACCGGAGCGTGGACGTGATCGCGATCCTGAGGCAGGAACTGGTGGGCGGGAGACCGACCGGCGAGCGACAGACCCGACGAGCAGGGGTCAGCCCCCAGCCAACCGGCACGAACCGGTGACGGGTCGCCTGCCCGGTCCTTCGCACCAGCGTCGACCTGTGAGGTTTCCTTGACAGACGCGGACGTCGTCATCGTGGGCAACGGACCGATCGGCGCCACCCTGTCGGTGCTGCTCGCCCAGCGCGGCTGGCGGGTGACGGTGCTCGAACGCCGGCCCCGGCCGTATCGGCTTCCCCGGGCCACCAGTTTCGACGGCGAGACCGCCCGTCTCCTGGCCGCCGCCGCGACAGGCCCGGACCTCAGCCGGATCACGGCACCGGCCAGCGGCTACCAGTGGCGCACCGCCGCAGGTGAGGTGCTGCTGGACATCGCGTTCACCACGTCCGGCCCGTACGGCTGGCCGGACGCGAACACGATGCACCAGCCGGCCCTCGAGGAGCTCATCGCGGCCAGGGCGACGTCGCTTCCCGGAGTCACGGTGCTGCGCGGGCACGAGGTCGTGGGCATCACCGACAGCGACCGACTGGTGGACGTGCTCGTCACCGACGCCGACGGAGCGACCCGGTCCTTCTCCGCCCGATGGGTCGTGGGCTGTGACGGCGCCAACAGCTTCGTCCGCCACCACCTCGACGTCGCCGTCACGGACCTCGGATTCTCGTACGAGTGGCTGCTCTGCGACATCGAACTCCGCGAGCCGCGCGAGTTCGTCCCCACGAACGTGCAGATCTGCGATCCGGCCAGGCCCACCACCCAGGTGGGCAGCGGCCCCGGGCGACGGCGCTGGGAGTTCATGCGGCTGCCCGGTGAGAGCACGGCCGAGCTGAACAGGGACGAGACGGCCTGGCGTCTGCTGGCGCCGTTCGGCGTCAACCCGGACACCGCCACCCTGCTGCGTAGCACCACGTACATCTTCCAGGCCAGGTGGGCCGAGCAGTGGCGGGTGGGCCACGTCCTGCTGGCCGGCGACGCGGCCCACCTCATGCCCCCCTTCGCCGGGCAGGGCATGTGCTCCGGCATCCGGGACGTCGTCAACCTGGCGTGGAAGCTCGACCTCACCCTCCGCGGATCGGCGGCCGAGTCCCTTCTGGACAGCTACACCGAGGAGCGTCGGGCGCAGGTCAGGGAGGCGATCCTCTCGTCGGTCCAGCTGGGCCGGGTGATCTGCGTGACCGATCCGGCGGCTGCCGCCGAGCGGGACGCCACGGTGCTGGCGAACCGCCGTGGACGCCCGGCGACGAGGCCGGATCCGGCGAAGCCACTCTCGGGCGGGCTGCTGCACCGACGCCCCGGGGCGAAGGTGGCCGAGCCGCCGGCGGGTGCGGTCGTACCGCAGGGACGGGTGACGCGGAACGGCCTCACCGGTCTGTTCGACGACGTCGTCGGCCGGGGTTTCGTGCTGCTGACCACCGAGGAACCCCGCGCCGCACTCGACGAGGGTCGACTGGCCTTCCTCGCCGGCCTCGACACGCACGTGGTGCGGCTGCTGACGCCCGGAGAGGCGCCGGAGCACGGTGTGGTGGATGTGGACGACGTCTACCGCCCGTACCTGGCACAGTTCGCGGCGACGTGCCTGCTCGTCCGTCCCGACTACCACGTCTTCGGTGCCGCGCACGGTCCGAACGGTGCCAGGGACCTGGTGGACGACCTGCGGAACCAGCTACGGGCAACCGCACCGGCCGGTGTGCCGCTGCGGACCGCCTGACGCGACGGCAGCCGGGCGGGCACCGGCCCGACGCCGTGCCGGGCGGGGAGGACCGCCCTGTAACGGGGTACGCGACCGACGGCTCGGCCATCCCATGATCGTCACAGTCGCTGGGTCAGGCTTCGCATGCTCGCCATGAGGCTGCGGAGTTCCACCGTCAGGTAGTTGCTGTGTGGCAACAGCGACGTGAGTTGGTGCAGCGTGGTCCACAGGTACCGGTCGTCGGGCTCGGCAAAGTCGGGCTCGACCTCGATCACCAGGTACCGGTTCTGCGCGTGGTAGAACCGGCCGCCCTCCTCGGAGTGCAGGACGTCGAGCCGGACGCGGGACGCGGGCGCCGCGAGCGCGTAGTCGAGGTAGCGGGGGCGGTGCTCCGCCGGCACGTCCACGTAGTTGCCCGGCTGGCAGTGCACGGTGGCGGTCAGCTCGGCGATGTTGAGCATGCCCGCGTCGCTGCGGGCCTGCACCAGCGCGTGCAACGTGCCGCCGATCCGCTTGACCAGCAGGGCCAGCAGGCCGGGTTGCTTGGGGGCCACCAGCGGCTGGGTCCACGCGGCGACCTCGCGGTTGCTCGCCTGCACGGCCACCGCGATGACGTCGAAGTACTTGCCGTCCCGGTGGTCGATGACGTCGACGCCGAAGCGCCAGCCGTCCTCGGCGACGTGCCTGAGTGACACCCGGCGCTGCACCAACTCCTGCCGGGACCGCATCTCGGTGAGCCAGCTGAGGATCGTGCCGGGGTCGCACACCGCCCTGCCGTGACCGGACAGCGAACGCAGGACCGCCCGGGTGAACGAGTCGTCGCCGGTGTCCTGGGCGTTCGGCCCGGTCAGTGCCGGCGGGATGCACGCCAGGACGGTCCGGGAGTCCATGTTCACCATGTGGTCCAGGAGCAGCAGGCGGCGGATCTGGCCGAGGGTGAGCCAGCAGAAGTCCTCCTCCAGCGGCACGTCGTCCTCGGTCTCGACGACGATGTTGCGGTTGCGCTTGTGCAGGAACCAGGACCCCTGCTCGGACTGCAGCCCGTCGAACAGCACCCGGCCGCGGGAGTCCGGCCGGAAGTACTCGAGGTATTTCGTTCCCGCGCCGCCGTGCACCTTCATGTAGTTGCTGCGCGTGGCCTGGACGGTCGGCGAGATCTGGAGACCGTTGATGTTGCCCGGCTCCATCTTGGCCTGCATCAGGCAGTGGAGGACCCCGTCGATCCGCTTGACGAGGATGCCGAGCACCCCGATCTCCGGCTGCACGATGATCGGTTGGCTCCACTCGCCCGCCCACGGCCGGTCGGTCCGGACCCGCAGGCCCTCGATCGAGAAGAACCGCCCGCTGTCGTGGACGAGGTTGCCCGTGTCCGGATCGAAGTCCCACCCGGCCAGATCCGCGAACGGAATCCGATCCACCTGGAACCTGTTCGCACGGGTCCGCGCGTGGAACCAGGAGTGGAAATCCGTCATGGACATGACCGCGTTGTCGGTCGCGGCGGCGGCCCGCCCGTTCCGTTCCGCTTCCAGGACCGCGGGTATCGCGCCAGAGCTGTCAAACACCTGATCCCCCTGATGTCGTGCCTGCTCGCCGGGTCAGCCGACCCGGAACCGGCAGCGGGCGGTGCGGTTCTGCTCCCACGAGGGCTCCCGGGCGCTGGGGCCTCTGCTCGGGTGCGAGGCGCAGCAGGCCGACTGCTGTCCTGGTGTACGTGCGTGCCTGTGCACGACGCTAGGGCAGCGGCGATCGGCTCGGCATCCCTCGGTCTGATGGCACCGCGGCAGTGCGGCCATCCGCGTCCTATCAGATCAGGGGATACCCGTTGCACCACAACGGTCCTACTCTCCGAAAGGACCGTGCCGGGGAGCTCGACCCGGGCCCACCCCCGGCGGTCCGGGAACCGGGTCTCCCCGCGCTGGTCCGGCAGGGCCGCAAGGTCCACGTCCCGACGCGGATCGCTGCTGACCCACCTCGACACCAGGGAAGGAGAGCTGGTGACGCCCGTACGGATCGGGATCATGGGATGCGCGAGCATCGCCCGTCGCAGGGTGCTGCCCGCGATGGCCGCCCTCCCCGGTGTCAAGATCGTGGCAATCGCCAGCCGGGACCTCGACCGGGCCGGGCAGGCCGCCGGGGCCTACGGCTGCCGCGCGGTCAGGGGCTACCGGTCCCTCCTGGACCTCGACGAGGTCGAGGCCGTCTACATCCCGCTGCCGAACGCCATGCACGCCGCCTGGATCGAGACCGCCCTGTACGCCGGCAAGCACGTGCTCGCCGAGAAGCCCCTGACCACCAGCGCGTCCCGGACGGGCGAGCTGATAGCCCTGGCGAGGTCCTGCGGCCTGGTGCTCATGGAGAACATGATGTTCCTCCACCACAGCCAGCACGCCGCGGTCCGGCGGCGGGTCGAGGACGGCGCGATCGGCTCCCTGCGTTCCTTCCACGCCTCGTTCGGCGTGCCGAGGCGCCCGGCCGACGATGTCCGCTACAGCGCCGCACTCGGCGGCGGTGCGCTCCTGGACGCCGGGGTCTATCCGGTACGCGCGGCGATGTCCTTCCTGGGCGGCAGCGCGCTCGACGTCGTCTCGGCGGTGTTGACCTACCGGCACGGCCAGCACGTCGACTCGTCCGGGCAGGCCCTGCTGTGCACCGACGACGGCGTGGGGGCGCAGCTGGCCTTCGGCCTCGACCACTCCTACCGGTCCAGCTACCAGCTCTGGGGCAGCGAGGGCCGTATCGTCGTCGAGCACGCCTACGCCCCACCCGCCGACCACGTCCCGGTGGTACGCCTGGAGCGGCGGTCGGGCGTCGAGGAGATCCGGCTGTCCCCCGATGACCAGGTGACGAACTCGGTGCACGCGTTCGCCACGGCGGTCCGGTCGGGGAATCGTCCCGACGACGACGGCTCGCTACGGCAGGCGGTCCTCGTCGAGGACATCAGCACCAGCGCGAGGCGCTGCGTCGAGCAGGTCGCCGCGCGGGTGGACACCGACCGGATGGAGAGGTTGTCTTGACGCGCCGGTGACCGCCGGCGGATCCGGGACAGTGCCGGCGGTGTCCCGGACAGCCCGTACCGAAACAGCTCAATCCCGATGCGGGCCGGCCCGCACCCGAACATGGCAGGAGTTCTGCATGCAGCTGTTCAGCGTCCGTGACAGTGTGGCTGAGGTGCGAAACCATGAGTGACAGTGCGAGCGCGTCGCAGTTGCTGGCCGCGCGGCTACAGATTCCGCCCATCTCGTACAGCCACGCCTATGGATCCTGGATCTTCTCCTCCGACGGGGGGCGTTATCTCGACGCGTCCAGTGGGATCATCAACGTGAACATCGGCCACGCCCATCCCACGGTGGTCGAGGCGCTGCGCGACCAGGTGGGCATCTGCACGTACGCCAGCCCGGGATCGCTGCAGGCCAGCGGCATGGAGCAGTTGGCCTCGGCGACGGCGAGAGCCGTGCACCGGCCGGACGACCGGGTCATGTTCACCCCCACCGGCACGCACGCCGTGGAGGCCGCCATCGCGCTGGCCAGACTGGCGCAGCGGGCACGGGGGGAGAAGAACCGCCACCGGGTGCTGACGGCGTCGCTCGGCTACCACGGCAACAGCGCGTTCGTGCTCGCGTTGTCCGGTCACCGCTCCCGGCGGCCGCACGAGGACGACAGCTTCGGCATCGGGCCCGCCTTCGATCCGCCCTACCCCGGCCAGCATCTCGGCTGTCCGTTCCCCGCCTGCCGGGCCGAGTGCGCGCAGGCCGTGCGCGACGCCATCGTCAACGCCGGCCCGGACACCGTCGCCGCGGTGCTGATCGAACCCGTCAACGGCACGACCGGAGGCGGATACACCCAGCCGCCCGGGTACCTGCGGGCGGTCCGCGAGATCTGCGACGAGTACGGCGTCCTCGTCATCCATGACGAGGTGCTCACCGGGCTGGGCCGCACCGGGCTCCCCCTGGCCTCGCACCACGCGCCAGATGCGCAGGCGCACATCGTCACGCTGGCGAAGGGGCTCGGGGCGGGGTTCATCCCCCTGGCGGCCACGATGATCGCGCCGGATCTGGCCGAGGACATCCTGTCCAGCGGCAAGTGGCTGCCGCTGATGGGAACGATGTCGGCGACCCCGCTCCAGGCCCGGGTCGGGCTCGCCGTGCTGTCGGTGCTGGACGACCTCGGCGCTCTCGACCGCGACCAGGTACGCGGCGCGGCGGTGACGCAGCTCGTGGCCGAGGTGACCCGCGGGCTGCCGGTCGTGACCGACGTCCGCGGCGTCGGCTACTTCCACGGCATCGAGCTGGCCCCGGGCACCGTCGGCGACGCCCTCAAGATCACCAGGAGCAACGGCCTGCTGCTGTACCCGTTCGTCGGGTACCGCCGGGACGGCAGCGGTGAGGGCCTGCTGGTGGCGCCGCCGCTGAACGCCACCGACGCCGACCTGGACCATCTCGGCCAGGCGCTGCGCGCGTCGCTGGTCCGGCTCGGCGAGGGCGTGAACTGACCGGTCGGTGACAGCTCGATCGGGAGATCGACGAGCCCACCGACGCTGTCCGCGGGTGGCGGGTGGCCTGCCTGGCACCCGCCACCACGCCGTCGACGTTCCTGCCCCGCGCCGCACGCACCGGGTAACCGGCTCGCCGCCGTCCCGCCCGCGTCCCCGGTTCGCCGCCCGCCCCGCCCGGGTCCCGCCGGCGGGGCGGTGGTCACGACGCGACGGGCGCGTCGGAGCCGACGGGCGGCTGCGCGCGGGCAGCGCGAAGCGCCAGGCACGCGGCGTAGCTCGGCAGCAGGCCCCGCTCGACAGCCTCCCGGAGGGTCGGCCCCGCGGCGTCACGGTCGGACAGGATCGGCGCGTCGGGGAGCCTGAGAGGCAGGCCGATCTCGGGGTCCAGCGGGTACACCGTGACCACGTCCTGCGGCCGGTAGAGCTCGGAGAGCTGGTACTGGACACAGGTGTCGTCGTCCAGCGCGACGAAGGCGTGCCCGAGCCCCTCCTCCACGTAGACCGAGGAAGCGCCGCGCCCGTCCAGGACGATCATGTCCCAGGCCCCGAAGGTCGGTGAGCCGGTCCGCAGGTCGACCACGAAGTCGAGCATCGAGCCCCGGACGCAGGTGACGAATTTGGCCAGGCCCGGCGGGACGGCCGCCCCGTGGATGCCCCGCAGGACGTTGCGGTGCGAGGTCGAGTAGTTGGTCTGGACGATCTTCGGCTGGTACCCGAGCACTTCGGTGAGCACGTCCTCGCGGTAGGCCTCGAAGAACGCGCCACGTTCATCGGAGAACGACCGGGACGAGATGAGGAAGGCGCCACTGATGTCCAGCGGCTGTACGGTCATGCTGCGGTTGCTCAGGTGCTGTCGCGTCACGTCCGGCCCTTATCGCGGCGACGTCAGGCGGTCGAGCTGCTCCCGCAGGCAGTCGAGGCGCTTCGGCACCTCGGGATCTCCCTCGGGCCACAGCAGGTCGACGCCGATCCGGCCGTCGAAGGTGTTCACCACGTACCCGCCCAGACCCGTGAAATCCCTGATGCTGGAAGCGGAGTGGAAGTTCGTCAGACGCAGGTCGTCCGGCGTACGCATCGGCGGCACCAGCCCCCAGTTCATCATGCTGACCACGGCGGGGGCGGCGCGGGGATCCCACGGTTTCGGCTGCGGCGCGGACTGGCTGAACAGGTCCAGGAGGCTGCGCTGGATCACCCCGTCGGCCAGTCCCGCCCGCAGCCGCTCGCCGATCGCCCGGCCGAGCGTGACGGCGTCGGGTCCGAGGTCGTCGGTGGCCGTGAACCCCGCGCCTCCCAGCACGTTCGTACCCTCGGTGGCACCGACCTCAGGGACGAGGTGCCGGCGCAGATTCACCGTGAACCGGTACACGAGCTCGGTCAGCGGCAGGCCGCGGATCTCGGCCTCGACGAGGAGCAGGACGCCCGCCAGCAGACCGTTGATCGTCACGTGCTCGCGGTGGCCGAGTTCCGCCAGGGCCGTCGTCTGCGCCGTCGTCAGGCGGTGTTGGACACCGTTGCGGGCACGGGCGATCCGGTCGGGCACGGTGGCCGGGTCCGCCATCGCCATCGGCTTCGGGGCGCTCGCGCCGTCGGGACCGTTCCGGTGGATCCCACGCTCGGCGAGCAGGTCCTCCAACGACCTGGGGTACGGCTGGCGGGGCAGGTCGGTGGGCGTCCCACGGACCGCATCGGTGTAGCGGGACCAGATCGCGGCCAACAGGGCGATGGAGTGGTCGGCGTCGGCGATGCTGTGGTGGGTCAGCAGGCACACGCTCGCGGTGTCACCGGCACGCACGACGTTGAGGGCGCTCAACGTCCTGCGCTGGTCCAGCGCCACGCCGGTCAACGGACGGTCGAGGTCCCCGTCGCAGGTGCGAAGCTCCGGCAGGGCGTCGGACGCCACGAGGACCGGTCCGTCCTCACCGACGTCCAACCGGGCCGTCAACTGGGGATAGGCGCGGCACACGGCCGCATAGGCCGTGGTCAGCGCCGCCAGGTCCAGTCGGCCGGCGGCCCGCACGGTGTAGCCGATGTACGCCTCCCGGTGCGCATGGACCTGCTCGGTGGGTGTCAGCGCGCGCCACGTTCCCGCTGGTGTCACGAATTGGCCTCCAGTCAGCGCGCAGGCTCCGGTGACCTGCGACCTCAAGCCTGATCAGGTTCACCCGCGCCGCCCGGCGCCAGCACCAGCATCGGTGGTCAGGCAGTTCCACCACCGCCGCCGCGGGCCCCGGCGGCCCGGCGGCTCCGGTCGGCGAGCGGGTGACACCGGCCTCGTCGCCGTCCGCCGTACGGCCCGGCAGGACGACCACGGGATTCCCGAGGGCCACCAGCCCGTCGCCGTCGGACGGACGACTCAGTCGGACCGTCCTCCGGGTGCTTCGTGGACGAGCCACTCGACGCGGCGGACCACCTCGGACGGCAGGGGCAGGGCGGCGATCTCCCGGGCGAGCGCGCCGGCCGCCGCAGCGTAGGCCGGATTGGAGACGATCTCCTGGCAGGTCTTCGCGATGGTGTCGCTGGTGGCCTCCTCCGGCAGGAGCACGAGTCCGGCGCCGGCCTCGACGATGCGGCGGGCCATCTCGTTCGCGCGGTACAGATTGGGGTCGGGGATCAGCACCTGGGGCACGCCGAAGCTCAGCGCGGTCATCATGGTGCTGCCGCCGGACTGGTGCACGAGGACGTCGCAGGTGGGTGCGAGGACGTCCAGGGGAACCCAGCCCGCCCGGACGTTCTTCAGCCGCTCCTGCAGTACCGGGAGGGCGTCCTCCGCCACCGGCACCACGACCTCCGCGTCCAGGGTGCTGACGTTCTCGACGATGGCCTGGAGGAAGTCGTACTGGTGGTAGGTCGCCACGCCCGTCCCGATGGTCACGCCGATCCGGGTCTCCGCGCTCCGGGTGTACATCCACGGCTCCAGGCAGCGCTGCGTGTTGCCCGGGATCCAGCGCATCATCTGCGCGGGTGCGGCGTGCGGCGGACGCAGGCTCGGCGGCGTGATGTCGATCATCATGTCCGGCTCCGGCAGGCCGTCCAGGCCCAGCTCGGCCAGCTCCGGCTGGAGCTCCTCCGCCGCGCCGAGGTCCAGCAGCTGCGGGTCGTGGATGTCCCACCCGTGGCGCACGTAGGGCACACCGAGACGCTTGGCCAGCAGCGGGGCGGCGTAGGAGGCCATCCCGCCGATGACGACGTCCGGACGCCAGTCCCCGGTGAACGCCAGCAGGGCGTCGAGGGTGACCGCCTCCAGTCGTGCGTACCAGTGGCCCGACTGCTGCTCGCGCGCGATCGGGTCCTCCGGGACATGCAGCAGACGGCTGTCGCGCGCGATGATCTCCCGCGGGCTCACCCCCGGATCCGTCACCCGCACGGCGGAGAGCCCGACCCCGGCGATGGTCGGGACCAGATCGTCGAGCGAAGCGGTCATCATGACCTGATGCCCCGCGTTTCGCAGGGCCGTCCCGAGCGGGACGTGACTGAATATCGTGGACGGGGCGATCCCGGCGAGAATTAGAACCCGCAAGCTGTCCTCCCAGCGGTCATGGATCTGTGCGGAGCCGAGCCTGAAAAGGAGTCACCTGCCCGCCGGCAGGCGCGTACCGGATCAAGCTTGCCGACACCGCCGGCCGGGGCCATCACCAAAGTGGATAGTATCAATCGACTCCCGGGAATGGATCTACCACGTTGAGGGATGCCCCGAAATCGCGGCCCCTTCTAGTCTCTTCCGAAGAGTTTCAGGAAGGTACGACGGTCATGCCGTGCGCCGGATCGGGTGGACGCGTGCCCGTCGTTCCGACTCCAGCGCAAGGTTCCGCGACATCCCGCACTCGACCGTAGGGGAAACGACATGGTCGACTCAGCCCGATCGCACCTGCTGGAACTGGTCCGCGGCTACCACGACGCCCAGGCCCCCGGGCCGACGCCGTTCATCCCGGGGCAGACTCCGATCCTGTCGTCCGGGGCGGTGCTGGATGCCGACGACCGGGAGGCCCTGGTGGCCGCCGCGCTCGACATGCGGATCGCCTCCGGCGGGATCACGGCGAAGTTCGAGTCGTCCTTCGCCAGGACGCTCAAGCGGCGCAAGGCGGTGCTGACCAACTCCGGATCCTCGGCGAACCTGCTCGCGCTGAGCACGCTGACCTCGCCGGAGCTGGGCGACCAGCGGCTCCAGCCGGGCGACGAGGTCATCACGGTCGCCGCCGGGTTCCCCACCACGGTGAACCCGATCCTGCAGAACGGCCTCGTACCGGTGTTCGTCGACATCGAGCTCGGCACGTACAACACCACGGCCGAGCTGGTCGAGGAGGCGATCTCCCCGCGCACCCGGGCGATCATGATCGCGCACACGCTGGGAAACCCGTTCCCGGTCGCGGAGATCGCCGAGCTGGCCGCGCGGCACGGCTGCCACCTGATCGAGGACAACTGCGACGCGGTGGGCTCGACCTACCACGGCAGGCTCACCGGCACGTTCGGCGCGTTCTCCACCGTCTCCTTCTACCCGGCGCACCACCTGACCATGGGCGAGGGCGGCATGCTGCTGTCCTCGGACATCAGGTTGGCCAAACTGGCGAAGTCGTTCCGCGACTGGGGCCGTGACTGCTGGTGCGAGCCGGGCGAGGACGACCGCTGCCTGAAGCGGTTCGACCTCCAGCTCGGCACCCTCCCGGACGGATACGACCACAAGTACGTCTTCTCCGAGGTCGGCTACAACCTCAAGAGCACCGACATCCAGGCCGCACTCGGGCTGAGTCAGCTCGCCAAGCTGCCCGACTTCATCGAGGCCCGCAAGCGCAACTGGCGTCAGCTGCGGGAGGGCCTGGACGGACTGCCCGGCCTGCTACTGCCCGAGCCGACGCCGGGTAGCGACCCGAGCTGGTTCGGCTTCATCATCACGGTGCTGCCGGACGCGGGCTTCGACGTCGCGGACATCGTCGGCCACCTGGAGGGCCACCAGATCCGCACCCGGCGGCTGTTCGCCGGCAACCTCACCCGGCACCCCGCCTACATCGGCCGGCCGCAGCGCATCGTCGGCTCGCTGGCCAACAGCGACACGGTGACCGAGCGGACGTTCTGGATCGGCGTCTACCCGGGCATCACCACGGAAATGATCGAGTACGTCATCGGCACGCTCAAGGAGTTCGTCGCCACGCACTGACGGGTGCACCCGCCCGGCGCACCGTCCGCTGTCGCGGGCGGTGCGCCGGGCCGCACGCCGGTCCGCGCCGGTGCGCGCCCGGCGGGAAGCCGCTCGACCCACCTGGCGTGCGTCGTCCACCGTCGACGCTGGTAGCCACGGCCGCCCGGACAGGTCCCGAGCACCGGTGCCGCCCCGGGCCGACAGCCACCGGCGGTCACACCGCGAAGTTCTCACGTCCGCGTGGGCCGAGCGGCTCGTCAGCGTCCTCGTGGGCCGAGCCGGCTCGGCCGCGTCCGCGTGGGCCGAGCCGGCTCGGCCGCGTCCGCGTGGGCCGAGCCGGCTCGGCCGCGTCCGCGTGGGCCGAGCGGGCTCGGCCGCGTCCCCGGCGGCCGGCTGCGGCGACGTGCCTGCTCAGCGATCGGCCCGCAGCGCCCCGGACGGGCAGGCCGCGATCGCCTTGAGCACGGTGGCCTCCTGGCCCGGGTCCGGGTCGGCCTGCAGGAGCACCACCGTGCCGTCGTCGTCGTTCTGGTCGAACATCCCGGGCAGGCGCAGCACGCACAGCCCCGCACCCACGCAGACGCCCCGGTCGGCACGCACCCTCATGGCGCGTCCCAGGTGACCGGCAGGGCGTGCACGCCGTACGTGATCATGTTGTTGCGCAGGGGCACGTCCACGGGTGGCACGGCGAGGCGAACACCGGGCAGGCGGCGCAGCAGCTCGGTGAAGCCGACCGTCATCTCGATCCGGGCCAACTGCTGGCCGAGGCACTGGTGCACACCGTGGCCGAACGCCAGGTGCGAACTGCGGTCGCGGGTCACGTCCAGCACCTCCGGCTCCGGCCAGTGCCGCTTGTCCCGGTTCGCGGCCAGCAGGGAGACCACCACGGTCGAGCCGGCCGGGATGTGCTCCCCACCGAACTCCAGGTCCTCCTTGGCGAAACGGAAGAGCCCGCTGCTGACGATGGTCAGGTAACGCAGCAGCTCCTCGACGGCGTCACCGATCCGGGACGGGTCGTCCCGCAACACGGCGAGCTGCTCGGGTCGCTGCAGCAGTACGAACGTGCCCAGCCCCAGCATGCTCGCGGTGGTGTCGAGACCAGCGAAGAGCAGCAGGTTGGCGATGCCGACCAACTCGTCGTCGGTCAACGCGGGATCGGCGCCCGCGTGGTGGGCCAGACCGGAGATCATGTCGTCGGTGGGGTTCTCCCGCTTGTCCGCCACCAGCCGCAGCATGAACGCGCGCTGCGCCTCGGCGTTCTCCACCGCCTCCTTGACCGACAGGTTCGTCTGCAACAGGCCCGCCGCGCGTCGCTGGAACTCCGCCCGGTCCTCGTAACGCACCCCGAGCAGCTCGCAGATCACCAGCGAGGGCACCGGAACCGCGAACTCGGCGACGAGGTCGGCGCTGGTTCCCGCGGCCAGCATCGCATCCAGCCGCCCGGTGACGATCTCTTCGATCCGCGCGGCGAGCTCACGCATCCTGCGGACGGTGAACTGCCCGGTGAGCAACCTACGGTAACGAGTGTGCTCCGGCGGATCCATGTTGATGAACGACCCGGCCCGCGCCTTGTCGTTGCGGAGCTGCTCCCCCAACTCCGCGGAGAGGTTCTTGAACCGGGGGTGGTAGCGGAACCGGTCGGCCGAGAAACGCGGGTCCGCCAGGACCGCACGGGCCTCGTCGTACCCGGACACCAACCAGAACGGATCACCGCTGGGCAGCGTCGCCCTGCCCACCGGGGACTGCTCGGCCAACGCCGCCAGCCCGGACGGCAGCAGGAACGGATCGTCGCGTTGCAGGAACTCGCGGGAAAGCGGCGCCTGAAGTGACTCGTCGGCGGGCGGAGTTTTCATCGTCTCGGTCGTCACCGCAGGGCCTCCCCATCTTTCCAGCAGACAGCGAACCAGTTCCGCCAGCTTGTCGGTGATCGACTCGGCCAGGATTGCCGAGGTCCAGCCCTGGTGACCGGTGTCAATGCCATCGGACACCCGGCTTTTCGATCAACAGCGACCCATACTCCTCTTCCGAAACCTAGGCCAGGCAGCACCGGCCGGGCATCCCCCGTCCTGATAGCGTCGCGGGACCGGCAGCACCACGGCCGAAATCGGCAGGCCGTGGGCTGCGAGAACAGTCTGACCGACGCCGGCCTCCCGCACGGCTGTCGCCGCCCACACCTATCAGGTTGAGGGATGCTCAGCCCGCCGATTCTTCCCTATCGTTGCCGAAAAGGCGCCGTAATGCGCCCGCCCCCACGCCAACGGATCGCACGCTTTTCGACACGAAAGGGAGGGGCTCATGACCACTGCCGAGACGTCGGCCGAGACGGTCGACCTGTTCTCACCAGAAGTGGTCGCCGACCCGTTCGGCTGGTACGCGCGGTTGCGCGAGGAAACTGGCCCGACCACCGGGACACTGAACATCGGCACCATGATGGGCGGGCCCGAGATGTGGCTCGTCACCCGCTACGAGGACGTGCGTCAGGTCCTCACCGACCCGCGGTTCGTCACCAACCCGCCGGCCGACTCGACCATCGCGGACATCCGCGACGGCGTGTTCAAGCGGCTGGACTTCCCGCCGGACCTGATCCCGTGGATGGCCAACCTCCTCAACGTGTCCGACGGCGAGGACCACACCCGGCTGCGCAAGCTGGTCTCGTACGCGCTGACCGCCCACCGGATCGGCAAGCTGCGCCCCCGGGTCGAGCAGATCACCGCAGACCTGCTGGACAAGCTGGCCGAGGACAGCAAGGACGGCTCGCCGGTCGACCTGGTCGAGGAGTACTGCTACCCGCTGCCGGTCACCGTGATCTGCGAGCTGGTAGGCATCGACGAGCCTGACCGGCCGCACTGGCGGGCCTGGGGTGACTCGATGGCCACGATGAACGGCGAGCGCATCCCGACCACGCTGCTCAAGTGCATCGACCTGGCCCGGGAGCTGATCGAGAAGCGGCGCACCGAGCCCCAGGACGACCTGGTCACCGCACTGGTGCAGGCGCAGGCCGAGGACCCGAGCCGGGTCTCCGACGACGAGATCATCGGCATCCTGTTCAGCCTGGTGACCGCCGGGCACCAGACCACGACGTACCTGATCGGCAACTCGGTCATCATCCTGCTCGAGAACCCCGACCAGCTCGCGCGGTTGAAGGAGGACCCGTCGATGTGGCCGCAGGCGGTGCGCGAGCTGCAGCGCCTGGGTCCGATCCAGTTCGCGCAGCCGAGGTTCCCCTCGGAGGACATCGAGCTGGGCGGCGTGACGATCCCGAGGGGGGCGCCGGTGGCGCCGCTGCTGCTGGCCGCGAACACCGACCCGCGCAAGTTCCCCAACCCCAACGAGCTGATCATCGACCGGCTGGCCGTCGGCAGCGAGAGCCACCTCGGCTTCGGCAAGGGCATCCACCGTTGCCTCGGTCAGCACCTCGCCTACCAGGAGGCGGAGGTGGCGCTACAGGGGCTGTTCACCCGGTTCCCGAACCTCTCCCTCGCCGTGCCGCGCGAGGAGATTCCGTGGATCCTGCGGCCCGGATTCACCCGGACCAGGACCCTCCCGCTGAAACTCGCCTGAGCAACCCCCGGCTCATGGGTCACACCGCCACGGTGTCCGCGTAACGGAACCTGGCGGTGTCCCCACCGGCCGCACCGCACCCGCCACGACGGGGGAAGCCGGGTCCACTCCGGTACCAGTCGGGGAGGCGCGCCTGGTGTGTCTGCCCCACGTCGGCGGGTCGGCGAGCTTCCGCCATCCGGTGTCCAAGGCACTCGCCCTGCAGAGAGGTCCTGGTGGTCCGGTGTCCGGACCACCAGGACCTCCTCGTTGCACGAGGAGGAACCCCCGCATGACCGACAGCGTCGCCTTCCCGCAGGACCGCACCTGCCCCTACCAGCCGGCGCCGGGCTACCAGCCGTTGGCCGAGCAGCGTCCGCTCTCCCCGATCACCCTCTACGACGGTCGCCAGGCCTGGGCGGTCACCGGCTATGCCCTGACCCGCCAGCTCCTGACCGATCCGCGCATCTCCAGCGACCGCACCAACCCTCAGTGGCCGATGGTCAGCGCAGCCGCGGCCGTGGAGTTCAGCGACGCCCAGCGGAAGGTCATCAAGCTCCTCACCGCGCTGGTGGGCGTCGACGGCGCACCGCACCGGGCCCGGCGCAAGTTGGTGCAGGCGGGCTTCACGATCAGGCGGATCGACGCCCTGCGTCCGAAGATCCAGGAGATCGTCGACCGGCAGTTGGACGAGATGATCGCGAGCGGCGCTCCGGCGGATCTGCTCCGCGCGTACGCGTCGCCCGTGCCCCTGATGTCGTTGTGCGCGCTGCTGGGCATCCCGCACGAGGACCAGGACTTCTTCGAGCAGAAGGCGTACCAGATCCTGTTCGGCCCGAACGCCGGCGGCGCCTACGACGAGCTCATGGCGTACCTCGTCAAGCTCATCGAGAAGCGGGATCAACAGCCGGACCCCGAGGAGAGCTTCCTCGACGACCTTCTGGCGGCGCGCGACGCCGCGGGCGACGTGGACTACGAGGAGGTGCTCCAGGCGTTGCTGATCGTCCTGGTGACAGGCCACGACACCACCTCGAGCTCGATCGCGCTCGGCGCCTTCACCCTGCTCCAACACCCGGACCGCCTCGCCGAGCTGCGCGCCGACCCGTCGCTGTTGCCCGCCGCCGTGGACGAGCTGACGCGGCTCGTGGCCGTCCCCGACGGCCTGCAGCGGGTCGCCGCGGAGGACATCGAGGTCGGGGACACCACCATCCGCAAGGGCGACGGCGTGTTCTTCCTGTTCTCCCTGATCAACCGGGACGAGAACGCCTACGACGAGCCGGGCTCCCTGGACTGGCACCGCCCGGCCTTCCGCGACCACCTGACGTACGGGTTCGGCCCCCACCAGTGCGTAGGGCAGAACCTGGCGCGTGCCATCATGGAGATCGCCTTCGGCACGCTGATCGAGCGGCTGCCCGGCCTGCGTCTCGCAGTTCCGGGCGAGGAGATTCCGGTCAAGCCCGGAGATGCCTTCCAGGGGTTGGTCGAGCTGCCCGTCGCCTGGTAGGCGCTCCGCGTCCGGGCCACTTCCGCAGCGTCCGCCGGTCCCCCGGTGGCCGGGGCAGCTGCGCACACCGCGACGCCGCCACCGGCCCCTGCCCCGGAGCCCCACTTCTGGCCACCACCGGGACAGGCTCCGCCCCGGCCGGCGCACGGCACCGGGCCATCGGCGTGCCGGTGGCCCTCGTGGGCCGGCTCCCGACCCGGGGGCGTCGCTCGGGGTCACTGCCAGCGCGGCCACGCCGCGCTGGCAGCCGATCTCCCCGCAGTCCCGTCACCTCGACGCCGGAACCGGCCCGGACCTGCGGCCCCACGCCAGCCGGTCCAGGCGATCCGGCGCCTGCCCGGCCAGCCGCACCTGCGCCGACCCCGACCACCCGGGGATGGTGCGGCGCGGGCGAGTCGCCGTGCCGGCCACGTCAGGTGACGGTCGACGCCTACGCCATCAGGTCCGTCTCGGTGACCCCGGGGCCCTGACCGGCGCGGATGAACCACTCCGTGCCGAACATGGGCCGGAACTTCTCCTCCGGCAGGTCGGTGAACAGCTTCGACTGTGGGGTGATCTGGCTCGCGTGGGCGAGCAGGGCCTTCCGCTTGTACTCCGTGTACGCGGAGACGTCGACCACGCAGGTGATCTCCGCGTCGGGGGTGCCGAACTCCGGGCCGGAGGGCAGTTCGACGCCGGCGGTCTCGGCGTACTCGCGCTGGTTGGCCTTGATGTGCTCGCGGCTGATGGTGGACTGGTAGACCTTCGGCGTGCCCGCCAGCTCGGCCGCCCGCAGGCCGACGCGGTGCACCTGGATGTGGTCGGGATCGCCGTAGGTGCCGTTCTCGTCGTACACGGTCAACACGTCCGCGTCCTCCTCACGGAGGATGGCGGCGAGTCTGACCGCCGCCTCCTCGACGTCCGCGGCCCGGAACGTGCCGGCGGCCCCGTCGGTGGTCACGGCCGTCATCCCGGAGTCGGTGTAGCCGAGGAACACGAGTCGGTCGACGCCGAGCACATCGGCGGCCGCCTGGGCCTCGACGGCCCTGCGCTGCCACAACTCCTCGCCCTCGTCGAGGAGACCCTCCGGCAGGTAGCCGAGCTCACCGCGGGTGGCGAGCACGAGGACGACCCGATGGCCGTCCTCGTGTGCCTTGCGCATCACGCCACCGCAGGTGGTGGTGTCGTCGTTGGGGTGTGCATGGAAGGAAACCAATGTCGCCATGCCGTGGAACCTATGCGAGCCGGAAGCGGACGGGATCCCGCAGATGAGCAGAACAGGGCGGGCTTGTCGACCGGCAGCCGATCCGCGCGGTGCGGGGCGGCAGCCGGCCCCACCCGCCGCGACGTCCTGCCGGTGGTCACGCCGCACATGACTACCCCTCGCCCCCCGGGTGGTGGGCCGAGCCGCCCGAGTGGTGGGCCGGGCCGCCCGAGCGCATGTGGAACCGGGCGACCTCGGGCGGGTGTACGACGAAGGGCCGCATCATGCCCTCGTCCTCGTGGTCGAGGATGTGGCAGTGGTACATGAACTCGCCGGTGGCGCCCTCGAACCGGCCGGCGACCCGGATCCACTCACCCGCCCACAGGTTGAAGGTGTCCTTCCAGCCCTCCTCGTGCTTCTCGATCGACGGGCCGTCGCCCGCTCCGGACAGCGGCCTGCTGGTACCGCCGACCGCGACGTCGAAAGCCGTCAGGTCGGCGAACTTCCGCCGGCTCAAAAGCTGGAACCGGGCCATGTGGATGTGCATCGGGTGCGGGGCCCCGCCGAGCTGGATCAGGTTCCACACCACCCACCGACCCCGGTCGATGAAGATGGTCGTCGTGTCGTCGAACAGGCGCGCGACTCTCCGGAACGTCCGCACCCCTCCGGTGGCCGGATCGGTGAGCTGGATGACCCCCTCCTCGGGGAACCGCGTCGGCAGCTCGGCCGGTTCGGTGATCTCCTGCAGCTCCCACATCTCCGGGTGCGGCCGGCCGGCCACACCGGGCAGAGTCGTCGCCACGAACACCTCGTCGTGGTCCTCCGGCACGGTCACTGCGGATCCCAGCCGGACGTACGATGCGGACAGTCGGGCCGGCGGCGTGAACGAGTCGTGGCGGCTGCGGCTCTCGACGCGGAACTGCATGATGTCCGGGTCGACGGAGGCACCGGTGTTGACCAGGCGCAGGCGCTGCCCCTTGAACCGGCTGAAGTCGACGAGCAGGTCGACGCGCTCCGCCGGGGTGACGGTCAGTCCGCCCGCCGGCACCGCCGCCGGCGCGGGCAGCAGGCCGGCGTCCGTGCCGACGATCCGGACCGCGTCGTTGTGCACGGTGCCCGCCTCGTCGACCAGGTCGAGGCGGAAGAACCGACCGTTCGCCGCGTTGAGCACCCGGAAGCGGTACCACCGCGCGTCGACGTCGAGGTGCGGCCAGATGACGCCGTTGACGAGGGTGAACGGGCCGGTGACGGGGGCCGACGTGCCGGTCGCGGGCTGGTACTGGAACTTGAACAGCAACTGGCCGGTGAGCGCGCCGGTCACCGGATCGGTGTCGAGGTTGCGGTCGGCGATGATCAGCGGGATCTCGTGGTCACCGCTGGGCAACCGCAGGCCGTCCTCCTCCTCGTCGCGGATCAGGTACAGGCCGGCGAGTCCGGCGTGGACGGTGAAGCGCGTCACGGCCATCGCGTGGTCGTGGTACCAGAGGGTGCTGGCGGCCTGGCGGTTCGGGTACTCGGTGAGCTGTGAGTCCCCCGGGGACATGCCGTTGTGCGCCCAGCCGTCGTTGCCGCCGTTCGTCAACGCGCCGTGCAGGTGCACGACGTTCCAGGGCGGTAGTTCGGCGACGCCGTCGATCAGCTCCACCCCGGCGGGCAGGCTGCGGTCCGGGTTCCGGTAGCCGGGCGTGTTGGCCGGCGTCGGCACCGCGTACGGTGCGCGTACCGCCACCAGCGGCACCGTGCCCTGGAGCTCGTTGGTCCACGTGACCCGCAGTCGCCTGTTGCGACGCACCTCGATGGTCGGGCCGGGGAACTGTCCCTCGTAGGTCCACAGCATGGTCTCGGGCAGCTGGGAGTGCAGCCGCCTCCGCGCGTTGGTCAGCGATACGTCGAGCTCGTCGCGGTACTGCCGCGAGTACGACCGGATCGTCGGCGGAATCCGCAACGGGTCGAGAAACTTGGTGAGGCCGAAGAGCGGCGCCGGCGGTGTCTGTGGTCCGTTGACGGTCGCCACCGGGGTTTCCCCCCTCGGAGTGCGCGCACCGAGCGACTGCACGCCCGCCACGACGCCTGCCGTGCCGAGCAGGGCGGAAACCATGAAGGCGCGGCGGTCAACGGGGTCATCCATCGAATCTTCTCCTGCGTTGTCAGAGGGCGTACACCGGTCGTGCCGCGACGATCCACCGCCCGGGTCGCCGACTCCTCACCTGGCTGCCGCCGGCCGGACGGCCGGACGGCGATGACGACCGGCGGCGGGCCGGCTTCCGGGGCCGACAGCTGCCCGGCTCACCCGACCCTGATGGCGCCGGCCAGCCCTCACCAGGTGACCGGAAGTTCGGTGATCACCTCGAAGCCCGCGGTCGGATTGAACGGAACCTCCGCCGCCGCAACGGCGAGACGCAGGTCGGGCAGGCGCTGGAGCAGGGTGCCGAGGGCGATCTCCATCGTGACGCGCGCGAGGCTCTGGCCGAGGCACTGGTGGGCACCGAACCCGAACGTGACGTGGTCCCGGGCGGAGCTGCTGCGCAGACCCAGGGAGTTCGGCGCGTCGTGGACGTCCGCGTCGCGGTTGATGACGGAGGTTATGAAGAACACGCCGTCGCCCTTGCGGATGGTGGTTCCCTCGACCTCGATGTCGTCCGTGGCCAGCCGGGTCACACCGTCGGGGATGGACACGAACCGCAGCAGCTCGTCCACCGCGGTGGGCATCAGCGACAGGTCGGCGCGCAGTTCGGCAAGCTGCTCGGGGTGTTGGAGCAGGGTGAACAGGCCGAGCGAGATCATGGTCCCGGTGGTGCCGTGGCCGCCGGCCACCTGGAGGACCAGCGTCGAGACCAACTCCTCGTGCTCCACGTCGCCGGTGGCGCCGGGCTTCGTGAGGAGGTCGTCGAGGACCCCGTCACCGGGGTTCCGCCGCTTCTCCGCGATCAGCCCGCTCATGTAGGCCATCAGCTCGTCGTACGCCTCGTTGGCGTTCGGGCCGGCAGCGAGCTGGTGCGACAGCCGCTCGAAGGACCGGTGGTCGGCGTCCGGGATGCCCATCAGTCGGTACAGCACCGTCACCGGCACGGGCGCCGCGAACGCCGGAATCAGATCCGCCGGTGCGCCGTTGTCGATCATGCGGGCCAACTGCTGGTCGACGATTTCCTGGATCATCGGACGCAGGGCGTTGATGCGTCTGATCGTGAAGTTGGGGATCAGCATCTTGCGCCGCGCCTGGTGCACCGGGCCGTCGACGCCCACCAACGCGGTGACGATCTTCATGACCTTCTGTTGGGCATCGCTGACGGCTGCGGCGATGCTCGGGAACATCATGGGCCACTCGGGGTTGGTGCGGTCGCTGGAGATGCGACGGTCGGCTAGGAGCCGGCGGGTCAGGTCGCGACTGGTGACCGCCCAGACGCGCCGGCCGTCGTAGAGGGCGACCTGGGCGAGTGGTCGCTGCTCGGCCAACGGCGGGTAGCCCGGCGCAGGCTGGTAGGGACAGGTGCGGTCCTGTGGGAACACCACGGTGTCAGTCATACGCGAACCCTTCGAGCAACCAGTACGGTGACGTGCGGGTGGCCATGCGGTGCGGAAACTCGTGGCGGCTCGCGCCAGGTTCCGGGCCCTAGTTCGTGAAGTCCGCCCGGTGGTCGACCGCCCACTCGGCGAAGGTCCGCGCCGGCTTGCCGAGGATCTTCTCGACCGTGCCGTCGACCTCGGCGGGCCCATCGAGGGCCTCCAGGTAGTAGCGGATCCTGGTCTCGATGATCCCCGGCGGGTCCGTCGGGCCGATCACCCCCTCCTGGATCAGCTCCTGCAGCCGGGGCCCGAACCGGGCGCGCAGTTCGGCGCGTGCGTCATCGCCGGTGACATCCTCGAACGCCAGCTCACGGCCGATCGCCTTACCGATGAGGGCGACCTGCTCGGCCTGGGTGATGCTGTCGCCACCGGTGAGGTGGTACCTCGCCCCGGCGTGGCCGTCCTGCAGCAGGGCGCAGGTGCTCACCTCGGCGATGTCCCGCTCGTGGATGGACGACAGGTAGGAGTGCGCGTAGTGCAGTCGGACCGGCCGACCTTCCCTGATGGACGGTGCCCACAGCAGCGAGTTCACCGCGAACGGACCCGGTCGGACGAACGTCCACGACAGGCCGGAGCGCTCGATCGACTCCTCCACCGCCCGGTGCCACCGCGCGATCCAGTGGTCCGGATCGCGGCCGGCGGCGGCCAGCGAGGACAGGAGCACGGCGTGTTCGACACCGGCGGCCTTCGCGGCTGCCATGACCCCGTCGATGCCGGCCGGCTGGTTGTACAGGAAGATCTTCTCGACGCCCTGAAGCGCCTGCTCGAACGTCTTCGGGTCGGTGAGATCGGCCCTGCGGACATCGACCTCCGCCGGCAGGTCGAGCGACTCCGGATTGCGGGAGGTCGCCCGCACGTCGGCTCCCGCCCGCACCAACAGGTCCACGACATGGCGACCGACATTGCCGGTCGCGCCGGTCACCAGGATCGTCATGATTCCCCACCCCGTCTGCTTCGCCCCGTCGGTGATCCGCTCGAGCATTCGTAGGCTAGGACAGCCGTACCCGGCGGGGCATACCTCGCCTTGATAGCTGTGCGGACCGCAGTGCGCCCCCGACCAGGGGCGACCGACCGCGGCGGGCACCCGCCGTTGTCCAGCCACACGGTGCGAGCGGGTCGGCAGTCATCGACCACTGTCGGGAGGACCGTCGGTCGACGCGGCGGGGACGCCGGGCGGAGGTGACGGCCGCGGCCACGCGGGCCGCGCCGGGTGCGGCGCGACGAGGCGGGCGAGCGACACCGCGCCGTGCAACGACGACAGGCCGCCCAGCCTGGCCGGCTCCACCGGCAGGGGATCCTGTCCGGTACGCGCCAGCTCGGCCAGCCGAGCGACCAGCCGGTCGATGATCTCGGGGATACCGGCCGCGAAGCCCCCTCCGATCAGCGCACGTTGCGGGTGGACCAGCTCCTGCACGCTGGTCACGGCAGCGGCCAGGGCGCGGCACGTCCGGTCGACGGCGGCGACCGCCCAGAACTGTCCGTCGCGCAGCGCCGGGCCCAGTTCGTCGAAGGTGACGTCCGCTCCGCGCAGTCGACCCGCGCGGCGCAGGGTGGCCGGTCCGGACGCGACCGCCTGAAGGCACCCGCGCCGGCCGCAGACACATCGCGCCCCGCCCGTCTCGACGATGACGTGCCCGATCTCGAACGAGCCACGGCCGGGCCCCGGGCACGGGGCCCCGCCCAGGACCAGACCACCGCCGACCCCGGTCCCCACCCCGACGTAGAGCAGGTCGTCGCAGCCCGACACCCGGGCCTCGGCGAGCGCGCCGAGGTCGCCGTCGTCGGCCCAGGCGACGGTCGTCCCGGGGAACAGCGCCCGCAGTGCCGCGTCCAGGTCCAGGTCGGTCCACTCCGGTCGGCTGGGCCACGAGGTGATCCGGCCCGTCGGGCCGACCGTCGCGGGCATCGCGACCCCCACCGCACGCGGCGGCGAGCCGAGCCTCGCCCCCAGTCTCGCCACCTCCCCGGTGAGCTGGGCGAGATCCCGGGCCACGCTGTGCCGGTGCCCCCAGCGGAAGGTGGTCTCCCAGACGTGACCGGCGTCGGTTTCGACCCGGACGGCGACCTTCGTTCCGCCGACGTCGACACCGAGGTAGTGAGCCGCCTCCACGCGTCAGCCGGCGGGGACGGCCGGGCAGAGGGCCAGCAGGTCGGCCGGGCGGTGCAGCACCACGTCGGGACCACCGGCGAGCAACTCGCCGACGTCCTCCGGCGGCGCCCACAGCGCGGCCGCCGAGGCGACGCCGGCGCCCTGGGCGCTGGCCAGGTCGGTCGGCGCGTCCCCGATCATGATGGCCCGCTCGGGCGGCACGTCCAACAGGTCGAGGGCACGCCGCACGATGTCGGGGGCCGGCTTGGGGCGGGCGACCTCGTCGGAGCCGATCACGTGGGCGAAGAACGGGAGCAGGCCGAGCCGGTCGAGCAGGGAGCGGGCCCGGGGCCCGCTCTTGCCGGTGGCGATGGCCAGCCGCAGGCCACGGACCCGCAGGGTCAGCAGCAGTTCGAGGATGCCGTCGAAGACCTGCACCTGGTCGGCGAGTCGGTAGCTCTCGCGGACGAACGGCTCCTCCATCGCCAGCGGCAGATCCATGATCCGCATGATGTCCGGAAAGTAGCGACCCAGGTGCCGGCGGTACTCCGCGAAGGGCGCCGGCCCGTCGCCGACGACTTCGGCGTACGCGACGGCGAAGGCTTCGCTCATCACCGCGAAGCTGTCGACGACGACCCCGTCGAGATCGAAGATGACCGCGTGCCGGACCGGTGTGGAGGTGTCGGTCGCGGCGGCTGGCCGGTCGACGATCGGGAATGCCATGGAGCACCTCTTCACTGGTACGCGGGCACCGTCCGCCGGGCACGCGCCGATCCCGCCGACGCGTAGAAGTTCTCGATCATCCGTACGATGGGCCGGGCCTCGGCGAGGGCGCGGCCACGGGTGCCGGTGTCGGCCAGCATCGCGGCGAGGCAGTCCAGCTGCCGGGTGTACTCGATCCCGATCCGCTCGGTCGGCACCGCGAGCCGGTTCGTGACGCCCTCGCGGGTCACCGTCAGCACGGACTCGGGCTCACGGTTGGGGCTGAAGCCGAAGGTGCACCTCAGAGCCGCCGCTCCGGCGCTGCCCTCGACGTGGATCGACGACACGTCCCGCGCCTCGTGTGACGCCCAGCAGGCCCGCAGGGAGACCGAAACACCGTCGTCGCGCACCAGGAAGCCGCGTGCGGTGTCCTCCACGTCGGCGGCGTCGGTGGCGGGCTGGTCCTGCCGCCACGCCGCCCGCCAGGTGCCGACGTTGACGAAGTCGTCCGACGTCACGCCGATCACCTGCGTGAAGTTGGCCGGGCCGAGCAGGAACGCCAGCGTGTCGACCAGGTGCCAGCCGAGGTCGAACAGCGCTCCCCCGCCGGCCTTGTCGCGTTGGGTGAACCAGCCGCCCGCCCGCGGCACGCCCCGGGACCGTACCCAGCCGAGGTCGACGTGCCGGATGTCGCCCAGATCCCGGAGGACCCGCCGCAACGCCTCGACATCGCCCCGGTACCGGGCGGCGCTGCCCGCCAGCAGCATCCCGCCCCTGCGTTCGGCCATCGCGAGGACGTCGACCTCGGCCGAGGTCAGGCAGACCGGCTTCTCGACGAAGACGGAGATCCCGGTGGCGAGCAGCGCGCCCGCCACCTCGACATGCAGATGGTTGGGCACCGCGACGACGGCCAGGTCGACCTCCCGCGCGGTGAACGCGTCCACCGTGGCGTGCGCGGCGATCCCCGTCGACTCCCGGACCGCCGCGCGCGACGCCGGATCGGCGTCGACGACCGCGACCACCTCGAAGTCGGCATGCTCACGCAACAGCGGCAGCCACAGCTCCCGCCCTGCCCAGCCGAGCCCGACCACCGCGACCCGGACGCTCATACGGTGGCCACGGCGTCGGCGACGATCTCGGCCGTCACGTGCATCTCCTGTTCCCCGGCGAGCAGGACCCGGTGGTGCAGCCAGACGCAGTCCTGGCTGATGGCATCGGTGTGGGGGCAGCGCTCCGCGATGGCGTCCAGGCTCTCGTCGGGTGCGCCGAACTCCCAGAAGGCCTCCGTGCGGTAGATCGCGCGGAACCCCGCGAACGCGGGCAGGCCCGCCGCCACGAGCCGGTCGACCAGGGCGTTGCGGTTCTCCTCGCTGATCCCGGGAACGCGGAACATCGCCATGTAGTGCGAGTTGCGGTCGGCGCGCACGTCACCGCCCTGCGGCACCACGCCGTCGATCGCCCCGAGCAGCTGCGACAGCAACGTCCAACGCTCGTCCCGCACCGCGATCTGCGCGTCGAGGCGACGCAGCTGCGCCCGCAGCACCGACGCGGAGAACTCGTTGAGCCGCATGTTGGATCCGGAGATCCGGTGCAGGTACCGGCGGTCGTCCCGGGGCCGGCCACAGCTGTGCCGCAGGAACGCCGTCTCGTACTTCTCGGTCTCACCCTCGGGAAACACCACGACGCCGCCCTCGCCCGCGGTCATCAGCTTGCCGTTCTGGAAGCTGAAGGTGGCGATGCTGCCGAGCTCACCGACGCGCCTGCCCTGCCACTGCGCGCCGTGCGCGTGCGCGGCGTCCTGCAGCAACGGCACACCGTTCTCCGCGGAGATCTTCCCCAGCGTGTCCATGTCCGCCATGAGACCGGCCATGTGCACCGGCATGATCACCCTGGTGCGTGGCGTGACGGCGGCGGCGACCGCCCCCGGGTCGATGTTGTAGGTGTCCGGGTCGACGTCGACCGGGACGGTGACCGCACCGAGCCGCTGGGCCGCCTGGGAGGAGGAGATGAAGGTGAAGGCCGGCACGATGACCTCGGTGCCCGGCCCGACGCCCATGACCTGCAGGGCAAGCTCCAGCGCGTGGGTGCCGTTCGTGACCGCCAGCGCGTGCTCGGCGCCGTGGTGGTCGGCGAACTCACGCTCGAACGAGTTCACCTCGTCTCCGCCCATGCGCCACCACTGGCCCTGTTCGAGCGCGCGGATCAGGCCGTCCCGCTCGGTATCGTCGTACTGAGGCCACGCGGGGAATTCTGGTGCCTGTCGCGCGTCCATGTCTCTCCGATTCTCGTGGTCGATTCAGTAGAGAAAAGCGTGAATGGCCGTGTGACGGCGAAATTGCGATTTCAGCCTCTCGTGTCATGGTATGGACGTGCTCGGTGGCCAACATCCCTCGGTCTGGTAGTCGGCGGCACGTCGGTCAACCGGAAAAAGGCGCGGTACGAGTCGAGTTGCCCGTCGAGCATGTGGATTCCGTAATGGACGTCATGCCCGAGTGCCGCGGCTTCTCGCAACAGCCGCGTTTCCCGAGGGTGCATTATGATGTCGGCCACCACACCGCCCGGGGGCAGGAGGTCCGGCCGGAACGGCAGGGGATCGTCGGGGTCGAGCCCGAGCGGGGTGGCGTTCACGACGAGGTCGGCACCGTCCAGGTCCGGTTCGGCCGAGGTGACCGTCCGGCCAGGCCAGTGCGCGTCCAGGCGGGACCGGAGCCCGGCCAGTCTGGCGGTGTCCGGGTCGCACACCGACAACCGGTCGACGCCCGCCGACAGCAGCGCCGCCGCGATGGCACTGCCCGCACCGCCCGCACCGACGAGCGCCACCCGCCGGCCCTTCGGTTCGTGGCCGGCAGCCACGAGACCGGCCACGAAGCCCAGACCGTCGAAGTTCTCCGCGTACCAACTGCCGTCGGCGTCCCGCCGCAACGCGTTGGCGCTCCCGGCGATCTCCACCATCGGGCTGCACCGGTCGGCGAGCGCCACGACGGCCGCCTTGTGCGGCACCGTGACGAAGATGCCGTCGACGTTGCCGACGCACCGCAACCCGTCGACGATCCGTTCGAGGTGTTCCGGCCTCGCGTGCACCGGGACCAGCACCGCGTCGATGCCGAGCCGGGCGAACAGCGGGTTCATCAGCGCGGGCGACCGGACCTGGGCGACGGGATGGCCCAGGACGACGTACAGGCGGGTGGTGCCGCTGATGGACGGGGCTCCGGTCATCAGGGCCCTTCCTGGACGTCCGCGCGCCGGCCGGCCAGCATCGTGGCGACGGCGAGGGCGAGCTCGACCGACTGCTCGGCGTTGAGCCGCGGGTCGCAGGCGGTCCGATAGCGGGTGGGCAGTTCGTGCTCGGTGATTCCCGAGGCACCGCCGACGCACTCCGTCACGTCCTCGCCGGTCACCTCGACATGGATGCCGCCAGGGTGGGTGCCGAGTGCCCGGTGCACCTCGAAGAAGCCGGCAAGCTCGTCGACCACCTGGTCGAAGTGCCGGGTCTTGAAACCGTTCCCCGACACCCGGGTGTTGCCGTGCATCGGGTCGCACTGCCAGACCACCTGGTGTCCGGAGGCGTTGACCTTCTCCACGATCGGCGGCAGCACCTCACGGACGCGACCGTGGCCCATCCGACTCACCAGCGTCAGCCGGCCCGGTGTGGCGTCCGGGTCGAGGCGTTCCACGTACTCGACGGCCAGCTCCGGGGTCACCCCTGGACCGATCTTGAGGCCGATCGGGTTCGACATCAACTCCGCGAACGCGATGTGCGCGCCGTCGAGCTGACGGGTGCGCTCACCGATCCACAGGAAGTGCGCGAGCCCACTCGTCAGCCGGGTCGCGGGGCCGCAGGCGTCCGCCCAGAGCCCGGCGCGCTCGTAGTCGAGCAGGAGCATCTCGTGGCTCACGTAGACCCCGCCCGCGCCGACCCGACGGACCACGTCCATCGCCTCCGCCGCGTGCGCGTGGGCACGCAGCATGCGGTGCGGGTCGGGCGTTCTGGCGGCGGGGGTGGGCTCCGCGGAATTGACGATGTCACCGCGGTACACCGGAAGACCCGACGCGTCCACGGCGTTGGACCGGGGCTTGGCGTACTGCCCGGCCATGCGCGCGATGTTGACCACCGGCAGGCCGGTGGCCTGGGTCAGCACGGCGGACATCTGCGACAGCACCCGCAGGTTGGCCCGCAGGTGCGACTCGGTGTTGTCGGCGAAGGTCTCGGCGCAGTCGCCGCCCTGGAGCAGGAACGCCTCACCGCGGGCGACCGACGCGAGCCGGTCCGCCAGCCGTGCCGTCTCCTCCGGCGCGACGATCGGCTCGGCCTGCTGCAACTGCTCGACGACGGCGCCCACCCGACCCGGGTCCGGCCAGCACGGCTGCTGCGCGGCGGGACGGGCCAGCGCCTCGTCCAGCCGTCGGGTCAGCAGCCGATCCGCCGCGCAGGCGTCGTGCGCCGGGTCGCCGGCGTCGGTCGGCCGGCGCGGGAACCGTCTCATGCCGGGACCGCATCGGACGCGGCGGCCCCGACGAGCGCGGCCAGGGGTGCCCGCGGCATCCCGTCGAGGGCACGCAGGACCGCGTCCACCGGCACATCGCTGACCAGCTCCGCGCCCACCGGCCCGTCCAGAACGAAGCCGAGCCCGTCGGTCGCCTTCTTGTCCCGATGCATCTGGCGGACGAGGAGACCGGGATCGACCTCGGCGGGCAGGGCGGTGGGCAGGGCGTAGTGCCGGACGACCGCGAGGTGTTCGTCCAGTCTGGACTGGTCGATCCGGCGCAGCACGCGGGCCAGCCGACCCGCGAACACCGTGCCGATGGCGACCGCCTCACCGTGGCGGAGCGCGAAGCCGGTCGCCAACTCGAGGGCGTGGCCCAGGGTGTGGCCGTAGTTGAGCAGATGCCGTTTGCCGGCGTCCCGCTCGTCCACCTCCACGATGCCCGCCTTGAGGGTCACGCTCGCGGCGATCTGCTCCGTGAGTGACAGCCCGCGCAGGTCACCGGCACCGATGAAGTGACAACGGGCGATCTCACCGAAGCCGCTGCGCATCTCCCGCGGCGGCAGGGTCGACAGGTAGTCCGTGTCGCACAGCACCGCACGGGGTTGCCAGAACGCGCCGACCAGGTTCTTGCCGTCGGGCAGGTTCACCGCCGTCTTCCCGCCGACGCTGGCGTCCACCTGGGCGAGCAGCGACGTGGGCAGGTGGATCACGTCCACACCCCGGTGGTAGAGCGCGGCCGCCAGTCCGACGACGTCGGTGGTCGTCCCGCCCCCGCACGAGACGACGACGTCGGACCTGGTGAGCCCGAACCGCACGAACTCACCGCACAACGCCTCCACCGTGGCGAGGGTCTTGCCCTGCTCGCCGTCCCGGGCGGGCAGCAGCAACGTCTCCACACCCGGGTCCGGAACCCATTCCGGTGGCCGGGCCGACACGACGACGGCCCGTCTGGCGCCCAGTCGGCCCACCACCTCGGCAAGCGATCCACGGACTCCCGGGCCGACGGTCACCTCGTAGGAACGATCTCCGAGTCGCACCGGAACTGTTCTTCTCATGGCGCCTTCTCCCAGGCCGGCGGTGAGCTCCGGTGCGCGGGCCGGGCGACCTTCGCCTCCGCCGCACCGCCGTAGAACGCCCACACGAACCGGGCGTACTCCTTGAAGCAGTCCCGGAAGAAGGCGACGAACCGGGCGAGCGGACGATCCGAAATCTCCATCGTCTCCCTTTCTGGTAACGACCGGGCTCAGCCTCAGTCGAGGTGGCCGGAGAGGATGCGGGACAGCAGCATCCGGTGCTCGTCGTCGTCGGTGATCGTGCGCACCTGTTCACGGCCGTTCCGGACGGTCAGGTACCGGCGCTGTCGCAGGAACACCTGACCGTTCTCCACGGCCCGGCCGCACAGGATCTCCTGGGTGTCGTCCCGACCCGGGTCGGACAGGATCTCCCGGAAGTTGTTCTCCATGTCCTTCCAGTCGCTCCACTGCCGGGACTGCATCGTGAAGGTGTAGATGGTGCCCCAGCGGGTGGCCACTCCCCGGCGTTGCAGCGCGATCCCCGACGCCTGGTCGACCAGCCGGAACTGGCTGCCGTACTGGGCCTGCACCGTGTCGCAGACCCGCAGCGGCATGACGTAGGTCGGTCCCGGGTAGCCGACGTCCACCAGCCACTCGTCACCGTCCAGGGCAACCCGGGCGAACATGTGCTCGACGTCGCTGCCGAACGCGGCCCGGCCTTCGGCGGTGCTGCCCGCCAGCAGGGTGACCTGGTATCCCAACTCGCTGAGGAGCCGGTAGAACAGGCGGTTCAGGTGATAGCACGCGCCGCCCCGCCCGTCGACGATGCTCCGCGCGAACACCTCGTCGTCGTCGAGGTCGACGACGGTCACCCCGTCGGCGAGGTCGTAGGCGAGACTGCTGTACGGAATCGCCATCAGGTGCCTCTTCTGCAGCATCCGCAACGTATCGAGACTCACCCCGGTCTCTCCACCACAGCCGATCCGCCGCAGGTAGCCGTCCACGTCGAACACGTCGTCACCCTCTTTCAGACGGAGATCGCCACCGGGACGCCGGCCCGGTCGCCGGACATCAGCTCGTACAGGTGGGCGGCGATCCTCTCCGGCGTCGGATGGGCGAAGACGAGATTGGCGGCGATCTTCCGGTCGGTGATGTCCCGCAGCCGGTTGCGGAGCTCGATGGCGGTGAGCGAGTCGAAGCCGATCTCGAACAGTCCCTGGTCCGCCTCGACGTGGTGGGCCGCGCGGTAGCCCAGGACCGCGGCCACCTCAGCCCGCACCAGGTCGAGCAGGACCCTGTTCTGCTCGGCAGCCGGCAGTCCGGCCAGCCGCTCGGAGAGCTGCCCGGCCTCGTCGCCGGCCGAGACGCGCGCCTGCTGCCGGCCCGCCCGGACCAGGCCACGCAGCATGTGTGGCACCGCGCCGCCGGCCGCCGCGTCCGCGCGTACTCCGCGGAGGTCCAGCTTGGCGGGCACCAACAGCGCCTGGCCGGAACCGACGGCGGCGTCGAAGAGCTCCATGCCCTCCGCGGGCGTCAGCGCCAGGAGCCCGCCCCGCCGGGTCATCCGGGACCTGGCGAGGTCGTCGGTGCCGGCCGCCATGCCGGTGGACTGCTCCCACAGCCCCCACGCCAACGACAACCCCGGCAACCCCAGCGACCGACGCCGCGCCATCAACCCGTCCAGGAACGCATTCGCCGCCGCATAACTACCACTACCCGCACCCATGAACACCGCAGACACCGACGAATACACCACGAACGCGTCCAGCGACAGCCCACGCGTCAACTCGTCCAGGTGCCGCACCGCATCCACCTTCGGCGCGAACACCTCCGCCAACCGGTCCGGGGTCACCGTCGAGATCACCCCGGCATCCGCGACACCGGCGGTGTGCACGACGGCGGTCGGACGGTGCCCGGCCAGCAGGGCCGCCACCTGATCCCGGTCGGACACGTCGCAGGCCACCACCGCCACCTCGGCACCCTGCCCGGTGAGCTCGGCGACCAGAGCCGTCGCGCCCTCGGCAGCCGGGCCACGCCTGCTGACCAGCACCAGACGCCGCACACCGTGCCGGGCGACCAGATGCCGGGCCACGAGGGCGCCCAACGCTCCGGTGCCACCGGTGACCAGCACCGTCCCGTCCGGGCTGAACACCTCCCCGGCGTCCGACGCCGGGCCTGCGGCCCGGGTGAGCCGCGGCACCGACAGCGCCGCGCCGCGCACGGCGACCTGCGGCTCACCGGAAGCCAACACCGCGCCCAACACGGATTCCACGGTGTCCGGGGTAGCCGGGTCGAGGTCGACCAGGACGATCCGGTCGGGGTTCTCCGCCTGGGCGGCACGCACCAGGCCCCACACCGCCGCCCCCGCGGGATCGGTCACCACGCCGTCACCGGCGGGCACCGCGCCGCGGGTGGCGACCACCAACCGCGACTCCTCGAACCCGCCCCCGTCCAGCCAGCACTGGACCACGTCCAACACCTGGGTGGTCAACCCCAGCACGTCGGCGTCGCCGACGGCCTCCAGGACCGCCGCCGCCGGGGCCTCCACCGTTGCCGACAACACGTCGTCGGCCAGGGTCGCCACCTGTTCCGCGTCCGCGACGGGCAGCCAGGACGGTGCGGGCTCGCCCTGAGCCGGGACCAGCCCGATCCACTCCAGCCGGAACATCGCATCGGCGAGCGCGGTGCCCGCCGCCGCAGCCGCCAACTGCTCGTCGGACACCGGCCGGCCCACCAGCGACTCCATCGTCACCACCAGGCCACCGGCCTCGTCGGCGGCTTCGAGCGCCATCGCGTCCGGTCCGGGGCTCGTGACCCGCACTCGCAACACCGCGGCACCGGCCGCGTGCAGTCGCAGCCCGTTCCACGCGAACGGCAGCGACAGTTCCTGCTCGCCCGACTCAGCACCGGCGGACGCGACGCCGAGGAGGGTCGAGTGCAGGGCCGCGTCCAGCAACGCGGGATGGATGCCGAACCTGCCGGCCTCCGTGCGGTGCTCCTCGGCGAGCGCGACCTCGGCGAAGACCTCCCCGGCACGCCGCCACACCGCCCGGACGGCCTGGAAGGTCGTCCCGTACCCGTAGCCCACCTGGGCGAGGCGACGGTAGCCGCCGCTGATGTCCAGCGGCTGCGCGCCGGGGGGCGGCCAGGCGGTGAAGTCGAACCCCGCGTCGCGACGCCCCCGCTGCGCCGCCACCGTGAGCACGCCGGTGGCGTGCCGCGTCCAACTGTCCGCGCCGTCCTCTCCGGTGGCGTCCTCACGTTGGGAGAACACGTCGACGGTACGTGCGCCGTTCCCGCCCGGTCCGCCGACCGCGACCTGCACGCGGACCCCGCCGTGCCGGGGCACCACCAGCGGCGCCTCGATCACGAGCTCGTCGAGCACCGAGCAGCCGGCCTCGTCCCCGGCGCGCACGGCCAACTCGACCAGCCCGGCGCCGGGAACGATGACGACGTCCCTGACGGCATGGTCGGCCAGCCAGGGGTGGGAGCGCAGCGAGAGGCGGGCGGTGAACACCAGACCGTCGGACTGCGGCAACCGCACGACCGCGCCGAGCATCGGGTGGTCGGCACCGGCCAACCCCAACGAGGCGGCGTCGGTGGCGGGCTCGGCCGCGTGCAGCCAGTAGTGCTGGTGGTCGAAGGCGTACGTCGGAAGATCGACGTGTCCGGTCGGGGTGGGCAGGACACCACTCCAGTCCACCGCGACACCGCGGACGTACAGCTCCGCCATGGAGGTGAGCAGCCGGCGCAGCCCGCCCTCGCCACGCCGCATCGACCCGACGACCACGGCATCGACGTCGTCGGTGCTCTCGGTGATCGGCTGGACCAGCACCGGGTGTGCGCTGACCTCGACGAACACCCGGTGCCCCTGGCCGATCAGGTCTGCCAGGGCGGTGCCGAAGCCCACCTGGTGGCGCAGGTTCCGGAACCAGTAGCCGCCATCGACGACCCCGGCGTCGGAGATCCACTCACCGGTCACGGTCGAGAGGAACGGCACCACCGGCGCCTGGGCGCTGATCCCCGCCAGCGCCTCGGCGAGGGTGCCGCGAATGCGTTCCACGTGTCGGGTGTGCGAGGCATAGTCCACCGCGATCCGCCGCACCCGGACACCGTCGGCGGACAACGCGTCCAACGCCTCGTCCAACGCCTCGGCGTCTCCGGCGATCACCACCGAGCCGGGCCCGTTGACCGCGGCCAGCTCGACCCGTCCAGCCCACGGTGCGAGCCGCGCCACCAGGTCGTCCCCGCCCAGGGAGACCGAGGCCATGCCACCGCGCCCGGAGAGCTCCGTGGCGATGGCCCGGCTGCGCAACGCCACCACCCGCGCCGCGTCCTCCAACGACAACGCACCCGCCACGCACGCCGCGGCGATCTCCCCCTGGGAATGGCCCAGGACCGCGTCGGGAAGCACCCCGACCGAGGACCACACCGCCGCCAGCCCCACCATCACCGCGAAGCTCGCGGGCTGCAGCACATCCACCCGCTCCATCAGCTCGGGATCGGACTCCCCCCGCAGCACCTCCAACAGGGACCAGTCGACCCACTGCCGCAGGGCCGAGGCACACTCGGCGATCCGCTCGGCGAACACCGGGGACGAGTCCAGCAACTCCCGTCCCATGCCCACCCATTGCGCGCCCTGGCCCGGGAAGACCCAGACCAGCTTCCCGGGAGCACCCGAGGCAGCCGCCCTGCCGACCACCACGTCGGGCGCGCTCTCACCTCGGGCCAGCGCCCGCAGCCCGGCCAGCGCCTCCGCACCGGAGCCCGCCACCACGACGGCCCGCTCCCCGAACACCGCCCGCCCGGACACCAGGGCCCGCGCCACACCCGGCAACGACGCCTCGCCGGCGTCCTCGACGGCGGAGGCCAACCGCCGGGCCTGCCCGGTCAGCGCGCCGGCACTGCGTGCCGACACCACCAACGGCACCACACCGTCCGGCGGCCGGACGGCCACGGACGGCACCTCCTCGAACGGCGCCTCCTCGATGATCAGATGCGCGTTCGTCCCGCTGATCCCGAACGACGAGACGCCCGCCCGACGGGGGTGACCGTCGCGCGGCCACTCCCGCGCCTGCGTCAGCAGCTCCACCGCGCCCCCGGACCAGTCCACCTGGGTCGTGGGGGCGTCCACGTGCAGGGTCGGGGGGATCACGTCATGACGCAGCGCCTGCACCATCTTGATCACACCGGCGACGCCCGCTGCCGACTGCGCATGGCCGATGTTCGACTTGATCGACCCCAACCACAACGGCCTGCCGGGCTCCCGGTCCTGCCCGTACGTGGTCAGCAGGGCCTGCACCTCGATGGGATCCCCCAGCGCCGTCCCGGTCCCGTGCCCCTCCACGACGTCCACGTCAGCCGGGTCGAGACCGGCGCTCGCCAGGGCGCGGCGGATCACCCGCTGCTGCGACGGGCCGTTCGGCGCGGTCAGCCCGTTGGACGCGCCGTCCTGGTTCACCGCGCTGCCCCGCAGCACCGCCAGCACCCGGTGACCGCGCTCCCGCGCCACCGACAACCGCTCCAGGACCACCACGCCGACGCCCTCGGCCCAGCTGGTGCCGTCCGCGCCGTCCGCGTACGACTTGCACCGCCCGTCCCCGGCCAGGCCACGTTGCCGGGAGAACGCCACGAAGGTGCCCGGCGTCGCCATCACGGTCGCCCCGCCGGCCAACGCCATCGAACACTCGCCCTGCCGCAGCGCCTGCGCGCCGAGATGCATCGCCACCAGGGAGGACGAACACGCCGTGTCGATGGTGACCGCCGGCCCCTCGAAGCCGAACACGTACGACACCCGGCCGGATGCCACGCTCGAAGCCCCGGCAGTGCTCGCGAAGCCCTCCAGCTCGGGCGCGGGCACACCCATCCCGTAGCCCTGGGCGGAGACCCCGGTGAAGACGCCGACGTCGCTGCCCTTCCACGAGTTCGGGTCGACGCCGACGCCCTCCAGGGCCTCCCACGAGACTTCCAGCAGCAACCGCTGCTGCGGGTCCATGGCCAGCGCCTCACGCGGCGAGATCCCGAAGAACCCGGCGTCGAACAGGCCGGCGTCCTGCAGGAAGCCGCCCTGGTTGGTGGTGGAGGTGCCCCGGTTGTCGGGATCCGGGTCGAACAGGTCCGCCAGATCCCAGCCACGGTCCTCGGGGAAGGGCGACACGCCCTCGCGGCCTTCGCACACCAGGCGCCACAGGTCGTCCGGGTTGCGCACGCCGCCGGGCAACCGGCAGGCCATGCCCACGATCGCGATCGGCTCCTCGGGATCCGCCGCCGCGACGACCGTCTTCGGCGCGTCGGCCACCCTGTCGCCCAGCACGTCACGCAGGTAGCGGGCGAGGACGACCGGATTCGGATAGTCGAAGACCAGGGTCGCCGGCAACTTCAGCCCGGTCGCCTCACGCAGCCGGTTACGCAGCTCGACGGAGGTCAGCGAGTCGAATCCGGCGTCCTTGAACGCCGTGTCCGGCCGTACGGCGTCCGCGCCGGCATGCCCGAGCACGAGCGCGACCTGACCGCGCACCAGGTGCAGGAGCAGCGCCTCCTGCCCGGCCGGGTCGAGACCGGCCAGCCTCCGGGCCAGCCCCTGGTCCCCGGCCGACGCCGCGCGTGCCTGCTGCCGGGTCGGCCGGACCAGGCCGCGCAGCAGGTGCGGCACGGTCGAGCGGGTGGCCCGGAGGTCCAGCTTGACCGGCACCAGCAGCGCCTGATCGGACCCCACGGCGGCGTCGAACAGGTCCATGCCCTCGGCGGGCGTTATCGCCAGGACACCGCCCCGGCTCGCCCGTGCCTGGTCGGCGCCGCCCAGGTGGGCGGTCATCCCGTCGGTCTGCTCCCACAGGCCCCAGGCCAGCGACACCGCCGGCAGACCGGCCGCGCGACGTCGGGCGACCGCCGCGTCCAGGAAGGCGTTCGCCGCCGCGTAGTTGCCCTGCCCGGCGGAGCCGAACACACCCGACGCGGACGAGAACACCACGAACGCGTCGAGGTCCAGGTCCCGGGAGAGCTCGTCCAGGTGCCGGACCGCGTCCACCTTCGGCGCGAACACGGTGGCCAGCCGGTCCGGAGTCAACGCCCCGATCACCCCGTCGTCCAGCACCCCCGCGGTGTGCACCACGCCCGTCGGCCGGTGCTCGGCCAGCAGAGCCGCCACCTGGTCCCGGTCCGACACGTCGCAGGCGACGACCGAGACCACCGCGCCCTGCTCGGTCAGCTCGGCGACCAGCTCGTCCGCACCCTCGGCAGCCCGGCCACGCCTACTGACGAGGACCAGCTGCCGCACTCCGTGCCGGGACACGAGATGCCGCGCGACCAGCGCGCCCAACGACCCGGTGCCGCCGGTGACCAGGACCCGCCCCGGCGGGCCGAACACGGTGGGGGCGGCGTCCGCCTGGTCGGTGACGCGGACGAGCCGAGGCGCCGACAGCCCGACGCCACGAACCGCGACCTGCGGTTCTCCCGACACCAGCACCGGTCCCAGCGCCTGTTCGACCGGGCCGTCGAGATCGAGATCCAGCAGGACGATCCGGTCCGGGTTCTCGGCCTGCGCGGACCGCACCAGGCCCCACACCGCCGCCGCGGCGGCATCAGCCACCACGCCGTCACCGGCGGGCACCGCCCGCCGGGTCACCACCACCAGCCGCGACTCCTGCGGCCCGGCGTCCAGCCACACCTGCAGGACGCCCAGCACCCGCGAGGTCACGGCCAGCGCATCGTCCGCGCCGACCACCTCGAACACCGCCACCTCGGGCGCATCCTCGGCCAGGGCCGCCACGTCGTCGGCGGTCGCCACCGGCGCCCAGGACGGCACGGACTCCCCGGAGACCCCGGGCAGCACGGTCCACTGCACCCGGAACAACGAGTCGCGGGATCCGGCGGCGTCCCACTGGTCGACGGAGACCGGCCGGGACACCAGCGAATCCACCGACACCACGAGACCACCGGTCTCGTCCGCCGCTTCCACCGAGATCGCGCCGGGCCCGGCGGACACGATCCGCACCCGCAGCGCCGACGCGCCGGCAGCGTGCAGCACCATCCCGTTCCAGGCGAACGGCAGCACCGGGGGGCCGGATTCCTCCGCCGCCGCGGTGCCGAGCATGCCGGCGTGCAGGGCCGAGTCCAGCAGCCCGGGGTGGATGCCGAACCCGCCCGTCTGGGTGCGGGTCTCCTCCGGCAGCGCGACCTCGGCGAACACCTCCTCGCCCCGCTGCCACACCGTCCGCAGACCCTGGAACGACGGGCCGTACGCGTAGCCACGCTCGGCCAGGTCGGTGTAGAGACCCGCCGTCTCGACCGGACGCGCGCCCGGCGGCGGCCAGGCGGCGAAGTCGAACCCGGAACCCCGCGCCGCCGGCCCGTCCGACACGGTGCCGGTGGCATGGCGGGTCCACCCGTCCGCGTCGTCGTCGCGCAGCGAGTACACGTCCACCGCGCGCGCCCCGCCCTCCCCCGGACCGCCCACGGCCACCAGCACCCGCAACCCGCCGCGCTCCGGGACGACCATCGGCGCCTCGATCACGAGCTCGTCGAGCACCCCGCACCCGACCTCGTCACCCGCGCGGACCGCGAGTTCGACCAGGCCGGTCCCCGCCACCAGCACCCGGCCACCGATCGCGTGGTCGGCCAGCCACGGGTGCGACCGCAGCGACAGCAGCGAGGTGAGCACCAGCCCGTCCGACTGCGGCAGGCGTACCGCCGCACCCAACAGCGGGTGGTCGACCACGGACTGTCCCAGCGACGCGGCGTCCGCCGCCGACGCACCGGGCGGGAGCCAGTAGTTCTGCCGGTCGAAGGCATACGTCGGGAGGTCGACGTGCCCCGTCACCGGTGGCAGCATGGTGGCCCAGTCCACGGGGACACCACGGACGAACAACTCGGCCATCGCGGTCAGCAGCGTCTGTTCCTCGGGGCGGCCGTCGCGCAGGGCCGGGACGCAGCTGACCTCGGCGTCCACCGCCGTGGCTGTCTCCGCCACCATCGCGGCCAGCGCCGCGCCCGGTCCGAGTTCCACGAACAGGGCCGCGCCGTGCTGCACCGCCGCCGCGATCCCGTCGGCGAACCGCACCGGCCGGCGTACGTGCTCGCACCAGTACCCCGGGTCGGCGAGGTCGCCCGGCTCCGCCAGCCGGCCGGTCACGTTCGACACCACCGGGATCGCCGGCGCGTGCCATGCCACGTCGGCGAGCTCCGCGGCGAACTCGGCGAGCATCGGCTCCATCTGGGGTGAGTGGAACGCGTGCGAGACCACGAGTTGCTTCGCCTTGTGGCCCCGTTCCCGCAGCCGGTCCGCCGCCGCGAGGGTGGCGTCGTGGTCGCCGGATAGCACCACCGAGGACGGGCCGTTGACCGCGGCCAGCGCCACGCCCCCGCCGAGGAACTCGGCGACCTCCGCCTCGCTCGCGGCCACCGCGACCATCGCCCCGTCCGGCGGCAGCATCTGCATGAGCCGGCCGCGCGCCGCGACCACCCGGGCCGCGTCGGCCAGCGACAGCACCCCGGCCGAGTACGCGGCCGTGATCTCGCCGATCGAATGCCCGATCACCGCGTCCGGTCGTATGCCCCACGACTCCACGAGCCGGTACAGCGCGCTCTCCACCGCGAACAGGCCGGCCTGGGTGAACACCGTCTGGTTCAGCAGGTCACCGCTGCGCGGCACCCGGTCCAGCACGACGTCACGCACCGGGTGATCGATCCACCCGGCCAGCCACGAGTCCAGGTGTGCGCAGGCATCGTCCAGCGCCTGGGCGAACACCGGATACCTGTCGTACAGCTCGCGCCCCATGCCGGCCCGCTGCGAGCCCTGCCCCGGGAACACCAACACGAGCTTGCCGGGCGTACCCGAACCGGTCACCACCTCGGGCGCGGTCTCGCCGCTCGCCAGCGCGTGCAGCCCGGCCAGCGCCCTCTCGGTCGTGTCCACCACCAGCACGGCGCGTTCACCCAGCACCGCCCGTTCGGACAGCAGCGCCCCGGCCACCCGCGCCAACGGCAGTTCGGTGCCGTCGAGGAAGGAGGCCAGCCGACCCGCCTGCGCCACCAGCGAGGCGGCGCTGCCCGCCGACACCACCAGCGGCACCAGCCCGGTGGGCGGGTCCGTGGCGACCGTCGCGTCGGCGGGGGCGGGGGCCTCTTCGAGGATCACGTGCGCGTTCGTCCCGCTGATCCCGAAGGCGGAGACGCCGGCCCGGCGCGGCTGGCCGTGGCGCGGCCACTCGCGGGACCGGGTCAGCAGTTCGACCGCGCCGGCAGACCAGTCGACCTGCGGCGTGGGCTCGTCCACGTGCAGGGTGGGCGGCAGCACACCGTGCCGCAACGCCTGCACCATCTTGATCACGCCGGCCACGCCGGCCGCCGCCTGGGTGTGGCCGATGTTGGACTTGACCGACCCCAGCCACAGCGGACGGCCCGGCTTGCGGCCCTGACCGTAGGTCGCGATGAGCGCCTGCGCCTCGATCGGATCCCCCAGGGCGGTGCCCGTCCCGTGGGCCTCCACGACGTCCACATCCGACGGCGTCAGCCCGGCCCCGGCCAGCGCCTTGCGGATCACCCGCTGCTGCGAGGGTCCGTTCGGGGCGGTCAGACCGTTCGAGGCCCCGTCCTGGTTCACCGCGCTGCCCCGCAGCACGGCCAGGATCCGGTGCCCGCGCTCCCGGGCCACCGACAGGCGCTCCAGCACCACGACGCCGACCCCCTCGGACCAGCCGGTGCCGTCCGCGGCGGCGGCGAACGCCTTGCTCCGCCCGTCGGCGGCGAGCACCCGCTGCCGGGAGAACGCCACGAACGTGCCGGGTGTCGGCATCACCGTCGCGCCGCCGGCCAGCGCCATCGAGCACTCCCCCAGCCGCAACGCCTGCGCGGCCAGGTGGATCGCCACCAGCGACGACGAACAGGCCGTGTCGATGGTGACCGCCGGTCCCTCGAACCCGAAGGTGTACGACACCCGGCCGGACGCCACGCTCGACGCCGACCCCGTGCCGGCGAAGCCCTCCAGCTCCGGCGTGATCGAGCCGGCCCCGTAGCCCTGGGTGAACACCCCGGAGAACACCCCGACGTCCGTGCCCTGCACCGACGTCGGATCGACCCCGGCGTCCTCCAACGCCTCCCACGACGTCTCCAGCAGCAGCCGCTGCTGCGGGTCCATCACCAGCGCCTCCCGCGGCGAGATCCCGAAGAAGCCGGCGTCGAACTGCCCGGCGCCCGTGAGGAAGCCGCCCTGGCTGGTGTACGAGGTGCCGGGGCGGTCCGGGTCCGGGTCGAACAGGCCGTCCAGGTTCCAGCCCCGGTCCTCGGGGAACTCGGAGAGGGCGTCCACCCCGTCGGCCACCAGCCGCCACAGGTCCTCCGGCGAGCACACGCCACCCGGGAACCGGCACGCCATGCCCACGACGGCCAGCGGCTCGTCGGCGTGCCCCGAACCCTGCTGCCGCAGGGTGTGCAGCTCGGCCGTGACGCGCTTGAGGTACTGGAGGAGTTTCTCGTCCGTGGCCATTCTCGTCTGTCCTCACGAAGGTGTCGATGGGGTGGGAAGCCGCGAACCGAGGTCAGGTGAGCCCGAGCTCCGCGTCGATGAAGTCGAGGACGTCGTCGGCGGAGGCGGATTCGAGCTGCTCCGCCACCGAGGCGACCTCCCCCTGCTCGCGGACCCCGTTGCACCTGGCCACCAGCCCCTGGAGGCGCAGCGTGAGGGCGGATCTCGTGGACTCGTCGAGCGCCAGGTCGCCGATCAACGACTCGACCTCCTCGATCCTGGCCTTGACCTGGGTGAGCGCGTCGCCGCCGGTGCCGAGCTCGGCGCGCAGGTGACGCGCGAGGACGTACGGGGTGGGGTAGTCGAACGCCATCGTGGCGGGCAGTTTCAGGCCGGTCGCCTCCCGCAGCCGGTTGCGCAGCTCCACCGACGTCAACGAGTCGAACCCGGCGTCCTTGAACGCCCCGTCCGGCCGGACGGCCGCCGCACCGGAGTACCCGAGCACGACCGCGACCTGGGCCCGTACCAGGTCCAACAGCAGCGCCTCCTGCTCCGCCGGGGCGAGTCCGGCGATCCGCCGGGCCAGGCCACCGTCCCCGCCGGCCGCGGCCCGCGCCTGCTGCCGTCCCGGCCGCACCAGACCGTGCAGCAGGTGGGGCACCGCACCGCCGGCCCGCACCTGCCGAAGGTCGAGCTTGACCGGCACCAGCAACGCCGGCTCGCAGGCGAGCGCGGCGTCGAACAGGTCGACGCCTTCCGCCGCCGTCATCGCCCGCACGCCACCACGGTTCATCCGGGCCTGGTCCGCGCCACCGAGATGCGCGGTCATGCCGGTGGACTGCTCCCACAGACCCCACGCCAACGACAACCCGGGCAGGCCGGCCGCCCGACGGTTCGCCATCACGGCGTCGAGGAAGGCGTTCGCCGCCGCGTAGTTGCCCTGGCCCGGCGAGCCGAACACCCCCGAACCGGACGAGAACACCACGAACGCGTCGAGGTCCATGCTGCGGGTCAGCTCGTCGAGATGCCGCACCGCGTCCACCTTGGGGGCGAAGACCCGAGCCAACCGCTGCGGGGTCAACGCCTCGATCACGCCGTCGTCCAGGACCCCGGCCGTGTGCACGACGGCAGTCGGGCGATGCTCCCGCAGCAGGGCCGACACGTCGTCGCGGTGGGACAGGTCGCAGGCGACGACCGACACCTCCGCGCCCTGCCCGGTCAGCTCCGCGACCAGGTCCGCCGTCCCCTCGGCGTCCGGGCCCCGCCGACTGGCCAGCACGAGACGCCGTACGCCGTGCCGGATCACCAGGTGCCGGGCCACCAACGCGCCGAGCACGCCCGCACCGGAGACCAGGACCGCCCCGTCCGGCCCGAACCCGGCGGGAGCCGTCCGCACCGGTTCGCCAGCGCGGGCCAGGCGCGGGACGTACAGGGCCCCCGCGCGTACGGCGACCTGCGGTTCCCCGCTGGCCAGCACCAACCCCAGGACCTGCTCCACGGCGTCGTCGGCGTCGAGGTCCAGCAGAATGATCCGGTCCGGGTTCTCGGCCTGGGCGGAACGCATCAGCCCCCACACCGCCGCCGCAGCCGGATCAACCACCACCCCCTCGCCGACCGGCACCGCCCCCCGCAGCACGACCAGCAGCCGCGACTCCTCCGCGCCGGCCAGCCAGGTCTGCAGGGCGGCCAACGCCCGCGAGGTCACGGCAAGGGCGTCCGCGCCGCCGGCCACCTCCAGGACCTCGACGTCGGGCCGGCGGTCGACCGGCGTCACCGCCGTGGTGGGCAGTCGGGTCCACTCCACCCGGAACAACGCGTCGTGCGGCTCCGCCGTCGCAGCGAGCTTCTCGACGGGCACCGGCCGGGCGAGGACCGACTCCGCCGTCACCACCAGAGCGCCGGTCTCGTCGGCCGCCGCCAGCGAGACGGTGCCGGCCCGGCCGGGCACCAGCCGCACCCGCAGCGCCGAGGCGCCGGCCGCGTGCAGGGCCAGCCCGCTCCAGTCCAGCGGTAGCCGCGGCGCGGTCGGACCACCTCCGGCGGTCGGCAGGGCCGGCTGCAGGGCGGCGTCCAACAGCGCGGGATGGATGCCGTAGACGCCGGCGTCCCCGCGCTGCTCCTCGGGCAGGGCGACCTCGGCGAACACCTCCTCGCCCCGCTGCCACACCGCGCGCAGCCCCTGGAACGCGGGCCCGTAGGCGTGACCACGCCCGGTCAGGTCGAGGTAGAGGTCGGCGGTCCCGACCTGCTGCGCACCGGCCGGCGGCCACGCCGTGAAGTCGAAGTCCGGACCCGGTGGCGGGGTGCTGGACAGCACTGCGCCGGCGTGCCGGGTCCACCCGCTCGCGACGCCGTCCGGCAGGGAGTGCACCTCCACCGTCCGCGCGCCGTCCTCGCCGGGCCCGCTCACGGACACCTGCACCCGGACCCCGCCGTGCTCGGGCACCACCAGCGGCGACTCCGTCGCGAGCTCGTCGAGCACCGGACACCCCACCTCGTCGCCGGCCCGTACCGCCAGCTCCACCAGCGCGCTGCTGGGCAGCACCACCACCCCGCCGACGGCGTGGTCGGCCAGCCACGGATGCGACCGGAGTGACAGCCGTGCGGTGAACACGCGGCCGTCGGAGCGCGGCAACGGGACCGTCGCCCCCAGCAGCGGGTGGTCCGTCGCCCACTGCCCGAGCGACGCCGCGTCGGTCGCGGACTGCTCGACCTGAAGCCAGAAGTGCTGGTGGTCGAAGGCGTAGGTCGGCAGGTCGAGGTGGCCGGCGACGGGGGGAAGGACACCGCTCCAGTCGACCGGGACACCTCGGACGAACAGCTCGGCCATGGAGGTCAGCAGCCGCCGCAGGCCGCCGTCGTCGCGACGCAGCGTCCCCGTCACCACGGCCTCGGTGTCGTCGACGATCTCGCTGATCGGCTGCACCAGCACCGGGTGGGCGCTCACCTCCACGAACACCCGGTATCCCTGGGTGACCAGGTCGGCCACCGCCGGCCCGAACCCCACCTGCCGGCGCAGGTTCTCGTACCAGTACCCGCCGTCCACGACCCCGGCGTCCCGGATCCACGCCCCCGTCACGGTCGAGTAGAACGGCACCACCGGGGCCTGTGCCGTGATCCCCGCCAGCGCGTCGGCGAGGGCGTCCCGGATGTCCTCCACGTGCCGGGTGTGCGAGGCGTAGTCCACCGCCACCCGCCGCACCCGGACGTCCTGTCCGGACAGCACGTCCAGCGCCTCGTCCAACGCCTGCGCGTCCCCGGCGATCACCAGCGACGACGGGCTGTTCACCGCCGCCACCTCGACCCGGTCCGCCCAGGGCCGCAACCGGGCGACCGTATCGTCCTCGCCCAGCGCGACCGAGGCCATGCCGCCCCGGCCGGACAGCTTCGCGGCGATGGCCTGGCTGCGCAGCGCCACCACCCGGGCGGCGTCCTCCAGCGACAGCGCACCGGCCGCGCACGCCGCGGCGATCTCGCCCTGGGAATGGCCGATCACCGCGTCGGGCACCACACCCACCGACGCCCACACCGCTGCCAGCCCCATCATCACGGCGAAGCTGACCGGTTGCAGGACGTCGACGCGGTCCATCAGCCCCGGATCGGCCTCACCCCGCAGCACGTCGATCGGGGACCAGTCGATCCACGGCGCCAACGCGGCGGCGGACTCCGCGATCCGCGCGGCGAAGACGGGAGACGAGTCGAGCAACTCCCGGCCCATCCCGACCCACTGCGAGCCCTGGCCCGGGAACACCCACACGACCTTGCCCGCCGTGCCCGCACCGGTCAGCAGGCCGGGGGCGGTCTCGCCGCGCGCCAGCGCACCCAGCCCGGCCACCGCCTCCCCGGTCGACCCCGCGACCACCACGGCGCGATCGGCCAGCCGGGCCCGATCCGACACCAACGTGCCGGCCACACCCACCAGCGGCACCGTGGCCGACTCCAGGTACGACGCGAGCCGGGCGGCCTGTCCGGCCAGCGATGCCGCGCTGCGCGCCGACACCACCAGCGGCACCACGTCGGGGGCCGGCACCACGTCGGCGGGCTCCTCGGGCGTCCCGTCGGGCGCCTCCTCGATGATCAGGTGGGCGTTGGTCCCGCTGATCCCGAACGACGACACACCGGCGCGGCGTGGGCGGTCGCCGCGCGGCCACCGACGTGCCTCGGTCAGCAGCTCCACCGCGCCCGCCGACCAGTCGACCTGGGTGCTCGGCTGCTGCACGTGCAGGGTGGGCGGCAGGACGCCGTGCCGCAACGCCTGCACCACCTTGATCACACCGGCCACCCCGGCCGCCGCCTGCGTGTGACCGATGTTCGACTTCACCGAGCCCAGCCACAACGGCTGCTGCGGATCCCGGCTCTGGCCGTAGGTGGCCAGCAGCGCCTGCGCCTCGATCGGGTCACCGAGCACCGTGCCGGTGCCGTGGCCCTCGACCATGTCCACCTCGGACGGCGTGAGCCCCGCACCCGCCAACGCCGCCCGAATCACCCGCTGCTGCGACGGACCATTCGGCGCCGTCAACCCATTCGACGCACCATCCTGATTCACCGCACTACCCCGCAACACCGCAAACACCCGATGCCCACGCTCCCGCGCCACCGACAACCGCTCCAACAACACCACCCCCACCCCCTCCGCCAACCCCATCCCATCCGCACCCTCCGCAAACGCCTTACACCGCCCATCCGCCGCCAACCCCCGCTGCCGCGAGAACGACAGGAAGGAGCCGGGCTGGGCCATCACCATCGCGCCGCCCGCCAGCGCCGCCGAGCACTCGCCCTGCCGCAGCGCCTGCACGGCCAGGTGCATCGCCACCAACGACGACGAGCACCCCGTGTCCACCGTCACCGCGGGCCCCTCGAAACCGAACACGTACGACACCCGGCCGGTCGCGATGCACGGAGCGGCACCCGTGCCGGCGAATCCCTCCAGCTCCGGCGCGACCGGACGGCCGGAGCCGGCCCCGTAGCCCTGGCTGGACAGCCCGGTGAACACCCCGACGTCGCCGCCCCGCCACGACGACGGGTCGACGCCCGCCCGCTCCATCGCCTCCCAGGAGGTCTCCAGCAGCAGCCGCTGCTGGGGGTCCATGGCCAGCGCCTCCCGCGGCGAGATCCCGAAGAAGCCCGCGTCGAACAGTCCCGCGCCGTCGAGGAAGCCACCCCGACTCGTGTACGACGTGCCCGCCCGGTCCGGGTCCGGATCGAACAGGGCGGCGAGGTCCCAGCCACGGTCGGTGGGGAAGTCGGCGACCGCGTCGACCCCGTCCACCACCACCTGCCACAGGTCGTCGGGCGAGGTCACCCCACCCGGGTACCGGCAGGCCATCCCCACGATCGCGATCGGCTCCCGCGACTGGTCCTCGATCTCGCGCAGCCGTCTGCGGGCGTCGCGCGCGTCGCCGATGGCCCGCTTGAGGTAGTCGCGGAGTTGTACCTCGTCAGCCATGAGAACTCAGCTCCCCGGGAATGTCCGTGTGCGATTGCCGTCGGTGGGCCCGCTGCGTGCGGGTCGTGCGGTGGTCAGGCGAAGCGGTCGACGAGCGCGAAGAGCTCCTCGTCGCTGGCGGTGTCGAGGTCGTCGTCGGACGGGCCCGGATCAGCCGCTGCCTCGGCCGCGTTCAGCAGCTCCCGCAGCCGCGCGGTGATCCGGTCGCGGGCCTCGTCGTCGCCGGCCACGGAGCCGATCGCCGATTCCAGGCCGGCGAGGTTGGCCAGCACCGAATCGACCGGGGTGACCTCCTCGACGGCGATCTCGTCGCGCAGGTGGCGGGCGAGGGTCTGCGCGTTCGGGTAGTCGAAGACCAGGGTGGCCGGCAGCTTCAGACCGGTCGCCTCGCGTAACCGGTTACGCAGCTCGACCGAGGTGAGCGAGTCGAATCCCGCGTCCTTGAACGCCGCGTCCGCCCGGACGGCACCCGCTTCGGAGTGCCCGAGCACGACCGCGACCTGGGCCCGTACCAGGTCCAACAGCAGTGCCTCCTGGTCGGCCGGGGTGAGTTCGGCGAGTCGGCGGGCCAGCCCCCCGTCTCCGCCGGACACCGCCCGCGCCGACTGCCGAGCCACCCGGACCAGGCCACGCAGCAGGTGCGGCACACCGCCACCGGCGGCAGCGTCGGCACGCACCTCCCGCAGGTCCAGCTTGACCGGCACCAGCAGCGCCGGCCCGGACGCCAGCGCGGCGTCGAACAGCTCCATGCCGTCCTGCGACCCCAGACCCCGCACACCCCCGCGCCCCTCACGCCGGCTCATCCGGTCCAGGGTGAGGTCGTCGATGGTGTCCGCCATGCCGGTGAGCTGCTGCCACGGCCCCCAGGCCAGCGACAGCCCCGGCACACCGGCCGCCCGCCGGTGGGCCATCAGGCCGTCCAGGTACGCGTTGGCCGCCGCGTAGCCGCCGCTGCCCGCGCCCATGAAGATCGACGAGGCGGACGAGTACACCACGAACGCGTCGAGGGCGAGGTCACGGGTCAGCTCGTCCAGGTGCCGCACCGCGTCGACCTTCGGTGCGAACACCCTGGCCAGCTTCTCCGGGGTCAACGCCCCGACCACCCCGGCGTCGAACACCCCCGCCGTGTGCACGACAGCGGTCGGCCGCTGCTCCGCCAGCAGGGCCGCGACCTGATCCCGGTCGGACAGGTCGACGGCCCGCACCGACACCTCGACGCCCTGCGCGGTCAGCTCGGCGGTCAGCTCGGCCACGCCGTCGGCGTCGTGGCCCCGACGGCTGGCCAGCACCAGCCGCCGCACACCGTACCGGGCGACCAGGTGGCGGGCCGCGAGAGCGCCCAACGTGCCGGCGCCCGAGATCAGCACGGTCGCGTCCGGGCCGAACCCGGCCGGGGAGTCCGCCGGCCGGGCGACCCGGGCGAGACGCGGCACGGACAGGGTCGTCCCGCGCACCGCGACCTGCGGCTCACCGCTGGCCAGCACCGCACCCAGCACCGCCTGTGCTCCGCTGGCGGCGGCGGGGTCGCAGTCCACCAGCACGATCCGGTCGGGATGCTCGACCTGGGCGGCCCGCACCAGACCCCACACCGCCGACGCGGCCGGGTCGGTCACCACGCCGTCGCCGGCGGGCATCGCGCCCCGGGTGGTCACCACGAGCCGTGACTCGTCCAGGTCGACCGCCGCCAGCCACGCCTGCACGACCGCGAGGACCCGCGACGTCACGGCCAGCGCGTCGCCGTCCCCGACCGCCTCCAGCACCGCCGCCGCGGGTGCGCCGGTCAGCGCGGCCACGTCGTCGGGGTGCTCCACCGCCACCCACGACGGCGACGGCTGCCCGGCGACCGCGGGCAGTTCGGCCCAGTCGACCTGGAAGAGGGAGTTGGCCCCGGCCGGGTCCACCTGTGCGGTGGACACCGCGCGCAACACCAACGAGTCCATCGTCAGGACCGGGCCGCCGGTCTGGTCGGCGGCCTCGACGGTCATCGCGTCCGGGCCACCGGACGTGACCCGGACCCGCAACGCCGAAGCTCCCACGGCGTGCAGCACGAGACCGTTCCACGCGAACGGCATCACCGACCGCCCGGGTTGCGCGTCCGTCCCGGCCGCCGCGGCGGCGACGGTGCCGGTCTGCAGGGCCGCGTCCAGCAGCGCGGGGTGGATGCCGTACGCGGAGGCGTCGTCGCGGTGCGCCTCGGGCAGGGCGACCTCGGCGAACACCTCCTCGCCCCGCCGCCACACCGTCCGCACGCCCTGGAACGCGGGCCCGTACCCGTAACCACGCTCGACCAGGTCGGTGTAGAAGTCGCCGACCTCGATCCGCTGCGCGCCGGGGGGCGGCCACGCGGTGAAGTCGAACCTGTCGCCGGTGTCGCCCGGCCTCGCCGACAGCACACCGGTGGCGTGCCGGGTCCACCCGTCGACGCCCTCCTCGTGCAGCGAGTACACGTCCACCGGACGCGCGCCGTCGTCGTCCGGTCCGCCCACCGCGACCTGGACCCGGACGCCGCCGTGCTCGGGCACCACCAGCGGCGCCTCCGTGACGAGCTCGTCCAGCACCGGGCAGCCCACCTCGTCGCCGGCCCGCAGGGCCAACTCCACCAGGCCGGTGCCGGGAAAGAGCACCACGCCGCCGATCGCGTGGTCGGCCAGCCACGGATGCGACCGCAACGACAACTGCGAGGTGAACACCACCCCGTCCGACTGGGGCAGCCGCACCACGGCGCTCAACAGCGGGTGATCCGTCACGGACTGCCCCAGCGCCGCCGCGTCGGTCGCCGTGTCGGCCGACCGGAGCCAGTAGTGCCGGTGGTCGAAGGCGTAGGTCGGCAGTTCCACCCGGGCGGACGTCGCCCCGGCCGGCAGCCACCCGGTCCAGTCCACCGGCACGCCGCGGACGAACAGCTCGGCCATCGACGTGAGCATCCGTCGCGGGCCGCCGTCGTCGCGCCGCAGCGAGCCCGTCACCAGCACGTCGGCGTCGTCCACCAGCTCGCTGACCGGCTGGACCAGCACCGGATGCGCGCTGACCTCGAGGAAGATCCCGAACCGCCGGCCGAGCAGGTCCGCCACCGCCGGGGCGAACCGGACCTGGTGGCGCAGGTTCCGGTACCAGTAGTCACCGTCCACCACTGCGGCGTCCCGAATCCACTCGCCCGTCACCGTCGAGTAGAACGGCACCGTCGGCGCCTGCGCGGTGATCCCGGCCAGGGCCGTGGCCAGCGTGTCGCGCAGATCCGCCACGTGCCGCGAGTGCGACGCGTAGTCCACCGCCACCCGCCGCACCTGGACGCCCTGGCCCGCCAGCGACTCCAGCGCCTCGTCCAACGCCTGGGCGTCCCCGGCGATCACCACCGACCTCGGGCTGTTCACCGCCGCCACCTCGACCCGGTCGGCCCACGGCTGCAACCGGGCGACCGCGTCGTCCTCGCCCAGCGCGACCGAGGCCATGCCGCCCCGGCCGGACAGCGTCGCGGCGATGGCCTGGCTGCGCAGCGCCACCACCCGTGCCGCGTCCTCCAGCGACAGCGCCCCCGCCACGTGCGCCGCCGCGATCTCGCCCTGCGAGTGGCCCAGCACGGCGTCCGGCCGTACGCCCGCCGACGTCCACACCGCCGCCAGGCCGACCATCACGGCGAAGCTGGCCGGCTGCAGCACGTCGACCCGGTCCAGCAGGTCCGGGTCGGCGTCGCCGCGCAGCACGTCCTCCAGCGACCAGTCGATCCACGGCTTCAGGGCGACGGCACACTCGGCGATCCGGCCGGCGAAGACCGGCGACGACTCCAGCAGTTCCCGGCCCATCCCGGCCCACTGCGAGCCCTGGCCCGGGAACACCCACACCACCTTCCCGGGGGCGCGGCCGTGACCGGTCACCACCCCGGCGGCGTCCTCACCCCGGGCGAGGGCACCGAGCCGGGCCAGCGCCTCGTCGGTCGAACCGGCCACCACGACGGCGCGGTCGTCCAGCACCGCCCGGCCCGCGACCAACGTGCCGGCCACGCCCGCGAGCGGCAGCGCGGTCGTCGCGAGGAGCCCGGCCAGCCGATCCGCCTGACCGGCCAGCGACGCCGCGCTGCGCGCCGTCACGACCAGCGGCACCACCCCGTCGGTCGGCACCTCGGCGGCGGGCTCCTCCGGGGCCTCCTCGATGATCAGGTGCGCGTTGGTCCCGCTGACCCCGAACGACGACACACCGGCGCGACGCGGATGCCCGTCGCGCGGCCACCGACGTGCCTCGGTCAGCAGCTCCACCGCGCCCTCGGACCAGTCCACCCCGGTGCTGGGCGCGTCGACGTGGAGGGTGGGCGGCAGCACCCCGTGCCGCAGCGCCTGCACCACCTTGATCACGCTGGCCACACCCGCGGCGGCCTGCGCGTGGCCGACGTTCGACTTCAGCGACCCCAGCCACAGCGGCTTCCCGGGATCACGACCCTGCCCGTAGGTGGCCAGCAGCGCCTGCGCCTCGATCGGATCGCCGAGGGACGTGCCGGTGCCGTGGCCCTCGACCATGTCCACCTCGGACGGCGTGAGCCCCGCACCCGCCAACGCCGCCCGAATCACCCGCTGCTGCGACGGACCATTCGGCGCCGTCAACCCATTCGACGCACCATCCTGATTCACCGCACTACCCCGCAACACCGCAAACACCCGATGCCCACGCTCCCGCGCCACCGACAACCGCTCCAACAACACCACCCCCACCCCCTCCGCCAACCCCATCCCATCCGCACCCTCCGCAAACGCCTTACACCGCCCATCCGCCGCCAACCCCCGCTGCCGCGAGAACACGACGAAGGAGTTGGGGCTGGACATCACCATCACCCCGCCGGCCAGCGCCATCGAGCACTCGCCCTGCCGCAGCGCCTGCGCCGCCAGGTGCATCGCCACCAGGGACGACGAACACGCGGTGTCGATCGTCACCGCGGGCCCCTCGAAACCGAACACGTACGACACCCGGCCCGAGGCGACGCTCGACGCCATCCCGGTGCCCGCGAAGCTCTGCATCTCCGGCCCGATCGGACCGGACCCGTAGCCCTGCGGGGCCGTGCCGACGAACACCCCGACGTCGTCACCCTTGAGCGACGTCGGGTCGACGGCGGCGTTCTCGAACGCCTCCCACGACGCCTCCAGCAGCAGCCGCTGCTGCGGATCCATGGCCAGCGCCTCCCGCGGCGAGATCCCGAAGAACCCGGCGTCGAACAGCCCCGCCTCGTGCAGGAAACCGCCCTGGCTGACGTACGAGGTGCCCGAGTGGTCGGGGTCGGGATCGAAGAGGTTCTCCAGGTCCCAGCCTCGGCCCGTCGGGAAGCCCGACACCGCGTCCCGGCCTTCGGACACCAGCTGCCACAGGTCCGCCGGCCCGGCCACCCCGCCCGGCAGCCGGCAGGCCATCCCGACGATGGCGATCGGCTCCCGGGACGCGCCGAGGAGCTGGCGGTTGCGCTTCTTCAGCTCGCCGACCTCGGCCACCGACCGTCGCAGCGCCTCGACGACCTTCTCATACGACGCACTCACCAGACGCCCCCAATCACTCGGTAGCAGATGCCGGGCCACACGGGACTACTCACCGCCGAGCACCAGTTCCACGAGATCGTCGACGTCCAGGTCGCCGATCTCCCGCTCGTCACCGGTCTCGTCGCCGACACCGTCGTCCGGCTCCCCCGTGTCGGCGAGTTCGAGCAGGGCGTCGACCAGTCCTGCCGCGCGCAGTCGCGCCAGCGGGACCGACGCGAGGGCCCGCCGCAGCCGCGCCTCGTCGGCGTTCGCGCCGGTGCCGGGCGCGGCGTCGTCCGGGCGCAGCCGGGTACCCAGGTGGTGGGCGAGCGCCAGCGGGTTCGGATAGTCGAAGACCAGCGTGGGCGGCAGCTTCAACCCGGTCGCCTCGCGCAACCGGTTACGCAGCTCCACCGAGGTCAACGAGTCGAACCCGACGTCCTTGAACGCCACGTCCGCCCGTACCTCCTGCGGGTCCGCATGCCCCAGCACCGCCGCGACCTGGCCGCGCACCACATCCAGCAGCAGCGCCTCCTGGTCGGCCGGGGTGAGCCCGCCGAGCCGACGCGCCAGCGAGTCGTGCGGCGCGGCCGCGGCCCTGGCCTGCTGCCTGCCCACGCGCACCAGACCGCGCAGCAGCGACGGCACCGCGCCACCGGCTGCGGCGTCCGCCCGCATCGCCTCCGGGTCCAGCTTCATCGGCACCAGCAGCGCCTGGTCCATGCCCAACGCGACGTCGAACAGGTCCAACCCGTCGGCCCGGGTCAGCTCCAGCACCCCTCCGCGACTCGCCCGCGCGTGGTCGACGATGCTGAGGTGGGCAGCCATCCCGGTGCTCCGCTCCCACAGGCCCCAGGCCAGCGAGAGACCGGGCAGACCCGCCGCGCGTCGGTGGGCCATCGCCGCGTCCAGGAAGGCGTTCGCCGCCGCGTAACTGCCCTGACCGCCGCCGCCGACCACTCCCGCGACCGACGAGAACACCACGAACGCGTCCAGCTCCAGTCCCCGGGTCAGTTCGTCCAGGTGCCGCACCGCGTCGACCTTGGGCGCGAACACTCCGGCCAGCCGTTGCGGGGTCAGCCCGCCGACCAACCCGTCGTCGAACACCCCGGCCGTGTGAACGACACCGGTCACCGGGTGCGCGGCCAGCAGGGCCGCGACCTGATCCCGGTCGGACAGGTCGCAGGTCACCGCCGACACGTCCGCGCCCTGCGCGGTCAGGTCGGCGACCAACTCGGCCATCCCCTCGCCGGCCGGACCCCGCCGGCTGGCCAGCACCAGCCGCCGCACACCGTGCCGCGTCACCAGGTGCCGGGCCACCAGGATGCCCAGCGCGCCGGCACCCGAGACCAGGACCGTTCCGGGTGCGCCGAAGGCGACCGGGGCATCCCGGAGCTGGCCGGTGGCACGGGCGAGTCGAGGAACGCGGAGGGCGTCCCCGCGCACGGCGAGCTGCGGCTCACCGGCCACGAGCACCAGGTCCGCACCGGCCTCGGCGGCGGGATCGGCGTCCAGCAGGACGATCCGGTCCGGGCTCTCGGCCTGGGCGGAACGGACCAGTCCCCACACCGCCGCGGCGGCCGGGTCGGTCACCAGGTGGTCACCACCGGCAGGTACGGCGCCACGGGTACGGACGACCAGGCGAGACTCCTCCAGCCGGGGTTCGGTCAGCCACGCCTGCACGACCGCCAGCACCCGGGACGTCACCGTGAGCGCGCCGTCGCCGCCGACGGCGTCGAGCACCGCCACCGGCGGCACCTCGTTGCCCCGGGCCAGCGCCGTCACGTCGTCGGCGGTGGCCACCGGCGCCCAGGACGGCACCGGCTCGACGGCAGCCGCGGGCAGTTCGGTCCAGTCCACCCGGAACATCGAGTCCCGGACGTGGTGTGCGGCGGCCCCCAGCTGCGCCGCCGACACCGGGCGGGACACCAGCGAGTCCATCGTCAGCACCGGCCCACCGGTCTCGTCGGCCGCCTCGACGACCAGGGCGTCCGGTCCGTGCGGCGCGAGCCGCACCCGCAGCGCCGCCGCACCCGCGGCGTGCAGGACGAATCCGTTCCACGCGAAGGCGAGCACCGCCTCCCCCGGCTGCTGCGCCGGGTCGCCGGCCGTGGCGGCCTGTAGCGCGGCATCCAGCAACGCCGGGTGTACGCCGAACCGGCCCGCCTCCGCGCGCAGGTCATCGGGCAGGGCCACCTCGGCGAACACCTCGTCGCCCCGCCGCCACACCGCCCGCAGGCCCTGGAAGGCGGGGCCGTAGCCGTAGCCACGCTCGGCCAGGTCGGGGTAGAAGTTCCCGACGTCGACCGGCTCCGCGTCGCGTGGCGGCCAGGCGGTGAAGTCGAACCCGCTGCCAGCGCCGCTCGGTGCCGCCGACAGCACACCGACGGCGTGCCGGGTCCAGCTACCCGTGCCGCCGTCGCGTCGGGAGTGCACCTCCACGCCGCGTACGCCGTTCGCGCCCGGCCCGCCCAGGGCCACCTGCACCCGTACCCCGCCCTGCTCGGGCACCACCAGCGGCGCCTCGATCACCAACTCGTCCAGCACCGAACACCCGGCCTCGTCACCGGCGCGCACGGCCACCTCCACCAACCCGCTGCCGGGGAGGATCACGACCCCGCCGACCGCGTGGTCGGCGAGCCACGGATGCGACCGCACCGACAGCAACGACGTGAACACCAGGCCGTCCGACGTCGGCAGCTGCACCACCGCGCCCAGCAACGGGTGGTCGGCCGCCGTCTGTCCGAGCGACGTCGCGTCGGTGGCCGAGCCGGTGAGCTGCCGCAGCCAGTAGTGCCGGTGGTCGAAGGCGTAGGTCGGCAGCTCCACCCGCCGCGTCGCCGGGGGCAGCAGCCCGGTCCAGTCCACCGCCACGCCCCGGACGTGCAACTCGGCCATCGAGGTCAACAGCCGCCGCAGGCCACCGTCGTCGCGCCGCACCGACCCCGTCACCACGACATCGGCGTCGTCCACGATCTCGCTGATCGGCTGGACCAGCACCGGATGGGCGCTGATCTCCACGAACACGCCGTGGCCCTGGCCGATCAGCTCGGCCACAGCCGGCCCGAACCGCACCTGGCCGCGCAGGTTCCGGTACCAGTACCCGCCGTCCACGACCCCGGCGTCACGGATCCACCCGCCGGTCACGGTCGAGTAGAACGGCACCTTCGGGGCCAGCGCCCGCACCTGCGCCAACGTCTCGGCGAGCAGGTCGCGGATCGTCTCCACCTGGTTGGTGTGCGAGCCGTAGTCGACCGCCACCCGCCGCACCCGCACGCCGTCCCCCGCCAACGCGTCGAGTGCCTCGTCCAGCGCGCGGGCGTCACCCGCGATCACCACCGAGGTGGGGCTGTTGACCGCGGCGACCTGGACCAGGTCCGCCCACGACGCCAACCGCGCGACCGCCTCGTCCTCGCTCAGGGCGACCGAGGCCATGCCACCCCGCCCGGACAGCGCCGTGGCGATGGCCTGGCTGCGCAGCGCCACCACCCGTGCCGCGTCCTGGAGCGACAGCGCGCCCGCCACGCAGGCGGCGGCGATCTCACCCTGGGAGTGACCGACGACGGCATCCGGGCGCAGCCCGCACGACCGCCACACCGCGGCCAGGCCGACCATCATGGCGAAGCTGGCCGGCTGCAGCACGTCGACCCGGTCCAGCAGCTCGGGCGCGGCCTCGCCGCGCAGCACGTCGATCAACGACCAGTCCACCCACGGCGTCAACGCGACCGCGCACTCGGCGATCCGCTCGGCGAAGACCGGCGACGACTCCAGCAGCTCCCGACCCATCCCGGCCCACTGCGTGCCCTGGCCCGGGAACACCCACACCACCCGGCCCGACGCACCCACCCGACCGGTGACCACGCCGGCCGCGTTCCCACCCTGCGCCAGCGTCGTGAGCCCGGCCGTCGCCTCGGCCCGGGAGCCCGCCACCACCACGGCACGCTCGGTCAGCGCGGCCCGACCGGACGCCAGCGCCCCGGCCACGCTCGCCAGCGGCACCTCGTCAGCCTCCTCGAGGTACGCCGCGAGCCGGCCGGCCAGCAACGCCAGCGAGGCGGTGCTGCGCGCGGACACCAGCACGGGCAGCACGTCCGGGGACGCGGCCGGCCCGGGGTCGGGGGTGTGGTCCGACGGCGGCGCCTCCTCCAGGATGAGGTGCGCGTTCGTGCCGCTGACCCCGAACGCGGAGACCCCGGCCCGGCGCGGGTGCCCGTTGCGCGGCCAGTCCCGCGCCTCGGTCAGCAGCTCGACCGCGCCGGCGGACCAGTCCACCTCGGGCGTGGGCGCGTCCACGTGCAGGGTCGCCGGCAACACTCCGTGCCGCAGCGCCTGCACCACCTTGATCACGCCGGCCACGCCGGCGGCTGCCTGCGCGTGACCGATGTTCGACTTCAACGACCCCAGCCACAACGGCGTGCCGGGATCCCGGTCCTGGCCGTACGTGGCCAGCAGCGCCTGCGCCTCGATCGGGTCGCCCAGCGCGGTGCCGGTGCCGTGGGCCTCCACCACGTCCACCTCGGACGGGGCCAGTCCGGCGTTGGCCAACGCCCGGCGGATCACCCGCTGCTGCGACGGGCCGTTCGGCGCGGTCAGCCCGTTGGACGCGCCGTCCTGGTTCACCGCGCTGCCCCGCAGCACCGCCAGGATCTGGTGCCCGCGCTCCCGCGCCACCGACAGTCGCTCGAGGACCACCACCCCGACACCCTCGGCCCAGCCGGTGCCGTCGGCGGCGGCGGCGAACGCCTTGCAGCGCCCGTCCACGGCGAGGCCCCGCTGCCGGGAGAACTCGACGAAGGCGCCCGGGTTCGCCATGACCGTCGCGCCACCGGCCAGCGCCATCGAGCACTCGCCCTGGCGCAGCGCATGGGCCGCCAGGTGGATGGCCACCAGCGAGGACGAACAGGCCGTGTCGATCGTGATCGCCGGGCCCTCGAAGCCGAAGACGTACGACACCCGGCCCGACGCCACGCTCGACGACCCGCCGGTGCCCGCGAAGCCCTCCAGCTCCGGCGTGACCACGCTGGCCCCGGGCGCGACGTAGCCCTGGCCGAAGACGCCGGTGAACACGCCGACGTCGGCGCCCTTCAGCGAGGTCGCGTCGACGCCGGTGTCCTCCAGCGCCTCCCACGAGGTCTCGAGCAGCAACCGCTGCTGCGGGTCCATCGCCAGCGCCTCACGCGGCGAGATCCCGAAGAACCCGGCGTCGAACAGCCCCGCCTCGTGCAGGAAACCCCCCTGACTGGTGTACGACGTGCCCGGTCGTTCCGGGTCGGGGTCGAACAGGCCCTCCAGATCCCAGCCACGGTCGGTGGGGAACCCGGACACCGCGTCCCGGCCCTCGGCCACCAGCCGCCACAGGTCCGCCGGCCCGGCCACCCCACCGGGCAACCGGCACGCCATGCCCACGATGGCGATCGGCTCCTCGGGGTCGGCGGCCAGCACCGTCGGCGCGACCACCGTCGGCGTGCCGTCGCCCAGCTCGTCGCGCAGGTGGCGGGCGAGGGCCTGCGGGCTCGGGTGGTCGAACACCAGGGTGGCGGGCAGCTTCAGGCCGGTCGCCTCCCGCAGCCGGTTGCGCAGCTCCACCGACGTCAACGAGTCGAACCCGGCCTCCTTGAACGCCGCGTCCGCCCGGACCGCGCCGGCACCGGAGTGCCCGAGCACGGCCGCGACCTGGCCGCGTACCAGGTCCAGCAGCAGGGTCAGCTGGTCCGCCGGGGTGAGCCCGGCCAGCTGCTCGGCGAGTCGGCCGCGATCCCCGCCGGCACCACCCGAGCGTGCCTGCCGCCGACCGGCGCGGACCAGGCCGCGCAGCATGTGCGGCACCACACCGCCCGCCGAGGCGTCGGCGCGGACCCCGCGCAGGTCCAACTTCGCGGGCACCAGCAACGCCTGCCCGGTGCCGAGGGCGGCATCGAAGAGCTCCATGCCCTCGGCCTGGGTCATCAGCTGGAGTCCGCCGCGCCGGCTCATCCGGGCCCTGGTCAGCTCGTCGGTGTTCGCCGCCATGCCGGTGGACTGCTCCCACAGCCCCCACGCCAACGACAACCCCGGCAACCCCAACGACCGACGCCGCGCCATCAACCCGTCCAGGAACGCATTCGCCGCCGCATAACTACCACTACCCGCACCCATGAACACCGCAGACACCGACGAATACACCACGAACGCGTCCAGCGACAGCCCACGCGTCAACTCGTCCAGGTGCCGCACCGCGTCCACCTTCGGCGCGAACACCCGGGCCAGCTTGTCCGGGGTCACCGTCTCGATCACGCCCGCGTCCAGCACACCGGCGGTGTGCACGACGGCGGTCGGACGGTGCCCGGCCAGCAGGGCCGCCACCTGATCCCGGTCGGACACGTCGCAGGCCACCACCGCCACGTCCACGCCCTGCCCGGTGAGCTCGGCGACCAGCTCGGCCACTCCCTCGGCGGCCGAACCCCGCCGGCTGGCCAGCACCAGACGCCGGACGCCGTGCCGGTTCACCAGATGCCGGGCGGCCAGGGCGCCCAGCGCGCCCGCACCCGAGACCAGGACCGTGCTCTCCGGGCCGAACACGGCAGGCGCGTCGGCGACCCGGGCGGCGCGGGCGAGACGCGGCACGGAGAGGGTCGTGCCGCGCACCGCGATCTGCGGCTCGCCACTGGCCAGTGCCGCGCCCAGCACGGGTTCCGCGCCCTCGTCGACGGCCGGGTCCAGGTCCAGCAGGACGATCCGGTCCGGGTTCTCGCCCTGGGCGGCCCGCACGAGACCCCACACCGCCGCCCCGGCCGGGTCCGGCACCGCGCCGTCCCCCGCGGGTACCGCGCCGCGGGTCGCGACCACCAGCCGCGACTCCTCCAGCCCCGATCCGGCCAGCCAGGCCTGCACGACCTCCAGCACCCGGGACGTCACCGGCAGGGCTTCGCCCGCACCGGCCGCCTCCAGCACGACCGCCGCAGGTACGTCGGTCAGGGCAGCCACCTCGTCGGCGGTGCTGACCGGCGTCCACGACGGGGCCGGCACGCCCACGACGTCGGTCAGTGCGGTCCATTCCACCTGGAACAGGGAGTTGGCGAGCGGGGTGCCCGTCCCGGCGGCGGCCGAGCCCCCGGTGGGCGGCGGCCGGAGCCCGAGTGAGTCCGCGGTCACCACCAGCGCGCCGGTGTCGTCGGCGGCGGCCAGCGACACGGTGTCGCCGCCGGCGGACACCAGCCGTACCCGCAGCGTCGACGCGCCCACGGCGTGCAGCACCAGCCCGTGCCAGTCCCGCGGTTGCCGCGGCTGCGCCCCGTCCTCGTCCGTCGCCAGCAGGGCCGGGTGCAGGGCCGCGTCCAGCAACACGGGGTGGATGCCGTATCCGGCCGCCTCCGCGCTCCGCTCCTCGGGCAGGGCGACGTCGACGAACACCTCACCGCCCCGCTGCCACGCCGCCCGTACCGCCTGGCCCGACTGCCCGTACCGGTGGCCGCGTTCGGCCAGGTCGACGTAGAGCTCCTCGACGTCGACCGGGCGCGCACCGGGGGGCGGCCAGGCGGCGAAGTCGAACGACTCCGGTGTCCCGGGCGTGTGCGACAGGACGCCGGTGGCGTGCCGCGTCCACACCTCGTCGCCGGTGTCCTCGCGCAGCGAGTAGATGCCCACCGTGCGTACGTCGTGCGCGCCGGGCCCGCTCAGGGCGACCTGCACCCGCACGCCACCGTGCGCGGGGAGGACGAGCGGCGTGTCGATCACCAGTTCGTCGAGGACCGGGCACCCGGCTTCGTCCCCGGCGCGCACCGCCAGTTCGACCAGCCCGGCGTTCGGGACGGCCACGACGCCGTCGACCGTGTGCTCGGCCAGCCACGGGTGCGACCGCACCGACAACCGTGACGTGAAGACCAACCCGTCCGACTGCGGCAGCCGTACGACCGCGCCGAGCATCGGATGGTCGGCGCTGGCCATCCCGAGCGACGGCGCGTCCGCCGGCACCGCCGGATGCAGCCAGTAGTGCTGGTGGTCGAACGCGTACGTCGGCAGGTCGACCCGACCGGTGACCGGCGGCAGCACGGCGCTCCAGTCCACCGCCACACCGTGCACGAACAGCTCGGCCATCGAGGTCAGCAGCCGTCGCGCGCCACCGTCGTCGCGGCGCAGCGTGCCGGTCACCAGGATGTCGCCCTCGATGCCGTCGACGACGTCGTTGATCGGCTGGACCAGCACCGGGTGCGCGCTCACCTCCACGAACACCCGGTGACCCTGGTCGATCAGGTCGGCGACGGCCGGACCGAACCGCACCTGGTTGCGCAGGTTCCGGTACCAGTAGTCACCGTCGACGATCCCGGCGTCCCGGATCCACCCACCGGTGACCGTGGAGTAGAAGGGCACCACCGGCGCCTGTGCGTCGATCCCGATCAACGCCTCGGCCAGCTCGTCCTCGACGTCCTCGACGTGCCAGGTGTGCGACGCGTAGTCCACCGCCACCCGCCGGCCGCCCAGCGCCTCCACCGCCTCGGCCAGCGCTTCGGCGTCACCGGCGATCACCACCGAGGAGGGACCGTTGACCGCGGCGATCTCGACCCGATCGCCCCACGGCGCCAACCGGGCGGCCACCTCGTCCCGGCTCAGGGCCACCGATGCCATGCCACCGCGTCCGGACAGCTCGGCGGCGATGGCCTGGCTGCGCAACGCGACGACCCGCGCGGCGTCCTCCAGCGACAACGCGCCCGCCACGCAGGCCGCGGCGATCTCGCCCTGCGAGTGGCCGACCACCGCGTCGGGCACCACACCCACCGACGCCCACACGGCGGCCAGCCCCACCATCACCGCGAAGCTGGCCGGTTGCAGCACGTCGACCCGGTCCATCAGCTCGGGGTCGGTCTCGCCGCGCAGCACGTCCACCAGGGACCAGTCGATCCAGCGCTCCAACGCGGCGGCGCACCCGGTGATCCGCTCGGCGAACACCGGGGAGGTGTCCAGCAGCTCCCGGCCCATGCCGACCCACTGCGTCCCCTGGCCCGGGAACACCCACACCAGCTTCCCCGGCACGCGCACGCTGCCGGTCACCACACCGGCCGTGCTCTCGCCGCGGGCCAGCGCGTCCAGGCTGGTCGACGCCTCCTGCGCCGAGCCCGCCACCACCACGGCCCGATCGCCCAGCACCGCCCGGGTCGACAGCAACGCGTTCGCCACCCGCGTCAGCGGCACCTCGTCGGTCCCGTCGAGGAACGCCGCCAGCCGACCCGCCTGGCCCGCCAGGGCACCGGTGCTCCGCGCCGACACCACCAGCGGCACCACGCCGTCCGGCTGCTCCTGCACGGGAAGGTCCCGGACGTCGTCGGTCGGCGCTTCCTCGATGATCAGGTGCGCGTTCGTGCCGCTGATCCCGAACGACGACACCCCCGCCCGGCGCGGTCGGCCGTTGGGTGACCAGTCCCGGGCCTCGGTCAGCAGTGCGACGGCACCGGCGGACCAGTCGACCTGGTGGGTGGGCTCGGCCACGTGCAGCGTGGGTGGCAGTGCCCCGTGCCGCAGCGCCTGCACCATCTTGATCACGCTCGCCACGCCCGCAGCCGCCTGGGTGTGCCCGACGTTCGACTTCAACGAACCCAGCCACAGCGGCCGGTCCGCGTCGCGGTCCCGGCCGTAGGTGGCCAGCAACGCCTGCGCCTCGATCGGATCACCCAGCGCGGTGCCCGTACCGTGGGCCTCCACCGCGTCCACGTCGGAGGCCGACAGGCCGGCGTTGGCCAGCGCGCTGCGGATCACCCGCTGCTGCGACGGGCCGTTCGGCGCGGTCAGGCCGTTGGACGCGCCGTCCTGGTTCACCGCGCTGCCGCGGATCACCGCCAGCACCTGGTGCCCCCGCTCCCGGGCCACCGACAGCCGTTCGAGGACCACGATGGCGACGCCCTCGGACAACACCGTGCCGTCCGCGGTCGAGGAGAAGGCCTTGACCCGCCCGTCCTCGGCCAACCCCCGCTGCCGGGACATGCCGAGCACGCCGATCGGCGAGCCCATCACGGCGACCCCGCCGGCCAGCGCCATCGAGCACTCACCCTGCCGCAGTGCCTGCGCCGCGAGGTGCGTCGCCACCAGCGACGACGAACACGCCGTGTCGACGGTGACCGCCGGCCCCTCGAAACCGAACGTGTACGACACCCGGCCCGACGCCACGCTGCCGGCGGTCGCGGTGGTGACGAAGCCTTCGAGCTCCGCCGGCATGTTGCTCAGGGACTCCAGGTAGTCGTGGATGGAGACACCGGTGAAGACACCGATGTTGTCGCCGCGCACCCTGGTCGGATCGATGCCCGCCCGCTCCAGGGCTTCCCACGAGGCTTCCAGCAGCAGCCGCTGCTGCGGGTCCATCGCCAGCGCCTCCCGCGGCGAGATCCCGAAGAAGCCGGCGTCGAACAGGCCGGCGCCCTGAAGGAAACCGCCCTGACGCGTGTACGACGTGCCCGGACGATCCGGATCGGGGTCGAACAGGCCCGCCAGGTCCCAACCCCGGTCGTCGGGGAAGGGGGACATCCCCTCCCGACCCTCGTACAGCATCCGCCACAGGTCGTCGGGGTCGGTGACGCCACCGGGCAGCCGGCAGGCCATGCCGACGATCGCGATCGGCTCGTCCGGGTCGGCGGGCGCGGTGACCGTGGTGGTGGTGCCGGCCACCGTGTCGCCCAGCTCGGCCCGCAGGTGACGGGCCAACGCCACCGGGGTGGGATAGTCGAAGACCAGCGTGGCGGGCAACTTCACACCGGTCGCCGCGCTCAGTCGGTTGCGCAGCTCGACCGCCGTCAGGGAGTCGAACCCGATCTCGCTGAACGGGCGGGTGCCCTGCGCCAGTTCCGGCCCGCTGAAGCCCAGCACGCCGGTCGCCTCGGCCTGGACGATGCCCACCAGGATGGTTTCCTGTTCTTCCGGTGCCAGCCCGGCGAGCCGACGGACCAGTCCGCCGCTGTCGCCCGCCGACGCCCGCGCCACCCGCCGGCCCACCCGGACCAGGCTGCGCAGCAGGTGCGGGACGTCCCCGCCGGTCCCGGCCTGGGCCCGCAACGCCTTCAGGTCGAGCTTGATCGGCACCAACAGCGCCTGGTCGGCGTGCAGGCCCAGGTCGAACAGGGCGGTGCCCTCGGCCGGGGTCATCGCCAGGACGCCGCCACGGCTCATCCGTGCCTGGTCGACGGCGCTGAGGTGGGCGGTCAGGCCGGTGCGCTGCTCCCACAGGCCCCACGCCAACGCCACGCCCGGCAGCCCGGCCGCCCGGCGGTCGGCCATCACCCCGTCCAGGTACGCGTTCGCCGCGGCGTAGTTACCCTGACCGGCGGAGCCCATCAGCGCGGCGGCCGACGAGAAGACGACGAAGGCGTCCAGATCCGTGTCACGGGTCAGCTCGTCGAGGTGACGTACCGCGTCCACCTTGGGGGCGAAGACGCCGGCCAGTCGCTCGGGGGTCAACGCGCCGATCACGCCGTCGTCCAGGACGCCGGCCATGTGCACGACAGCCGTCGGGCGGTGCTCCGCCAGCAGCGCCGCGACCTGCTCCCGGTCGGACACGTCGCAGGCCACCACCGACACGTCCGCGCCCTGCTCGGTCAGGTCGGCGACCAGCTCCGCGACACCGTCGGCGGCCGGACCCCGCCGACTGGCCATCACCAGGCGGCGCACCCCGTGCCGGGACACCAGGTGCCGGGTGATCATGGCACCCAGCGACCCGGTCCCACCGGTGACCAGCACGGTCCCCTCCGACCGGAACACGTCGGGTGCGCCCGGCTCCTGCCCTGCGGCACGGGCCAGCCGGGGCGCGGAGAGGGTCTTCCCGCGCACCGCGAGCTGCGGTTCGCCGCTGGCCAGCGCCGCCCCCAGCATCGGGTCCGCGTCGGCGGGGTCGGCGTCGACCAGGACGAACCGGTTCGGGTTCTCCGCCTGGGCGGCCCGGACCAGACCCCAGACCGCCGCGCCGGCGGGATCGCTCACCACACCGTCACCCGCGGGCATCGCGCCCCTGGTCACCACCACCAGCCGCGCATCCGCCAGCCCGGCCTCGGCCAGCCAGGCCTGGACGACGGCGAGCACCCGCGTGGTCAGCGCCAGCGGCCCGTCGTCGTCCCCGACCGCCGGCAGGACGGCGGTCGGTGCGACGGCCGCGCTCCGCGCCAGGGCCACCACGTCGTCCGCCGTGGCGACCGACGTCCAGGACGGTGCGGAGAGCGCGGCGGCCGGGGTCAGTTCGGTCCACTCCACCCGGAACAGCGAGTCGTGGCTCTCCTGCGCCGCCGTCTCCAGCTGGTCGGCGGAGACCGGCAGCGACACCAGCGAGTCCATCGTCACGACCGGAGCGCCGGTCTCGTCGGCGGCCTGGAACGACAACGCGTCCGGCCCGCACGGCGCGACCCGCACCCGCAGCGCCGACGCGCCGGCGGCGTGCAGCACCAACCGGTTCCACGCGAACGGCAGCACCCGGCGGTCGTCGTCCGGGTTGGCGAAGGCGTTGGTGTGCAGGGCGGCGTCCAGCAGCGCCGGGTGGATGCCGAACCGGCCGGCGTCCTCCCGCTGGTCGTCGGGGAGCGCGACCTCGGCGAACACCTCGTCGCCCCGCCGCCACACCGCGCGCAGCCCCTGGAACGCCGGCCCGTAGGCGTAACCACGGCCGACGAGGTCGGGGTAGAAGTCCGCGATGTCGACCTGGTGCACACCCGGCGGCGGCCACGCGGTGAAGTCGAATCCCGTCGCCGCCGGTGTCGTCGGCGTGGTCGACAGGAGTCCCGTGGCGTGCCGGGTCCAGGTGTCCGTGCCGTCCTCGCGCAGGGAGTACACGGAGACCGGGCGCAGCCCGGTCTCCGCCGGCCCACCGACCGCGACCTGGAGCCGCACCCCGCCCTGCTCGGGCAGCACCAGCGGCGCCTCGATCACGAGTTCTTCCAGGACGCCGAAGCCGAACTCGTCGCCGGCCCGTACCGCGAGGTCGACGTAGACCGTGCCGGGGATGATCACCACGCCGCCGATCGCGTGACCGGCGAGCCACGGGTGCGTCCGCAGTGACAGGCGCGAGGTGAAGACCAGCCCGTCCGACTGCGGCAGCGGCACCACCGCGCCCAGCAGCGGATGATCGGCGCCGACCAGGCCCAGGGAGGTCGCGTCGGTGGCCGACTCGGCCATCCGGAGCCAGTAGTGCTGGTGGTCGAAGGCGTACGTGGGCAGTTCGACGGGCGTCGTCCCCGACCCGGTGGGCAGGAGCACGGCCCAGTCCAGCGGGACGCCCCGGACGTACAGCTCGGCCATCGACGTCAGCAGCCGGCGCAGGCCACCCTCGTCGCGCCGCAGCGAACCGGTCACCACCACGTCGCCGCCGACCCTGTCGACGATCTCGCTGATCGGCTGGACCAGCACCGGGTGCGCGCTGATCTCGACGAACACGCCGTGCCCCTGGGCGAGCAGGTCGGAGACCGCCGGCCCGAACCGCACCTGGTTGCGCAGGTTCCGGTACCAGTAGCCACCGTCCACGACTCCGGCGGCCTGGATCCACTCCCCCGTCACCGTCGAGTAGAACGGCACCGTCGGCGCCTGCGCCGCGACCCCGGCCAGCGCGTCGGCCAGGATGTCGCGGACGTCCTCCACGTGCCGGCTGTGCGAGGCGTAGTCCACCGCGATCCGCCGCACCCGCACGCCCTGGTCGTCCAGCACGTCCAGGGCCTCGTCGAGGGCATCGGCGTCCCCCGCGATCACCACGGACGACGGGCCGTTCACGGCCGCCACCTCGACCCGGCCGACCCACGCGGTCAGTCGCTGGGTCGCCTCGTCCTCGCTCAGGGCCACGGAGGCCATGCCGCCGCGCCCGGACAGCGTGGCGGCGATCGCCTGGCTGCGCAGCGCGACCACCCGGGCCGCGTCGTCGAGCGACAGCGCGCCGGCGACACAGGCCGCAGCGATCTCACCCTGGGAATGGCCGACCACCGCGTCGGGCCGTACGCCCACCGACGTCCAGATCGCGGCCAGGCCCACCATCACCGCGAAGCTGGCCGGCTGCAGCACGTCGACCCGCTTCATCACCGCCGGGTCGACGTCTCCCCGCAGCACGTCGACAAGGGACCAGTCGACCCATCGTTCGAGCGCGGCGGCGCAGTCCGCGATCCGCGCCGCGAACACCGGGGAGGAGTCCAGCAGCTCCCGGCCCATGCCGGCCCACTGCGTGCCCTGGCCCGGGAACACCCAGACCACCGGGCCCGGCGTACCGGAGCCGGTCACCAGACCGGGCGCGTTCTCACCGCGCGTCAACGCACCGAACCCGGCCGCTGCCTCGTCGGTCGAGCCCGCGACGACCACGGCGCGTTCACCCAGCGTGGCCCGGCCCGACACCAGCGCCCCGGCCACCCGGGCCAGCGGCACCCCGGTGCCCTCGACGAACGACGCCAGCCGACCCGCCTGCGCCGCGAGCGACGTGGTGGTGTGCGCCGACACCACCAACGCAACGGCCCCGGTCGGCGGCGGCTCCAGCGGGGTCGGCGTCGCCTCCTCCGGTGCTTCTTCCAGGATCAGGTGCGCGTTGGTGCCGCTGGCGCCGAACGACGACACCCCGGCCCGCCGGGGATGACCGTTACGCGGCCAGTCGCGGGCCTCGGTCAACAGCTCGACCGCACCGGCCGACCAGTCCACCTGCGGCGTGGGCGCGTCCACGTGCCGGGTCGCCGGCAACAACCCGTGGCGCAGCGCCAGCACCGTCTTGATCACACCGGCCACCCCGGATGCCGCCTGGGTGTGGCCGATGACGGACTTGACCGAGCCGAGCCACAGCGGCTGCCGTGGATCCCGACCCTGCCCGTACGTGGCGAGCAACGCCTGCGCCTCGATCGGGTCGCCCAGGACGGTGCCGGTGCCGTGGCCCTCCACGGCGTCGACCTCGGCCGGCCGGAGTCCGGCACTTGTCAACGCGTTGCGGATCACCCGCTGCTGCGACGGGCCGTTCGGCGCGGTCAGCCCGTTGGACGCGCCGTCCTGGTTCACCGCGCTGCCCCGGATCACCGCCAACACCTGGTGCCCCCGCTCCCGGGCCACCGACAGGCGCTCCAGCAGCAGCACGCCGACGCCCTCGGCCCAGGACGAACCGTCGGCACCCGCGGCGTACGACTTGCAACGCCCGTCGAAGGCGAGGCCGCGCTGACGCGCGAAGCCGACGAACCCACCGGGTGTCGCCATCACTGTCGCACCGCCGGCCAGCGCCATCGAGCACTCGCCCCGGCGCAGCGCCTGGGCGGCCAGGTGGACGGCCACCAGCGACGACGAGCACATGGTGTCGACCGTCACCGCCGGCCCCTCCAGCCCGAGCGTGTACGCGACCCGGCCGGAGGCGACACCGCCCGCGGTGCCCAGGGCGCGCTCCAGGCTGAGGAACCCCTCGAACCCGCTGAGGTCGGGTGCGTAGTCCTGGTGCACTATCCCGGCGAACACGCCGACGTCACTGCCCCGCACCGAGTGCGGGTCGATGCCGGCCCGCTCGAAGGTCTCCCACGCCACCTCGAGCAGTTGCCGCTGCTGCGGGTCCATCGCCAGGGCCTCACGTGGCGAGATCCCGAAGAACGCGGCGTCGAACTGCCCGGCGTCGTGCAGGAAGGCCCCTTCCCGGACGTACGTCGTCCCGGGGTTGTCCGGGTCCGGGTGGTAGAGACCCTCCAGGTCCCAGCCACGGTCGGTGGGGAAGCCGGTGTAGACGTCGGTGCCGTCGGTCACCACCCGCCACAGGTCCTCGGGGCCACGGATGCCGCCGGCGTACCGGCAGGCCATCGAGACGATCGCGATGGGCTCCGCGGCTGCGGCGACAAGCGCGCTGTTCTCCTGCTGAAGCCGGGCGTTCTCCTTCAGCGAGGCACGCAGTGCCTGGACGATCTGCTCGTCGGGCGCCGACATAACCCCTCCTCCACGTTCGTTCGTCATCGGTGGTCAGCTCGTCGTGCCCAGAGCGCGTTGGACCAGACCGGCGATGTCCAGCGCGTCGATCAGTTCCCCGTCGTCGGCCGCCGTGGGCGGTGGTGCGTCCGGCGCGGCGGCGTCCGCGTCGGCCAGTCCCAGCAGGGCCTCCAGCACGCCCGCCTCCCGGAACCGGGCGATCGGCACGGACGCGAGGATGCGCCGCAGGTCGTCCTCCCGCCCCGCCAGGTCGTCGTCGGGCTCCCGGAGGAGTTCGGCACGCAGGTAGCCGACCAGCGACTCCGGCGTGGGATAGTCGAAGATCAGCGTCGCGGGCAGCCGTAGCCCGGTCGCCGCGTGCAGGCTGTTGCGGAGGTTGACCGCGGCCAGCGAATCGAAGCCGACCTCCTGGAACGGCTGCCTCGGCCCGATTCCCTCGGCGCTGCCGTGGCCCAGGACCGTCGAGGCGTGCCCACGGACCAGCCGGAGCAGAATCCGCTGCTGCTCGCTGTCGGTGACCCCCCGCAGGGAATCCGCGAGGGACGCGGCGGTGTCGCTGTCGCCGGTGTCGGGCTGCGAGGCCGCCAGGGCTGCCTTCGCCTCGGGCAGGTCCGCGAAGAGCGGGCTGGGTCGGACGGAGGTGAAGGCCGGGATGAACGCGCCCCAGTCCATGTCGGCGACCGTCACGAACTTCTCGTTGCCGCCGACGGCCTGGACCATCGCGGTCACCGCCACCGAGGGCGCCATCGGGAGGACACCGCGGCGGCGCAGCTGGGCGAGCGCGGCCTCGTCCATGCCCACGCCGATCTGGTCCAGCGCGCCCCAACCGATCGACGTCGCCCGCAGTCCCCTGGCCCGACGCCACTCGATGAGGGCGTCGAGTACCGCGTTCGCCGCGCCGGACGGCCCCTGGCCGCCACCACCCCAGACGCCCGCGATCGACGAGAACACGACGAACGCGTCGAGCGGGGTGTCCTCGAACAACTCGTCCAGCCACAGCGCGGTGTCCACCTTCGCGGCGAACACCTCGGCGAGGTCCCGCACCCCGGTGTCGTCCACGGAACTGGTCTGCGTGATGTCGGCGGCGTGCACCACGGCCGTGAGCGGCTGCTGCGGGACCGTCGCGGACACCAGTGCGGCGACCGCGTCCCGATCGGCGTCGGCGCAGGATTCCACCACGGTGGCCAGGCCGAGCCCGGCCAGTTCGGCGCGGAGCTGCGCCACGCTGTCGTCGGGCGCGTGCGCGGTGGTGGTGACGACGAGCCGGTCGACGCCCGCCTGCGCGAGCCAGACGGCGGTGTGCCTGCCGAGCCCCTCGGCCCCACCGGTCACCAGGACGGTGCCCCGGGGGTGCCAGCGTCCGCCGCCCGTGGGCTCCGGCACGGGTTTGCGGACGAGCCGCCTGCGGTAGGTGCCCGACCGTCGGATCGCGAGCTGATCCTCACCGGCGGCGTTCAGCACGCCGAGCAGGCCCTGCACCGTGCGCGGGTCGCTCGTCGGGGGCAGGTCGACCAGACCACCCCAGCGGTCCTGCCGCTCCAGGGCGACGGCGCGGCCGAGACCCCACAACGCAGCCTGGGCCGGTGCGGTGACGGCGTCCTGGATGCCGATGTTCACCGCACCCCGGGTCACGCACCACAGCGGCGCGGTGGCGTAGCGGTCACCCAGTGCCTGGACGAGCGCGAGCGTCGTCGCCGCGACCTCGGTCGGGCCCGGCGTGCCGGGGTCCAGGGCGAGCAGGGACAGCACGCCGGTCAGGTCGTGGTCGGCCAGGACCCCGGTCAGCCGTGCGCCGAGACGTTCCCGGGTACGGTCCGGTTCGTCGATCTCGAGCCGGACCATGTCGAGCCCCTGTCCGGCCAGCTCGGCGAGGAGCACGTCGTCGCGGTGGGCCGACGGCACCACGACGAGCCACCGGCCACCCGGCACCCCGGCGGCCTCGCGGTCGAGGGGCTGCCAGGTGACGTGGTAGCGCAGCTTCTCCGCGCTCGACATCTCGCGGCGCTTCTTCCGCCAGTCCGCCAACGCGGGTGCCACGGTGTCCAGGGCACCGCGCTGGTCGGCCGAGGCCAGCTCCAGCAACTCGGCGAGGGAGTCCAGGTCGGGGCGCTCGAGCGCGGCCCAGAAGTCGGCGTCGGCGCCGTCGACCGCGCCGGCCGCGTCGGTGGTGGCGTCGGCCTCGTGCAGCCAGTAGTGCCGGTGGTCGAAGGCGTAGGTCGGCAGGTCCACCCGTGCGGAGACGGGTGGCAGCATCGTGGCCCAGTCGACGGCCACGCCCCGCACGAACAGTTCGGCCATCGAGGCCAGTAGCCGTGGCAGGCCACCGTCGTCCCGCCGCAGCGACCCGACCACCAGGCCGTCGGTGATCTCGGTGATCGGCTGCACCAGCACCGGGTGCGCGCTGAGTTCCACGAACACGGCATGGCCCTGCGCGACCAGGTCCGCCACCGCGGGGCCGAATCCGACCTGGTGGCGCAGGTTCCGGTACCAGTAGGCACCGTCGACGATCCCGCCGTCGGAGATCCAGTCGCCGGTGACCGTCGAGTAGAACGGGATGGTCGGCGGCTGCGCGTCGATCCCGGCCAGCAGGTCGGCGAGAGTGTGCCGGATGTCCTCGACGTGCCAGCTGTGGGAGGCGTAGTCGACGGCCACCCGTCGTACCCGCACGCCCTGGCCGGACAGGAGTTCCAGCGCCTCGTCCAGCGCCTCGGCGTCGCCGGCGATCACCACCGAGGACGGGCTGTTGACTGCGGCCACCTCGACCCGGTCCGCCCAGGGCGTCAACCGCCCGACGGCGTCCTGTTCGGGCAGGGCGACCGACGCCATGCCGCCGCGACCGGACAGCTTCGCGGCGATGGCCTGGCTGCGCAGCGCCGCCACCCGGGCGGCGTCGGCAAGGGACAGCGCCCCGGCCACACAGGCGGCGGCGATCTCACCCTGGGAGTGCCCGACCACGGCGTCCGGCCGTACCCCCACCGACGACCACACGGCCGCCAGACCCACCATCACGGCGAAGCTCGCCGGTTGCAGCACGTCGACCCGTTCCAGCAGGTCGGGGGCGGTCTCGCCGCGCAGTACGTCCACCAGGGACCAGTCGGTCCAGGGGGCCAGCGCGGCGGCGCACTCCGCGATCCGCGCCGCGAAGACCGGCGAGGTGTCCAGCAACTCCCGGCCCATGCCGACCCACTGCCAGCCCTGGCCGGGGAACACCCAGACGACCTTTCCCGGCACGTCCACGCTGCCGGTCACCAGGGCCGGGGCGTTCTCGCCACGGGCCAACGCGCCCAGACCGGCGAGCGCCTCGGCACCGGATTCCGCCACCACCACGGCCCGCCGGCCGAGCATCGCCCGACCCGACAGCAACGCACCGGCCACCCCGGCCAGCGGCACCTCAGCGGAGCCCTTGAGAAAGGACACCAGCCGGCCGGCCTGCCCCGCCAGCGCACCGGCGCTCGCCGCCGACACCACCAACGGCACCGCACCGGCGGCGGGGACCTCGGGGGAGGCCGGCACCGGCTCCGTTACCGGCACCGGCTCCGCTGCCGGCGCCTCCTCCAGGATCACGTGCGCGTTCGTTCCGCTGGCCCCGAAGGAGGAGACGGCGGCCCGGCGCGGACGCGGGCCGCGCGGCCAGTCACGAGCCTCGGTCAACACCCGGACCGCCCCGGCCGACCAGTCCACCTTGGTCGTGGGGATGTCCACGTGCAGCGTGGCGGGGAGCAGCTCGTGCCGCAACGCCTGCACCATCTTGATCACGCCGGCCACCCCCGCGGCTGCCTGGGTGTGCCCGATGTTCGACTTCAACGACCCCAACCACAGCGGATGGTCCGGATCCCGGCCCTGCCCGTACGTGGCCAGCAGCGCCTGCGCCTCGATCGGATCGCCCAGCGCCGTGCCGGTGCCGTGCCCCTCCACGACGTCCACCTCGCCGGGTGCCAGTCCGGCGCTGGCCAGCGCGCGGCGGATCACCCGCTGCTGCGAGGGACCGTTCGGCGCGGTCAGGCCGTTGGAGGCGCCGTCCTGGTTCACCGCGCTGCCCCGCAGCAGGGCCAGGACCGGATGCCCGCGCTCCCGCGCCACCGACAACCGCTCCAGCAGCAGGACCCCGACGCCCTCGGACCAGCCGGTGCCGTCGGCGCCGTCCGCATAGGCCTTGCAGCGGCCGTCGGCGGACAGACCCCGCTGCCGGGAGAACTCCAGGAAGGCATCCGGGCTGGCCATCACGGTCGCGCCACCGGCCAGCGCCATCGAGCACTCACCCTGCCGCAGCGCCTGGGCGGCAAGGTGCATCGCCACCAGCGAGGAGGAGCAGGCGGTGTCCAGGGTGACCGCCGGGCCCTCCAGACCGAACACGTAGGACACCCGGCCGGACGCCACGCTGGCCGCCGCCCCGGTCATCAGGTAGCCCTGGACGTCGTCCGGCACCCGGTGCAACCGGGTCACGTAGTCGTGGTGGACGATGCCGGTGAAGACGCCGACGTCGCTGCCCTTGACCGACAGCGGGTTGATGCCCGCCCGCTCCAGCACCTCCCAGGACGCCTCCAGCAGCAACCGCTGCTGCGGGTCCATCGCCAGCGCCTCACGCGGCGAGATCCCGAACAGCCCGCCGTCGAACTGGGCGGCGTCGTACAGGAACCCGCCCATCCGGGTGTAGCTCGTGCCCGGGTTGGCGGGGTCCGGGTGGTACAGCCCGTCGAGATCCCAGCCCCGGTCGACGGGGAAGCCGGCGACCGCGTCGCGCCGCTCCCGCACCAGGTTCCACAGCTCCTCGGGGGTGTCCGCGCCGCCGGGCAGCCGGATGCTCATCGCGACGATCGCGATCGGCTCGTCGGAGACCGTGGCCCCGGCCACCTCGGCGGGCACTTCCCGGCGCTCACCCAGCAGCTCGGCCCGCAGGTGGGCGGCGAGGAGCACCGGCGTCGGGTAGTCGAAGACCAGGGTGCTGGGCAGGTCGACGCCGGTGAAGTCCTGCAGGCGGTTACGGAGTTTGACCGCGCTCAACGAGTCGAATCCGAGACTCTTGAAGGCCTGCCCCTCGTCGAACGCGTCCGAATCGCGATGGCCCAGGACGGTGGCGGTGCTCTCCTTGACCAGGTCCATCACGACCCGGAGCTGCTCGGCGACGGCCAGCCCGGCCAGCCGGCCCAGAATCGCCGCGCCGGTCGCTTCGCCCCGGGGCACCACCCGTCGGGTGAGCGGCCCCGACTGCGGCGCGACGGCCGGCGTCACCGGGGCGACGGCGGGCGTCACCGGCGCGACGGCGTCGTCGAGGGTCACCGGGCCGATCGCCGCGACGGGTTCGCCTGCGGCGTCCGCCAGTTCCAGCAGGTGACGGCCGTCCGGCGTGGGAGTTATCCGCAGCCGCGCCGCGACGGCGCCCTCCGCGTACACCGCCATCCCCCGGCACGCCGACACGTCCCGCTGGTCGTCGCCGGCCAGCACGCGCAGCGCGGCGTCGACGAGCAGCGGGTGGAGGGTGAACGCGGCGGCCTGCTCGGCCAGGCCGTCCGGAAGGTTGATCTCAGGTCCCGACCAGTCCCGGAGGTCGAAGGTCGGCTGCGGCACACCGGGCACCAGCACGGCGCGGGCATGACAGGTCCACGACCCGTGCGCCACGCCATCGGGCCTGCCGTGGACGGCGACGCCCCGCCGACCGTCCGGGCCGGGGCCGTCCACGGTCACCCGCACCTGGGTGCGTCCGTGCTCGGCAACCGTCAGTGGCGCTTCGACGATGAACTGGTCGAGGCTGCCGCAGCCGACCTCGTTGCCCGCCCTGACCAGCATCTCGAGGAGTACGGCGACCGGAACCCGGGCGACCGGGTCGGGGAGCAGTCCCGGGCTTCGCGGCGACAGACGGCCGGTGAGCAGCAGGCCGCCGGTGTCGGGCACGTCGATCACGGTGCCGAGCAACGGGTGCCGGGCGCTGGTGGCACCGAGCGCCTCCGCGCCACCCGTGGCGGTGTCGTCGGGCTCGGCCCAGTACCGCTCGTGCTGGAACGCGTAGGTGGGCAGGTCGGCCCCCGCCGTGGCGGTCCGCCGGCCGAGCAGACCCGTCCAGTCGACGGGCAGGCCCCGCACGTGCAGTGCCGCGACCGCGGTCACCAGGTCGGTGGCTTCCGCGCCGTCCCTGCGCAGCACGGCGAGGCAGCTCTGTTCCGGCACGCCGAGCGTGCTGAGCGCCATCGCGGCGAGAGACCCACCCGGGCCCAGCTCCAGGAAGGTCGTCGCGCCGTGCTCGCGCAGCGCGGTGACCGCGTCGCCGAACCGGACCGCGTTGCGGGCCTGGTCGACCCAGTAGTCCGGGGTGCCGAGCTGGTCGTCCCCGGCGAGCGCGCCGGTCAGCGTGGAAACGAGGGGAAGGACGCCCGGCTGGAAGGACAGGTCCGCCACCACGGCGTGGAACTCGTCGAGCATGGGCGTCATCAGCGGCGAGTGGAAGGCGTGACTGACCGGCAGTCGCCGCGTCTTGCGGCCACCCGCCGCCAGCTCGGCGGCGACGGCGAGCACGACGTCCTCGTCACCCGAGAGCACCACCGAGTCGGGGCCGTTCACCGCCGCGACGCAGACCACACCTGCCGCCCCGGCGAGCAGGGGCGCGACGTCGCCCTCACTCGCCTGGACGGCGACCATCGCGCCACCTGCGGGCAGGTCCTGCATCAGCCGGCCCCGGGCGGCGACCAGCTTGGCCGCCTCGTCCAGGTCCAACACCCCGGCGACGTGCGCGGCGGTGACCTCCCCGATCGAGTGGCCCGCGAGGAGGTCGGGTCGCACACCCCAGGACTCGACGAGCCGGAACAGCGCGGTCTCCAGGGCGAACAGGGCACCCTGGGTGTACATCGTCTGGTGCAGCAGTTCACCGTCGGGCGCGAACACCACGTCGCGCAGCGGGCGCGACGCGTGCCGGTCCAGGTGCTGGTCCACGGCGGCGCACGCGGTGGCGAACGCGTCACGGAAGACCGGGAACGTCTCGGCGAGCTCGCGTCCCATGCCCGCCCACTGACTGCCCTGACCGGTGAAGAGGACGGCCAGCTTCCCCGGGACCGGGGTGCCGGAGACGACCCCGGGAGCTGTCCCACCGCGCTCGACGGCGCGGAGATCGGCAGCGGCCTGCCCCCGGTCGGCCGCGAGGACGACCGCGCGGTGGTCGAGTTGGGCGCGGGCGGTGGCGAGGGCGTGGGCGGCGTCGGCGAGGCGTACGTCGGGCCGGTCGTCCAGGAACCGGGCGAGCCGACCTGCCTGGCCGCGCAGCCCGGCAGGCGTCCGCGCCGACACGGGAACCGGTATCGGGAAGCCGGTCGGCTCCGGCTCCGGTGTGGGGGGCGCCGGCTGGTCGGGGGCCGCTTCGAGGACGACGTGCGCGTTGGTGCCGCCGATGCCGAAGGACGACACCGCAGCCCGGCGGGGTCGGCCGGTCTCCGGCCAGTCACGCGCCTCGGTCAGCAGTTCCACCGCGCCCGACGACCAGTCCACGTTGCCGGACGGGCGGTCGACGTGCAACGTCCGAGGAAGTACGCCGTACCGCAGGGCCATCACCATCTTGGTGACCCCCGCGACGCCCGCTGCCGCCTGGGTGTGCCCGATGTTCGACTTCACCGACCCGAGCCACAGCGGTCGGTCGGCCGGCCGGTCCTGGCCGTAGGTGGCGAGGAGCGCCTGCGCCTCGATCGGGTCGCCGAGCGTCGTGCCGGTGCCGTGCGCCTCCACGACGTCCACGTCCGAGGTGCCCAGGCCGGCGTTGGCCAGCGCCTTACGGATCACCCGCTGCTGCGACGGTCCGTTCGGCGCGGTGAGACCGTTCGACGCGCCGTCCTGGTTCACCGCCGATCCGCGTACCACGGCCAGCACCTGGTGGCCCCGGCGGCGGGCCTCGGACAGCCGCTCCACCAGCAGCAGTCCCACGCCCTCGGACCAGCCGGTGCCGTCCGCGCCGTCCGCGAACGCCTTGCACCGGCCGTCGGGTGCCAGTCCCCCCTGCCGGGAGAACTCGACGAAGGTCTCGACGGTGCCCATCACCATCACACCGCCGGCCAGGGCCATGGTGCACTCGCCGCGCTGCAGCGCCTGCGCTGCCATGTGCAGCGCCACCAGCGAGGAGGAGCAGGCGGTGTCGACCGTGATGGCGGGGCCCTCGAGACCGAGCAGGTAGGCGACCCGGCCGGAGATGACGCTGCCCGAACTTCCGGTGAGGCGGAACCCCTCGGTGCCGGACGCCTGGAGCGTCCGCGTGTCGTAGTCGTGGCTGTTGACGCCGACGAAGACCCCGACCTCCTGCCCGGCGAGGGTGGTCGGGTCGATGGCGGCCCGTTCGAACACCTCCCACGAGGTCTCCAGCAGCAGCCGCTGCTGCGGGTCCATCGCCAACGCCTCCTTCGGCGAGATGCCGAAGAAGGCGGCGTCGAATCCGGCGGCGTCGTCGAGGAACGCGCCATGGCGCACGTACGAGGTGCCCGCGTGGTGCGGATCCTCGTGGTAGAGCCCTTCGGTGTCCCACCCACGGTCACGGGGGAACTCGGTGACCGCGTCGACCCCGTCGGCCACCACCCGCCACAGGTCCTCCGGGCTGTGCACGCCCCCGGGGAAGCGGCAGGCCATCGCCACGATCGCGATCGGCTCGTCGGTCGTCGTGGCGGGGGCACCGGACGCGGCCGGGTGGCGCGGCGTGCCACCGAGAAGCCTGGTGCGCAGATGCCCGGCGAGCGCTGCCGGCTTCGGGTAGTCGAAGACCATGGCCGGGGACAGCGTGAGCCCGGTCGCGACGGCCAGCCGGTTGCGCAGTTCCACCGCGGTCAGCGAGTCGAAGCCGGCGTCCTTGAAGGTCCGGCCCGGGTGGACGGCATGGGCGTCGGCGTGTCCGAGCACCGCGGCGGCGTGCCGGCGTACCAGGTCGAGCAGAACCTCGGTCTGCGCGGACTCGGCGAGACCGGCGAGGCGCTCGGCCAGCGAGGCGGGGCCGGACGCGGCGCTGGCCACCGGTCGTGGTGCCGGGGCCAGACCACGCAGCAGCGGCGGGACCGGATCGCCGCCCGCCGCGGCCTTCCGCAGGGCGGGCACGTCGAGCTTCGCCGCGACCACCGTGTCGGCGGTGCCGAGGGTGGCGTCCAGGAGCGCCATTCCCTCGGTGGCGGACAGACCGCCCATGCCGGCGCGCTGGTGGCGGCTCAGATCCGCGACCCCCAGGTGCCGGGTCATGGCGCTGACCGACGTCCAGTAGCCCCAGGCGAGGGACACGGCGGGCAGGCCGAGCCGGTGCCGCTGTCGGGCGATCGCGTCCAGGCACGCGTTGGCCGAGGCGTAGTTGGCCTGCCCCGGGTTGCCCAGCACGCCGGCCGCGGAGGAGAACAGCACGAACGCGGCGAGGTCCAGGTCCCGGGTGAGCTCGTGCAGATTGAGCGCCGCGTCCAGCTTCGGCCGCAGCACGGTGTCGACACGCTCCGGGCTCAGTTCCGTGAGCACCCCGTCGTCGAGGACACCCGCGGTGTGCACCACGGCGGTGAGCGGGTGCTCGGGCTCGATCGCCGCCAGCACCGCCTCGAGCTGGGCCCGGTCCGCCGCGTCGCAGGCGACGACCCTGACCGACGCCCCCATCGCGGTCAGCTCGGTGTGCAGGTCCGGGGCCTGGCCGCGACGGCTGGCCAGGACCAGGTGCCGGATGCCGTGCGCGGTGACGAGATGACGCGCCGTGGTGGCGCCGAGTGTCCCCGTACCCCCGGTGATCAACACGGTGCCGTCGGGGTCGAGCGGACGGCGCTCCGCCGCGACCTGGGGTGCGACGCGGGCCAGCAGCGGCACCTCCGCGACGCCGTCGCGCACCCTCAGCTGCGGCTCGCCGGTCGCCAGCACCGCCGGCAGCACGGACCGGGATGCGTCGTCGAGGTCGACCAGCACGATCCGCCCCGGGTGCTCCGACTGCGCGGAGCGCACCAGACCCCACACCGCTGCCGCGTCGAGTTCGGTGTGGTCCCCGGTGGTGACGACCAGCCGGGTGTCCGCCAGGGCCGGTTCCGCGAGCCAGGCCTGGAGCAGCGCCAGCGCGGCGTTGACCGATGCCCGGGGATCCCCGGTGACCGCCTCGTACAGCAGGACGTCCGGTGCCGCCGCGGTCGCCGCGGCGACGTCCTCGCCGGTCGCGACGGGCACGACGTCGAGGACGCGGTCCACCGGCGGGAGCGGCAGTTCGGTCCACTCGACGCGGAACAGGGCGTCGGGCGGCAGCGCGGCGGAGCCGCCCGCCGCTTCGGGGGAGACGCGGGTGCCGAGGACGCCGTCGACGGTCATGACGGGGTGCCCCGTGGCGTCGGTCAGCGCCAGGGCGGTCCCCCGCTGCGCCGTCGTGCCCGGCCGCACCCGCAGCGCGGTGGCCCCCGACGCCAGCAGGGTCACCCCGGTCCACACGGTCGGGAGCGTGCCGTCGGGCAGGACGGTGCGGACGGCCGCGTCGAGCAGCGCGGGGTGCATCCCGTAGCGTCCGGCGTCCCGCGCGGCGGTGTCGTCCAGGCTGACGTCGGTGGCGGCTCCGGGCTCCGGGCGGGCCGTCCGGGAGGCGGTGGGGGCCGCGGGGGCCAGCGTGCCGTGTGCGTGACGCGTCCACGGTGCGTCGAACGGGGTGTCCACGGCACGGGAGTAGATCTCCACGGAGCGCCGTCGGGTCTCGCCGGGCTCGCCGACGACGGCCCGGATGTCGCGACCGCCGCGCGCGGGCAGCAGCACGGGGACGTCGACGGTCAGTTCCTCGAGGGCGGGGGCGGCGGCCAGGTCGCCGAGCCGGATGGCCACCTCGACCAGGGCCGCGTTCGGCACCGGGACGGCCTCCGCCACGAGGTGGTCCGCGAGCCACGGGAGCGACCGCGACGACCACCTCGAGGTGGCCGCGAATCCGGTCGAGTTCGGCAGGCTGACGACCGCGCCGAGCAGCGGGTGACCGGTGGTCACCTGCCCCAGCGATGTCGCGTCCGTCGCGGTCTGCACCGACCGCAGCCAGTAGTGCTGGTGGTCGAACGCGTAGGTCGGCAGGTCCACCCGGCCGGACACCGGCGGGAGCATCCTGGCCCAGTCGACCGGCACCCCCCGGACGAACAGCTCGGCCATCGAGGTCAGCAGCCGGCGCAGACCACCGTCGTCACGCCGCAACGTGCCCGTCACCAGCACGTCGGCGTCGGCCACGATCTCGCTGATCGGCTGGACGAGCACCGGATGCGCGCTCACCTCGACGAAGACGCCGTACCCCTGGCCGACCAGGTCCGCCACCGCCGGGCCGAACCGCACCTGGTCACGCAGGTTCCGGTACCAGTAGGCGCCGTCCACCGCCCCGGCGCCCCGCACCCATCCGCCGGTCACGCAGGAGTAGAAGGGCACGACCGGCGGCTGGGCGTCGACCTCCGCCAACGCCTCGGCCAGCGTCTCCTCGATGCCCGCCACATGCCGGGTGTGCGAGGCGTAGTCCACCGCCACCCGCCGGACCCGCACCCCCCGCTCCGCCAGCACCGCCAACGCCTCGTCCAACGCCTGCACCTCACCGGCGACCACCACCGACGACGGCCCGTTGACCGCGGCGACCTCCACCCGGCCCGCCCACGGCGTCAGGTGCGCCAGCACCTCCTCCTCGCTCGACACCACCGACGCCATGCCACCGTGCCCCGACAACACCGAGGCGATGGCCTGACTGCGCAACGCCACCACCCGCGCCGCATCCGCCAGCGACAACGCACCGGCCGCGCAGGCCGCCGCGATCTCACCCTGCGAGTGACCCACCACCGCGTCGGGCCGTACGCCGACCGACGACCACACCGCCGCGAGGCCCACCATCACCGCGAACGACGCCGGTTGCAGCACGTCGACCCGGTCCGTCAACCCCGGCTCGGCGACACCCCGCAGCACGTCCACCAGGGACCAGTCGATCCAGGGCGTCAGCGCGACCGCGCACTCCGCCACCCGCTGCGCGAAGACCGGCGACGACTCCAGCAGCTCCCGGCCCATGCCGACCCACTGCGTCCCCTGTCCCGGGAACACCCACACCACCCGGCCCGGCACGTCCACGCCGCCGGTGACCACACCGGCCGCCTGCTCACCACGGGCCACCGCACCCAGGCCGACCAGCGCCTCGTCGACGGAGCCCGCCACCACGACGGCCCGCTCGCCCCACGTCGCCCGCTGCGACACCAGCGCCCCGGCCACCCCCGCCAACGGCACACCGGACCGCTCGACGAACCCGGCCAGCCGACCCGCCTGACCGGCCAACGACACCGCGCTCCGCGCCGACACCACCAGCGGCACCACCCCCGCCGGCGGCACCTCGGCGGCAACCGGCTCGTCGGGCGTCTCCTCCACGATCACGTGCGCGTTGGTCCCGCTCACCCCGAACGACGACACCCCGGCCCGCCGCGGACGACCAGCACGGGGCCACTCCCGGGGCTGTGTCAACAGCTCCACGTCACCGGCGGACCAGTCCACCCCGGTGGACGGGGAATCGACGTGCAGGGTCGCCGGCAGAACCCCGTACCGCAGGGCCTGCACCATCTTGATCAGACCAGCGACACCGGCAGCCGCCTGGGCGTGCCCGATGTTCGACTTCAACGACCCCAACCACAGCGGCCGCCCGGCAACCCGGTCCTGACCGTACGTCGCCAGCAACGCCTGCAACTCGATCGGATCACCCAGCGTCGTCCCCGTGCCGTGCCCCTCCACGGCATCCACGTCGGAGGGCGACAGTCCCGCCGCCGCCAACGCCCGACGGATGACCCGCCGCTGCGACAGGCCGTTCGGCGCGGTCAACCCGTTCGACGCGCCGTCCTGGTTCACCGCGCTGCCCCGTACCACCGCCAGCACCCGATGCCCGCGCTCCCGCGCCACCGACAACCGCTCCAGCACGATCACGCCCGCGCCCTCGGCCCAGCCGGTGCCGTCGGCTGCGTCGGCGAACGCCTTGCACCGGCCGTCGGGAGCGAGTGCCCGCTGCCGGGAGAACTCCACGAAGGTGTCGGGGGTGGCCATCACCGTCGCCCCGCCGGCCAGCGCGAGAGAGCACTCGCCCTGCCGCAGGGCCTGTGCGGCGAGGTGCACCGCCACCAACGACGACGAGCACGCGGTGTCCACGGTGATCGCCGGCCCCTCGAAGCCGAACACGTAGGACACCCGCCCCGAGGCCACGCTGGCAGCCGACCCGGTGGTCGTGAAGCCCTCCAGTTCCGGCGCGTCGACGCCGGTTCCGTAGCCGTGGCCGAAGACGCCGGTGAAGACGCCGACGTCGGCGCCCTTCCACGACGACGCGTCGATGCCGGCCTGCTCCAGCGCCTCCCACGAGGTCTCCAGCAGCAGCCGCTGCTGCGGGTCCATGGCCAGCGCCTCACGCGGCGAGATCCCGAAGAACCCGGCGTCGAACATACCGGCATCGCGCAGGAAACCCCCGTGCCGGGTGTACGAGGTGCCCGTACGGTCAGGGTCCGGGTCGAACAGCCGCTCGAGGTCCCAGCCCCGGTCGTCGGGGAACTCGGCGACGGCGTCGACTCCGGCGGCCACCAGATTCCACAGGTCCTCAGGTCCCGTCACCCCGCCGGGCAGCCGGCAGGCCATACCGACGATGGCGATGGGTTCGTCGGGGTCGGCGACCGGCACCGGCTCGACCGCCGTCCGGTCGACTCCGAGGACCTCGGCCCGCAGACAGCCCGCCAGCGCCAGCGAGGTCGGGTAGTCGAAGACGACGCTGGTCGGCAGCCGCAGTCCGGTGCTCGCGGTCAACCGGTTGCGCAGCTCGACGATGGCCAGCGAGGTGAAGCCCAGGTCGCGGAACGCGCGGTCGGCCGGCACCGACTCGGGCCCCGGCTGTCCCAGCACCGCCGCGGCCTGCGTCCGGACCAGGTCGTCCAGGAGGGCCAGCTGTGCGCGCTCGTCACGTTCCGACAGGCGACGCCGCAGGGCCGCCGCGACGGCGGCGTCCGGTTCGGCGACGTTCACCAGCGCGTCGTGGTGATCGGTCGCCGTGTACCGCACCTCGCCGGGCTGTTCGGCCAGGAGACGCCGCTGGACCTTGCCGGACGCGGTGCGCGGAATGTGCGCGACCTGGCGGACCTGTTCCGGCACCTTGTAGGCGGAGAGCTGCTCGCGGCACCGGGTCAGCAGGGCCTGGACGTCGAACCCGTCCGGGCCGGGAATCACGTACGCGACCGGCACCTCGCCGAGCGTCTCGTGCGGCACGCCGGCCACGGCCGCATCGGCGACACCCGGGACGGTCCGCAGCACCGCCTCCACCTCGGTGGGGTGGATGTTCTCCCCACCCCGGATGACCAGTTCCTTGATCCGGCCGCAGATGGCGAAGTACCCGGCGTCGTCCCGCCGGGCCAGGTCACCCGTGCGGAACCAGCCGTCGCGCAGCGCCTCGGCGGTCGCCTCCGGGCTGTTGTGGTAGCCGACCATGACGTTCGGTCCCTTGACCCACACCTCCCCCTCAGCGCCGACGGGAAGGTCCAGCCCGGTGGTGGGGTCGACGATGCGGACCCCGACACCCGGCACGGGCAGGCCGCAGGACCCGTCGACCCGCCGGCCGTCCGGCGGGTTGATGGTGATGGCGCCGCACGTCTCGGTGCTGCCGTAGGCGTCGACCAGCGGAACCCCGAAGGTCTCCTCGAACTCCCGGCGCAGCCCGGCCCCGAGGACCGCTCCGCCGGCCAGGCCGATGCGCAGGCGGGGTGCCGAGAAACCGTGCTGCCGGGCGGCCGTCACCAGGTGCTGGTACGTCGTGGGCACCCCGGCCAGGAAGGTCGACTCTTCCGCGTGGAGCACCCTGAGCACGTCCTGCGTGGAACTACCGTCCATGATCCGGGCAGTCGCGCCGACCACGGTGACGGACAGCACGCAGGCGATGTGCGAGAGGCTGTGGAACAGCGGGAGCGGCCAGAGAACCCGGTCCTGGTCCGTCAGCCCCGGGATCGGCACGTAGCAGGAGGCGACGGACCACAGGCAGTTGCGCTGCGTCGAGAGGACGCCCTTGGGGCGGCCGGTCGTCCCCGACGTGTAGAACATCCAGGCCACGTCGTCGAGGCCGAGGCCGTCCCCGGCCGGCTGGTCCGGTTCGGTGCCGGCGAGCGCGTCGTACGACAGCGCTCCCGGCGGCACCTCGTCACCGGTCACCAGCGGCGTGATGTGCGGCATCGACCGGAGTCGTCCCGCCTGCGCGGCATCGGTGATGACCACCGTGGCGCCGCTGTCGGCCAGCAGGTACTCCAGCTCGGCCTGCGCCGAGGCGGGGTTGAGCGGCACCCCGACGCCACCCGCGCGCACGACCGCGAGGTAGCTCTCCACCGTCGACACCGACTGACGCAGCCAGATGGCAACCCGGTCACCGGGCCGGACGCCGAGGCCGGTCAGGTGTCCGGCGAGCCTGCGCGTCCGCGCCTCGAGGTCGACGTACGTCACTGCCCGCCGGTCGTCCTCGAAAGCCACCTTGCCGGGAAAACGGGCCGCGTTCTCCTGAAGCGTGACGGGCAATGGCCTGATGAGGTCGGTACGCACGGCGTGGCAGGTCCTTTCGAGGATCAGCGGGGAGGAACGCTCACCAACGGACGGGGAGGTTCTTCACCGCGAAGACGGACCCCTGCAGGCGCAGCGGCACCTCGTCGGCCGCAACGGCCAGCCCCAGGTGGGGGAACGCCTGCAGCAGGGCCGACAGACCGGCACGCAGCTCGACACGCGCCAGGTTCTGACCGAGGCACTGGTGGACGCCGAAGCCGAACGCCACGTGACCCGAGGTCTCCCGGTCGATGTCCAGCTTGGCGGGGCACTCGAACTTGGCCGGGTCACGGTTGGCCGCCGGCAGCGACACCGTGACGGTGTCCCCCTTCTTGATCAACTCACCGTTCAGCTTGAGGTCTTCCAGAGCGGTGCGGTACGTGTGGTACTGGTTGACCGTGAGGTAGCGCAGGAGCTCCTCGATCGCGGCGTCGAGCCGCGCCGGCTCCGCGCGGAGCATCGCCAGTTGGTCCGCGTGGTGCAGCAGCGCGAACACGCCGACGGCCAGCGCGCTCTCCGTGGTCTCGTATCCCGCAAACAGCAGCAGCGTGACGATGTTGCGCACTTCTTCCCCGGTCAGCTCCTCGTCGGCGACCAGGGTGCTGATGAGATCGTCCTCGGGCTGCCGGCGACGCCTGTCGATGATCTCGTCGAAGAACGCCCCCGCCTCGGCGTAGGCGGTGGCCGCCGCCACCGGGTCCGCCTCCGCGTCGTGCAGCAGGGTGACCGCGTGCAGGTAGCGGTCACGCTCTCCGTACGGCAGGCCGACCATCTCGGACAACACCCTGAGCACCAGCGGCTGGGCGAAGGTCTCGACCAGATCCGCCGGCGCACCGTGCTCCCGCATGACCTCGATCTGCTCGGCGGCGACGGCCTCGACGAACGACGTCAGCCGGCTCGTCCGACGGACGGTGAACTCCCCCGTGAGCAGCCGGCGGTAGCGGGTGTGCTCGGGCGGGTCCATGTGGATGAACATGCCGGGGATCAACGGGTGGGTCGGGATCACCTGCCCCTGATGCGTCACCGGGAAGTGACCGACCGTGCAACTGTGGCTGAACCGCGGGTCGCTGAGGACCTCACGCACCAGGTCGTAGCTGGAGGCGATCCAGCCGACATGCCCGTCCGGGTAGCGCATCCGCGCGAGCGGACGCTGTGCCCGCAGCTCGTCGAACACCGCAGGCGGGTCGAACTTGTCGGTCCGCGCCCACGGCGCCTCGAAGGAAATGGCGTCGGTCATGGAATCCTTCTCCCTCGGACGGTGTGCGGGTGAACGGCTGCTATTCGGCGATCTTCGTGCGGCCGGTCCAGCGGAATACGGCGGCTTCATATCCGTTCACCGTCCGGTATTCACCGTCGTGCACGAAATGCTCGTACCCGGCCCCGTGCCGAATCTTGAGTATTTGCCCCAGGGCCGCCTCCGGGACGCTGCGTTGCGTCGTCGACAAATCGATCGGTCCACCACTGAGGACGACTTCCACCTGCGTGACACTCATCGTTTTCTCCCACTCTCGCCGGATCGATTCCGCCTGAAACCTGGGCGCGCGATCACCGCCGGCGACAACGCTGGCTCCACCTTCACGAGAGGTGATCAACATGCGCGGATCCCGGCCCCGGCCGGGCCGACGTCGTCATCCGATGTCGACGGGCTGCCCGGTGCGCACCGATTCGTAGGCAGCCTGGATGATCCGCTGCGTGCGCAGCCCGACCTGACCGTCCGGGCCGGTTCCCTTGCCGGTCTCGAACGTGTCGAGGAACTCTCTGAGCATCAACGGGTAGAGGTCCTCCCCGCCTGGTTCCCGCCGGTCACCGCCGGTCGCGGCATCGAATCCACCGAGTAGCTGCGGCACCGCGTCGTACTCCACGCTCGCCTTGTCCCCGATGAAGGTCAGGGCCGGTCCGCCCGCCGCCGACGGACTCCAGCTGCAGTCGAGCGAGGCGACCGTCCCACTCCGGTACGAGACGGTGACCACCACCGCGCTCTCCGGGCCCTGCCCGCCCCCGAGCACGTCGTTCGCCTGTGCGTACACCCGCTCTGCGGGTTCCCCGTCGAGCACCATGTCCACCAGGTCGAGCAGGTACGGGGCGTTGGCGGCAAGGGCTCCGCCAGCCGCGCCGGCCACCGGCGGAGTGTGGTACGTGCCGTGAATGGTCGTCAGCGTGCCGACCACGCCGTCGGCGATCCCCCGGCGGACGGCGGCGAACGCCTCGCTGTAGCAGGCCGGGGACGCGAGCGTGAGCCGTACACCCGCCATGTCGCAGACGTCCACCATCTCCTTGACGTCCGACTCACTGAGGGCCAGCGGCTGTTCACACAGCACGAACGCCTCCGCCTCGGCCATCCGCTCGACCAGCTCCCGGCGACGGCCGACCTCGCTGGTGACCACGACGGCGTTGGGGAGCCACTCCAACACCTCGTTCCAGTCACTCGCGTAGGGCACCCCGAGCTGCCTGGCGACGGTCCGGCCCCGAACCTGGTCGTCGGGCGCACCGTCGGGGTCCGCGAGGAGCAGTTCGACGTCGGGCATGTCGTGCAGCAGGCGGGCGTAGGCGTCGGCGCGCTCGTGCGCGAAGGACAGGACGGCGACTTTCATGCGACTCCCTTCACAGTCAGCTCCACGGCACGGCCCGTCCAGGCGGACTCGGCTGCCGCCTGGGTGATGCGGACCGCGGCCAGCGCGTCACGGGCCCCCAGGCGCGGCTCGGGCCCGCCCAGGAAGGCCTGGGCGAACTCGTGCATCTCGGTGGCGAACACCGACTTCCCGGCATAGCCGAAGCTCCCGGCCTCGCCGTCGGCGACCCGGACCTCCTGGGGCCACTCGGAGTCGTAGGTCACGCTCCCCCCGGTGCCCGAGACATGGAACGCCACCCGGACGGGCGGTTTCGGGGTGGCCGTCCACCGGCTCACGACCTGGCTGATCGCGCCGTTGGCGTGGGTGAGCACGGCGGTTCCGGTCGCCACCGCCCCCTCCGGGGCCGGCGCGGCGATCTCACCCTGGTAGCAGGCGTGCACCCGGATGACCTCACCGAAGATCCAGTAGGCCAGATCGGCACCGTGCAGCATCTGGTCGGTCAGGATTCCGCCGGACTGCGCCGACGCCTGCCCTGTCCAGGGCCTCGGGTGGTACGCGGAGAAGTGGAGTCGCGCGACCGTTCCCTCGCCCACCCGCCCGGACGCCACCAGCTCGTGGAGCCGCGCGAACGCCGGGGCGAACCGCACGTCGTGGGCCGGGTAGAGCCGCACACCGGCCCGCTCCGACGCGTCGACGATCTCCTCGGCCTCGGCGGTGGTGGCCGCCAACGGCTTCTCGCACACCACACCCACGCCCCGGGCCATCGCGGCCAGGGCGATCTCGCGGTGGGTGCCGGTCGGGGTGCAGATGTCCACGGCATCCGCGCCGTCCAGCGCCTCGGCCAGGGAACCGACGGCTCTGACGCCGAAATCGCGCGCCAGATCGGCGGCGCGGCCGTCGTCGGAATAGACACGGACAGCCGCCCCGGCGCCGATCCACGCGTCCAGATGGAAACGTGCAATCAGTCCCGCGCCGATCAGCGCCACCTCAAGCTGTCGCATGACAATTCCCACCCTTTCCGCCAGATGCCGGACCTCCGAAGCTCACAGGCACAGATCTATGCCTGATCAGATTCGCCCAACCTGCTCGTCAGGGGCCATAACCAACGTGGGTAGTTCGGGCCGGTGACCGATCCGCCGCGTTCTCGGCGGGCCCCGCCGAGCGCGATCGCCCGCATCGGCGCGCAAGCGGCCCGGACCCGACCGCCGCCTCGACGGACGTCCGGCGGCAGACCGACGCGCGCGACCGCGGCATCCGCCGCGATCGACGGCACGGCCCACCGGAGCCACGACGGACCGACGACCCTGCCCTGCGGGATGTCGTACCGACAGGCAATGATCGTGAGATGGGAATCCCAGCACCCCTACGCGAATCGTTGCAGGATCCGGTGTTCTGGGCGCGGTACACCTTTGCCGCAGACGACGGCCCCGGCGCCGATCGGCTCGGCGCCATCGAGGACCTACTCGACGACGACCACGACGACGATGACGACGGGCAGGACGGCGCGCTCAGGGCCACGTTCGACGTCGGTGGCGGCCAGTTCGTCGTGCTCGACGTCGACACTCGGCTCAGCGCGTACGAGCTGGGCGTCACCGGCCCCGGCTCCGCCGAGCTGGCGGGGCTGGGCTGGGACGATCTGGCGCACTGGCACCCGTACGCGCTGCGCTGGTCGGAGCTCGAGCTGATCTGCCGGGCAGCCGGCATGCGAGATCCACTGCTGTCGCACCCCGGGGCGCCGATGGCCCTGCTGTGCCGGTTCGCCGCGGTCTTCGAGGACGACGACGTGGACGCCGCCGTCGCCACCGTGGACGCGGCGTACGGCGTGCTGCGGCCCCCGGGCTGGGACGGCTACTGGCCCAGCGGCGTCGACTGGCTCGAACGCGCCGACTTCCGCGGCCAGCAGGTGGTGTGGCACCGCGACGAGGCGGGCAACCTGTGGGCCGCGCAGGACGACGACCACGCCACCCCCTTCCACAGCACCCGGGTGACCCGACCGGGGGCCGAAGAGGAGTTCCCGCACGCCAGGCTCCGGAGCCTCCTGGCCGCCGCCGCGGCCACGGTGGCGACCTGATCCCGGCCTGGGGCCCGGACGGACCGGCAGGCGGGGCAACCGCCCTCGAACTGGTCCGTCGGCCGATCGCGCGCCGGGAACCTGGCGTCGGCGTCTAATGGACGCTGAGACTCAGCGGATTCGAGATGCCGACGCCCCCGTGGGAGTCGTAGACCCGGACGGTGAAGGTGTACGACGTGCCGGCCGCCAGGTCCACCTCGAACTGGTAGCGCTGTCCGCTGTTGGTGGCCGTGGCCACCCGGGTCGCGCCGAGGTACAACTCCGCCCGGCTGACGACGTCCCCGGAGTCGGTGTCGGTGGCGTCGGCCACCAGCGTGACCGTCGTCGGTTCGAGGAAGTACGTCTGCCCGCCCGGGGTGCTCAGCGCCACCGTCGGCGGTTGGTTGGTGCCGGTGGACGCGGGCGTCACCACCGTCACCAGCCGCGGCGGCGCACCGCCGGACAGCGACTGGTCGGTGCCGGCGGAGGCGGCCAGCACGAAGGTGGTGCTGGTCCCGGGCTCCCCGGCCGGTGGGGTCCACTGCGCCTCGTACCGGTCACCGGTCGTCCGCACCCCCTGGGCCACCACGACGCCGTTCACCCGGAACGACGCCGAGGTGATGTGGTGGCCGCCTCCGACCGTCGCGGTGACCGCCAGCGGGACGGGACCTGGCGCGGGGTAGATCGCGCCGGCAGCCGGGCTGAGCCAGGTGACGATCGCCGGGTAGTCGGCGACCGGCGGCGGCGTCGTCTGGGTCGGCGTCACGCTGGGCAGGACGCCGCCGCTGCACGCGACACCGTTGAGCGTGAACGACCTGGGCGCGGGGTTGTTACCGAACCAGGTACCGACGAAGCCGATGTTCGCCGTTCCGTTGGTGCCCAGGGCGGCGTTCCAGCCCAGGTTGGTCGCGCTGACCTGCTGGCCCGACTGGCTCCAGGTGGCGCTCCAGGTCTGCGCGAGCTGCTGGTCGACGGCGGGGAAGGCGAACCGCAGCGTCCATCCGTCGACCGGGTCGCCCAGGTTGGTGATCGCGATGTCGGTGCTGAAGCCACCGGTCCACTGGCTGTTGACGACGTAGTTCACCCGGCACCCGGCCGCCGCGTTCGCCGCGCTGGACTGCGCGACCACGGCGACCATCCCGGTCACGGCGACAGCGGCTGCCATGACGACGGCCAGCAGTGACTTCCTCATGGCGCACCCCGCCCAGATAATATCGTTAGACGTCGATATATATGACGACTGTCCTGCGGTTCGACCTTCCTGTCAAGGCACAGCAGACAGTCCTGCCGCCGGCAGGACGGCACGGCGACCGGCCCGTCACCGCCCCCGTGCGCCACACCCGGGACACCGCCTCAGTCGGCCACGGCCGCAGGCCCGGCGGTGACCTCCCGCAGGTAACGCAGGCCGTCCGTCGCGAGACGGTCCTGCGAGGGCGCCAACGGACGCCAGATCGCCGCCGCGGTGGCGATGGTCTCGTTCTCCGCGGTGAACGACTCGATGCAGACCGCGCCCCGGTAGCCGGTGTCCCGCAGGACGGCGAAGAAGCGCGGCCAGTCGAAGTGGTCCGCACCGGGTGCCCCCCGGTTGGTGCCGCTGACCTGTACGTGCTTGATGTGCCGGCCGGCGAGGGAGAGGGCCGCGTACGGATCGGCCTCCTCGATGTTCATGTGATAGGTGTCGATCATGATGCCGACGTTCGCCGGCAGGCCGTCGATCAGCTCGATCGTCTGCTCGACGGTGTTGACGACGCTCGTCTCGTAGCGGTTCAGCGCCTCGACGCCGATGCTCACGCCCCACTCACCAGCCTGCTCGGCCACCGGCGACAGGGCCCGCCGGAAGTCCGCGTAGCAGGCCGCCCGCGCCGCCGGCGACATCCGCCAGGTGCGGCCGACCGAGGCGTACACCGGGCCGCCGACGCACGGCGCACCGACGGCCGCCGCGCTCGCCGCGCACCCCAGGAGGTACGCGGCGGTCGACTCCACCACGGCCGCAGCGGCGTTCACCAGGTCGCGTCCCGGTGGGGTGACCGCGCAGACGCCGGCCGCGACGAGGCCGTGCGCCGCCAGCAGGTCCCGGGTCCGGACCGGATCCCAGTCGCCGGGTTGCTCGATCGGCAGTTCGACCGCGTCGAAGCCGAACGAGGCGATCCGTGGGATCAGCTCGGCGAGGGCCGCGTCGTCGACCGGCGAGGCCCACACCCAGGGGTTGACACCGATGGCGTACACCGGCGCCTACTTCCACCGCTGCGGATAGCCGGGCAGGTCGGTGCAGCCGCACATCGCGTAGTGCAGCGGCGGCATGCCCGGGTCGAGGTACCGGTCCAGGTTGTCCCGGGTGATGGTCGGCTGGGGCAGCTTCCAGGGGTTGGACACCTGCTGGCCGTCGAGGATCCGCAACGCGGCGATGATCGGCGTACGCCACTGGTAGGTCGGGTAGGTCGGCGCGACCGCGGTGAGGTTCTTGTCCTTCCAGATCTTGAGGAAGTCGAGCTGGTCCTCGCCGTTGATCGGCGGCACGGGCTTGCCCGCGTCCTGGAACGCCTCGACCGCCGCGACAGCGACCGCTCCGGCGTCCATCCAGACCCCGTCGATGGTGCCGTACCGCTGGAGGTAGTCGTCGACGATCTTCTTGGTCTTGGCCGGGTCGCCATCGGTGAACTCGACCCCCACGACGTCGACCTTCGCCTTGTCGAACGCCACCTTCGCCGCCGACCAGCGGGTCTCCAGGACGTCCACACCGGGCAGGATCCGCAGGGCGAGGACCTTCCCGCCGGGCTTCGTCCGCTGGCTGACGAACTCGGCGCCGACGTGGCCGAAGCCGTAACCGCCGATGGGGTTGATGAACGTCGCCGGGCACTTCGTGTTGACCCCGCGGTCGAAGACGATGACCGGCAGCCCGGCCTGGCAGGCGGCCTCGACGGCCGGGGTGAGCGTGGCGGTGGTGTTCGGCGAGACGATGAGCGCGTCGCAGCCCTTGCCGAGCAGGTCGTTGATGTCCGCGATCTGCTTCTGGTCCTTGCCTTCGGCGTCGACGTGCACGAACTCCTTGATCCGGTTGCGTTGCGCCTCGACCTCGGCCTGCATGGTCTTGAAACCGACCTGCCGCCACGGGTTGTTCAGCGCCGCGTTCGAGAAGCAGATCTTGTGCGGCCCGGCCTTCTTGTACCTGGCGGTGTCCACCATCGTCGGGTTGAGCATCTGCTCCCACGGCTTGTCCGCCGGGCCGGTCGGGGCCGCGTCGAGCAGCGCGAGCTCGGCGTCGTAGTCGGCCTGCACGAAGAACTTCGACTGTTCCCCGGTGCCCGATCCGGCGGCGGAGGTACTGCCCGAGGGGCCCGCGGCGGGCTCGTCGGTGGCGCAGCCGATGAGGGACAGCAGGGTGACAGCGGCCAGCGCCGCCATGGAACGTCGCACTATGGTTTCCCCTTGTCTCGTTGTCTCGTTATCTCGACGAAGAACGGGTTGCCGAGACCGCCACGGCGAGCAGGATGATCGCGCCCTGGACGGTCGACCTGAGGGCGCCGGAGACGCCGTAGAAGTTCATGAGGGCGAACAGCAGTTCCAGGGTCAGCGCGCCGAGCATCGCGCCGACGACCGAGCCGCGGCCTCCGCCCAGCGCGACGCCACCGAGGACGACCGCGGTGATCGCACCGAACTCCAGACCCGCACCGGCCTGGAACGACACCCCGCTGTAGCCGCCCAGGAGGATCGCCGCCACGGCCGCCGCGAGCCCGCTGAGGATGAAGGCGATGGTCCGGGTACGTCCGACGTTTACCCCGCTCAGCTGCGCGGTGCGCGGATTGTCGCCGACGGCGACCAGCGTCCGACCGAAGTCGGACCGCATGAGCAGCACGGCGAGCACCGCGAGGACCACCAGCACCAGCAGGGCGTACGGCACGCGGCCGAGCAGCGGCACGTCCTCGACGGCCCGCCGGCCGAACCGCCGGAACTCCTCGGAGAGCCCGCCCTTCGGAGCGCCGTCGGACCACAGGTACACCGCGCCGACGAGGATCAGGAACATGCCGAGGGTGGTGATGAACGACGGCACCCGCAGTCGCGTCGTGATCAGGCCGTTGACCAGCCCGACCACCGCCCCGAAGGCGAGCAGGAGCAGCACCACCGGCCAGGTGCGCGTCGGGTCGCCGTCGATCAGCCGGGCGGCGACGACCACCTGCGCGGTGACCAGCGAGCCGACGGAGAGGTCGAACTCACCGGAGACGATCACGAAGTACTGGCCGGCGGCGAGCAGGATGATCGGCGCGGAACGGCCGAGGAAGGACATCAACGACGGCGGGTCGAGGAAGCCGGGCTGCCGGAGGCCGACGAGCACCAGCAGCACCGCGAGAATGGTCAGGATCGGCAGCATCCCGCCGGGGCGCATCCGGGTCAGGCGCAGCGGCAGCGGACGACGCTGGACGATCTGCATGGCTAGGACGCCGCCTTTCGCAGGGCCCGGCGGGCGTAGACGGCGACTGCGGCGATGATGATGACGCCCCTGATCACCTGTTTGAAGAACGCGTCGACCTCGAGCTGGTTGAAGATCGCGTCGATGCTGGCGAGCAGCAGCACCCCACCCACGGTGCCGACGACGCTGCCGCGCCCACCGGCGAGCGCGGTGCCGCCGATCACCACCGCGGCGATCGACTCCAGGTCGTAGAGGCCCTCGGTGCCCACCCGGGGCGCACCCGAGCCGAGCCGGCTGGCGAGGTAGATCCCGGCGAGCCCGGCACACAGCGAGCACAGCACGTGGGCGGTGACGAGGACCCGGTCGTTGCGGACACCGGAGAGCCGGGCCACCTCCGGATCGCCGCCGACGGCGACCAGGTGGTGACCGAAGCGGGTCCGGGACAGCGCGAACCAGGCCGCCCCGGTCACGGCGAGCAGCAGCAGGAACGACAGGGGCACCGGGCCGACGCGCTGGTAGCCGGGGGACTGCACGAGGGTGGGCGAGGTGGTGCCGGCCGGACCGTCGTAGCCGCTGTCGAGGTAGCCCTTGAGCAGCAGCCCGACGCCGAGGGTCGCGATGAAGGCGTTGACCCGGAGCTTGGTGACGAGCAGCCCGTTGAGCAGGCCGATGCCGGCGCTGACCGCGAGCGCGAGGCCGATAGCCGGCACCAGCGCGCCGTCGCTGCCGTTCATCGTCTCGGCCGCGACGAGGGTGCTGAGGCTGATCACGTACGCCACGGAGAGGTCGAGCGACCCGCCGAGAATGACCAGGGTCTGGCCGACGGCGACGAGCCCGAGGCCGGCGGCTACGTGCAGCAGGCTCACCGTCGTGGACTGGTTGAACAGCTGACCGCCGTCGAGCAGGATGACCAGCCAGCCGATCACGAGGGTGAGGGTCAGGGCCACGAACACGCCCGGTACCGGGCGTCGGGCCGGCCGGAGCGAGAGGGCGCTCACCGGATTGCCTCCGTTCGCGACTGCGGGGCTCGCAAAACCGGCTCACTCCTCGCACTCACCGGATTGCCTCCGTTCGCGACTGCGGGGCTCGCAAAACCGGCTCACTCCTCGCACTCACCGGATTGCCTCCGGCAGGTTGCCGACGGCCAGGGCGACGACGTCCTCCTCGGTCACTCCGGCGGGCAGTTCGCCGGCGATCCGGCCGTCGCGCATGACGACGATCCGGTCGCTCATCCCCAACAGCTCGGGCAGGTCGGACGAGATCATCAACACGGCCGCGCCGTCGCGGGCAAGGCGGCGGACGAGGTCGTGGATGGCCGACTTCGCACCCACGTCGATGCCCCGCGTCGGCTCGTCGAAGAGCAGGATCCGCGGGTTGATCGCGAGCCATCGGGCCAGCACGACCTTCTGCTGGTTTCCGCCCGACAGGAAGCGGATCTCCTGGTCGTCGCCGGCGGCGCGGATCTCCACCGCGGCGAGCAGCTCCCGTACCCGTTCGGTGCGGGCGGCGCGACCGGACCGGGCCGCGAAGACGGCCCGGCTGGCGAGCAGCGCGTTGTCGAGCACCGACTGCCGGGGCACGATTCCCTCGCCCTTGCGGTCCTCGGTGACGTAGGCGATGCCGGCCCGCATGGCGGTACGGGGTGAGCGCAGCCGGACCGCCCTGCCGTCGAGTGTCACGTCGCCGGTCGTGAACGGGGACACGCCGAAGAGCGCACGGGCCAGCGCGGACCGTCCGGAGCCCTGCAGGCCACCGACGCCGAGCACCTCACCGGACCGCAACTGAAGGTCGACCCCACGCAGCTTCCGGTTGCCCGCGGCGCGGACGGTGAGCCGCACCGGGCCGAGGTCGTCCGGGCCGGCCCGGTCGGGGTAGTAGCTGGACAGCTCCCGCCCGACCATGTGCCGCACCAACTCGTCGGCGGTGGTGCCGGCGGTGTCCACGGTGGTGACCCGGCGGCCGTCCTTGAGGACCGTGATCCGACCGGACAGGTCGAAGACCTCGGTGAGTCGGTGCGAGACGTACAGCAGGCCGATGCCCCGATGCTGCAGTCGGCGCACCAGCCCGTAGAGCAGCTCGACCTCGTGGTCGGCCAGTGCCGCGGTCGGTTCGTCCATGATGAGCAGCCGGGCGTCCAGGGCGAGGGCCTTGGCGATCTCGACGACCTGCTGCTGGGCGACGCCGAGCCGCCCCACCGTGGCGTCGGCCGCGAGGGTGGTCTCCCCGATCGAGGCGAGCAGTCGGCTGGTGCGGTCGAGCATCGCCCGACGGTCGACCAGTCCACGCCGGACCGGCTCGTGCCCCAGGTAGACGTTCTCCGCCACGGTGCGCTCCGGCAGCAGGTTGAACTCCTGGTGGATGATGCCGACCCCGGCCTGCTGCGCGTCCCGCGGGCCACGGAAGACGCGCGGTTCACCGGCGACCTCGACGGTGCCCCCGTCCGGAACGAGGCCGCCCGAGACGATCTTCATCAGGGTGGACTTCCCGGCGCCGTTCTCACCGACGACGGCGTGGACCTCGCCCGGCGCGACATCGAGGTCGACACCGTCGAGGACGCGTACCCCGAGGAAGGACTTGCCGATGCCCCGAAGGGTGAGCAGCGGCGTCGGCGGCGGGTCTGGCATTCCAGAGAACCTCACAGACAGTAGTTACTAACGTGATCAGCAGACCGAGGTCGGTTCGTTCGAGGAGCAGGACGGCGAACTTTCGCTGCCATCCACGGATGCTTACGTCTCGACGCCGCAAACTTTCCTTGACATCGCCGAAACATCACACGTATGAAGATAGATGTTTCGATGCCTGTCCACAATCCTCGATCTGGCGCGACTGCCAGGCCCCACCCTTCTGTCGCCCGGAGTCACGCCGAGAGGGCTCGAGCATGACCACCGCCGACCCGTCGAAACATCGAACCTCTGGCAGGCCATTGACAGTCATCGATGACTGAATCATCCTGGCCTCGCGGCCCACGGAACGAGAACACCATCAAGTCACTGTCTGTGACTACCTATGGGGCTGACGGCCGTTGCGGCGGACGGCACGACGACCCGAGCAGCACCCTCGCGCCCCCGTGCGTCCAGGCACCACCTGGCGCGCGGTCGGGCCCGTGGTCGCCATCGGAGTTGCCCGCCGACATTGAGGAGACGGCATGCGTCGCACCACACTGATCATCGCCATGATCGCCGGCCTGTTACTGTCGCTCGGCCTCGCACCACCGGCATCAGCGGCCCCGGCCTTCCGCGCCCTGCTGTTCACCAAGACCGCGGGCTACCGGCACGACTCGATCCCCGCCGGGATCAGCATGTTCCAGCAACAGGCGGCGGCGAACAACTTCGAGTTGGTGCAGACCGAGGACTCCAGCGTCTTCACTCCGGCCAATCTCGCCACCTTCGACGTGATCATCATGTTCCAGACCTCCGGCATGGTCTGGACCTCGGCCGCCCAACGCCAGGCCGTGGAGGGTTACCTGGCCAGCGGCAAGGGCATCGTCGGCATCCACAACGCCCTGGACATGGGCATCGAGGGTGAGTACCCCTGGTGGGACCAGACCCTCAACGGCGGCGCCCACATGCCCGAGCACTCCCCCGGCGTACTGGCCGGCACCGCCATCGTCGCCGACAAGCAGCACCCGTCGACGACCGGTCTGCCGGACCGCTGGAACCGCAGCGAGGAGTGGTACAACTTCGACGCCAACCCGCGCGGCAACGTGCACGTGCTGGTGACCGCCGACGAGCGCACCTACAACCCGGGGTCCCGGGCGATGGGCCCGGACCACCCGATCTCCTGGTGCCGCAACGCCGCCGGTGGACGGGTGTGGGCCACGGCGATGGGCCACGCGATCGAGTCCTACAGCGAGACGAACTTCCGCAACCACGTCCTCGGCGGCGTCAAGTGGGCCGCCGGCAACGCCCCCGGCGACTGCGGCGGCACCGTCTGGGGCAACTTCGAGAAGCGCACCCTGGACGACAACACGGTCGACCCGATGGCGCTGGCCGTGCTGCCGGACGGTCGGGTCATGTACATCCAGCGCGGCGGCCAGGTCAAGATCTTCAAGCCCGCCAGCAACAGCACCGTGACCGCCGGTACCCTGAGCGTCTACACCGGCGGCGAGGACGGTCTCACCGGCCTGGCGCTGGACCCGAACTTCGCCACCAACGGGTACGTGTACCTGTACCACTCGCCGGCGAGCAGTACGACAGACGTCAACCGCGTCTCCCGCTACACGCTCTCCGGCGACACCCTCAACCTGTCCACCGAGGCCCGGGTCATCGACATCCCGGCGTACCGGGACCGCACCTTCCCCGAACCCGGTCACACCGGTGGATACATCGACTTCGGCCCGGACGGGAACCTCTACATCGGCACCGGCGACGACACGCCGCCGAACCTCGACCCCAACTGGCAGGGCTACGCCCCGCTGGACTGGCGGTCGGGCAAGGCCAACCTCGACGCCGCCCGGACCGCGGGGAACACCAACGACCTGCGCGGCAAGCTGCTGCGCATCCGCCCCTCGGACACCGGCGGCTACACCATCCCGACGGGCAACCTCTACCCCCAGGGCACGGCGCAGACCCGGCCCGAGATCTACGCGATGGGCTTCCGCAACCCGTTCCGGTTCTCGATCGACCCGGCCAACGGCTGGGTCTACCTGGCCGACTACGGGCCGGACCGCAACCCGCCCACCACCAACCGCGGCCCCGAGGGCCTGGTCGAACTGAACGTGATCAAGCAGCCCGGCAACTACGGCTGGCCGTTCTGCCACGGCGACAACCAGCCCTACGCGCCGTTCAACCCGGACACCGGTGTCGTCGGCGCCAAGTTCAACTGCAACGCGCCGGTCAACAACTCGCCCAACAACACCGGCCTGACCAGCCTGCGTCCGATCGTCGCGCCCAACGTGTGGTACGGCTACGGCACCTCGTCGAACTTCCCGGAGCTGGGCTCCGGCGGCTCCGCGCCGATGGGCGGGCCGGTCTACCGGTACGACGCGGCGAACCCGTCCGCCACGAAGTTCCCGCCCTACTACGACGGCGTGCACTTCTTCTACGAGTGGTCGCGCAACTACATCAAGGAGGTGCACTTCGACTCCGCCACGGCGGTGACCCGCACCAACGCGTTCCTGCCCACGGCACAGTTCAACAAGCCGATGGACCTGGAGTTCGGCAAGGACGGCTCGCTCTACCTGCTGGAATGGGGCACCAACTTCGGCGGCGGCAACAGCGACTCCGGGCTCTACCGGATCGACTACATCCAGGGTGGCCGGTCGCCGATCGCCAAGGCGGCGGGCACGCCCACCAGCGGTCTCGCCCCGCTGAACGTCCAGTTCAGCAGCGCCGGCACGGCCGACCCGGACCCGGGCAACACGCTCAGCTACCAGTGGACGTTCGGCGACGGCGCCACCTCGACGGCGGCCAACCCGTCGCACGTGTACACCACCAACGGCAACTACACGGCGCAGCTGAAGGTCACCGACAACACCGGTAAGACGGGCTTCGCCAACGTCCAGATCACCGTCGGCAACACCGCGCCGGTGGTCACCATCACCACCCCGGCCAACGGCGGCATGCTCACCTTCGGTGACAAGGTGTCGTACCAGGTCAGCGTCACCGACCCGGACGGCGGCACGGTCGACTGCAGCAAGGTGCTCGTCAACCCGGCGCTGGGCCACGACGACCACGCGCACGAGACCACCGAGTACCCGGGCTGCTCGGGCACCATCTCCACCGACCTGCTCGGTGGGCACCCCGACGGCGCGAACCTGTTCTACGTGCTCAACGCGCGCTACACCGACAGCGGTGGGCCGGGCGGCGCGTCCCCGCTCACCGGCACCGCGCAGGCGATCCTCCAGCCCAAGCACAAGCAGGCCGAGTACTTCAGCAGCCAGTCCGGCATCCGGGTCGTCGACGAGGCCAGTGCGGAGAGCACCAAACGGGTCGGTGACATCTCCAACAACGACTGGATCGCGTTCACCCCGATGAGCCTGTCGGGCATCTCGACGGTCAGCTACCGGCTGTCGTCGCCGTCCGGTGGCGGATCGATCGAGCTGCGGGCCGGCTCGCCGACCGGCACCCTGCTGGCCACCACCCCGGTGCCCAGCACCGGCGGCTGGAACAACTACCAGTCCACCGCTCCGGTGAGCGTGTCCGCCCTGGCCGGGACGCAGACGCTCTACCTGGTGTTCAAGGGCAGTGCGAGCAACTGGTTCGATCTCGACTCGCACACCTTCGGCGGGGCCGGAGTCGGCACGCCCGGCACCGGCACCGGTGTGGCCGGGAAGACCTGGACGCTCACCGCGCAGCACAGCGGCAAGCTGATGGACGTCAGCGGCGTCTCCACCGCCGACGGCGCACAGATCAACCAGTGGGCGGCCACCGGCGGCAACAACCAGAAGTGGCAGGCCGTCGACGCCGGTAGCGGTGCGGTCTACCTGAAGGCGGTGCACAGCGGCAAGTGCGCCGAGGTGATCGGCGGCTCCACCGCGACGGGGGCGTTCCTCCAGCAGGCCACCTGCAACAACAGCAACCAGCAGAAGTTCACCGCGACGGCGACCGCCACCTCCGGGGTCTACACGGTGCGCAACGTGCAGAGCGGGCTCTGCCTGGACGTCAACGGCGCCGCCACCGCCGACGGCGCCCGACTGTTGCAGTGGACCTGCCACGGCGCCACCAACCAGCAGTGGCGGTTCACCCTGGCGTGACCCGCCCCACCGCGGGTCGCGGTGACGATCCGGGGGGCCGGCTCCGACGAACGGAGCCGGCCCCCACCGGCGACACCTCGTCGGTGGGCTGCGACGGGCAGGTCTGCGCCCAACAGGTAGCGCCGACCAGTTGCGGCCCCCGCCGCGACGAGGCGGGTCCGGCATCCGGGAGGACGCCCCGATCCCTTCCGATCCGATGGGCGATGTGCCATCTTCGATGGATGTTGGTCGATGGCCACGCGGACAGACGAGGTAGCGCCCGCGCAGGGAGGCATGGGGCGGGAGCGCGGTGCCGCTGACCGGCGGCGTGCGGCCGACCGCACGCCGCGCCCGACCCCGCACCGGACTGGCCGTCGGCCTGCTGGTCGTCGCCCTGCTCGCCCTGGTCGGGGGCATCGCGTACGCCGCCCTGCTGCACGTCCAGCACGCGAAGATCCGCCACGAGCTCGACTGGGCGATGATGCACGGCCGGCCGGCCGACCCGTCCGGCTGCACCTGGATCTTCGGCGGTGCGAGCGACACCGGGCACGCCGGCGCTCCCCCGGCCGGCTTCCCACAGCACGAGGCCATCCACGCCGTGGCCCGCACCGGCCGGCCGCAGGTCGACCAGGTCGCTCGTAACGGCACGGTCTACCACGTGCGCACGCAACTTCGCGGCGACGAGGTCGTCCAGGTGGTCTTCGACGCCCGCTTCCAGCTCGCCGAGCGGCGACACCTGCTCTGGGCGGTGTCGCTCGCCGCGGTGGCGGTCCTGGCCGCGGCGACCGCGACCGACCTGCGGCTGCGCCGCGCGGCGGTGCTGCCGCTGGCCGAGGCGCTCGACCGGCAGCGCCGCTTCGTCGCCGACGCCAGCCACGAGCTGCGTGCCCCGATCACCCGGGTGCACACGGCGGCGCAGCTGCTGGCACAGCGGTCGACCTGCGCCGACAGCGACGCGGACCGGCAGGATCTGGACCGGCTGCTGCACACCACCCGACGCCTGGGGGAGATCGTCGACGAGTTGCTCCTGTCGGCCCGGCTGGCCGACACGACGTCGATGAGCCGACCGCCGGCCACGGTCGACCTCGCCGCGCTCGTCGCCGAGGCGGTCGAGGCCGACACCCCGCGCGCCGCCGAGCACGGCGTGACGCTCACCGTGGCCGGCGCGGACGCGCCGGTGCCGGTCCACGGCGTCGGGCCGGCGCTGCGCCGGGTGGTGGCGGAGCTGTTGGCGAACGCCCTCCACCACACCCCGGCCGGTGGTCACGTCGAGGTGCGGTTGCCCCCGGCGGTCGCGGGCCACGTCGAACTGGTGGTCAGCGACTCCGGCCGGGGGTTCGACCCCCGGCACGGGGAACGGATCTTCGACCGGTTCCACAGTGGCCCCGACTCCGGGGACCGCCGGGTCGGGCTCGGGCTGGCGCTGGTCCGCGAGGTGGTCACCGCGCACGGCGGCACGATCAGCGCCACCGGCCGGCCGGGAACGGGAGCCACCTTCACCGTACGGCTGCCGGTGCCCGGCGCGGGGCGGGCCGACCCGCCGCCGCCGGACGGCGACCCCGCCGGGCCCCGGTGCCCCTTCTGGTGGCGGCCGAACCGCGACCGGGCGGATCACGAGCGCGAGATGAGCCCGTTCTGACCGGCTGAGAAATTCCGCCGGTCAACGTTCTCCTGCTTCGATGCGACCATGAACGGATGACCGACCCGTCAGCCCCACCGCACGGCCCGTTGCTCCTCGTCGAGGACGACGCGGAGCTCGCCGACATGCTGGTCGAGCTGTTCCGCCGGGCGGGATACCGGATCGACCTGGCCCGGGACGGCCAGCGGGGCCTGCACCTGGCCCTGCGCGGCCGGTACCAGGTGATCATGCTGGACCGGCGGTTGCCGGCGATCGACGGCGTCGACCTGCTCCTCCGGCTACGGCGCTGCGCGATCGCCGCCCGGGTGCTCATGCTCAGCGCCCTGGCCGAGCCCGACCAGCGGATCCAGGGCCTGGACGCGGGCGCCGACGACTACCTGCCGAAGCCCTTCGAGGTGACGGAGCTGATGGCCCGGGTGCGGGCGCTGACCCGCCGCCGCTTCGACGGGGCCGAGCTGATCCCCATCGGGGCGGGGCAGCTCGACCTGGCCCAGCGCGGGGTGCGGCTGCCCGATGGCCGGGAGGTGACGCTCAGCGGGCGGGAGTTCGAGCTGATCCGGCTGCTCGCCACGCAGCCCCGGATGGTGCACAGCCGCAGCCAGCTACGCGGGCGGGTCTTCGGCGCCGACCGGACCGAGGCGGTGGTCGACACGTACGTGCACTACCTGCGGCGCAAGCTCGGCGACGGGGTGGTCCGCACCGTGCACGGGCTCGGCTACCAGATCGGCGCGCTCTGAGCAGGCCGCCCGGACCCGGCGTGCCCCGGGCGGCCTGGTAGCTCAGCGACCCGGGAACCGGGCCGGACGCTTCTCCAGGAAGGCGGCCATGCCCTCCCGCTGGTCCTCGGTGGCGAACAGGGCGTGGAAGGCCCGCCGCTCGAACAGCACCCCGGCGCGCACACCGACCTCCTCGGCCTGCCGGACCGCCTCCCGGGCCAGCAGGGTCGCCAGCTTGGGGTGCCCGGCCACGACCGCAGCCGCCGCCTGCGCCTCCGCCAGCAACCGTCCCGTCGGCACCACCCGTGACACCAGGCCGAACCGTTCCGCCTCCGCCGCGTCGAGCTGCCGCCCGGTGAGGACCAGGTCCATGGCTCGGGCCACGCCGACCAGGCGGGTCAGCCGCTGCGTGCCGCCGATGCCGGGCATCACCCCCAGCCGCAGCTCCGGCTGCCCGAACCGGGCGTTCTCCGCCGCGAAAATCAGGTCGCACATCATCGCCAGCTCGCAGCCCCCGCCGAGCGCGTACCCGGCCACCGCCGCGATCTTCGGGGTACGCAGCGCGGCGAACGCGTCCCAGCCCGCGAAGTGGTCCTCCAGCGCCACGTCCAGGAAGGACTTTCCCGCCATCTCCCGGATGTCGGCGCCGGCCGCGAAGACCTGCTCCGACCCGGTGATCACGAAGCAGCCCACGCCCGGATCGCGGTCCAGCGGTCGCAGCGCCTCGACCAGTTCCGTCATCACCGCCGTGTCCAGCGCGTTGCGCACCTCGGGTCGGCACAACCGCACCGTGACCACCCGGTCGTCCTGCTCCACGCTGATCCTCATCATCGCCTCCATGTCGTCAGGAATCCCAGATGGCGCCGTACGCGGGCACGCCGCGTTCCTCCATGCCCCGCACCACCTGCCAGGTCAGCGTGCGGTTGGAGATGCAGATGACCGCCTCGGCGTCGAACTGGCGGTACGCCTGCCAGGCCAGCCGCAGCATGTCGGGCTTGCCGTCGCGGGCGGTGTCCCACAGCAGCGCGTCGGGCTGGTGGGCGAGGATCTCCTCGACCAGGTCGTCGCCGAAGGTCTCCCGGTGCCGGCGGGCCACCCAGACGAGGCGGGCCGGCACCTGCTCGGCCAGCAGGTGCGGCAGCACCGGCCCGATGCCGCTGCCGGTCGCCACGTACACCACCCGCCGGAACAGGGTCTCGACGTTCGCCACCCCGGCCGTGCTGATCCCCTTCACCCAGACCCGGTCCGGCGCGTCGTCGATGAACCGCCCGGTCCAGTCGCCGGCCCGGGAGACGGTCAGCCGGAACCCGGTGCGGCCCGGCGCCGGCACGTTGGCGAAGGAGTGCCACTCCCACAGTGGGTTGCGGCTGACCGCGGTGGACGAGCCGGGGAACGGCGTCACCCCGTGATCGAAGTGGACCAGCGCCACGTGCGACGAGGGGCGGTCGACCACGACGGGCACCCGGCGCAGCCGTAGCCAGGGCAGGGCGATGCTGGCGGTCAACACGGCGAGCACCCAGCCCTGCGGTGAGGTGGCCAGCGCGGCCGGTCCGCCGGCCAGGAAGCCGGCCTGCGCCCACAGCAGCAGCAGGGCCGCCCAGCCGCCGAGGCGGTGGGTGCGTTCGAACAGGTCGTGCCGGCGGGACCGCACCTGCGGCAGCGCGGTGCCGACGAGCACCAGCAGCAGTCCGGCGACGGCGTAGCCGGTGACCAGCGCGCCCGTCCCGCCGGGTCCGTCGCCGACGGTCAGCGCGCCGAGCTGCGCCAGGTACCAGGCGGTCCCGGCCAGCGCCGCGCCGACGTGCAGCCCGCCGAAGTGGTAGACCTTGCCCAGCGTCCAGCGGATCCGCAGGGGCCAGCGGGTGGGTGCCCGGGTGGCCAGCCAGAAGAACAGGTTGATCACGTACTGCTGGCGCACCAGCACCGCCAGCGAGACGTTCGCCAGCGCGGCGCCGCCCAGGGCGTCGGGCATGCCGGGACCGCGCCACCAGCCGGCGGTCAGCCCGTACGCCAGCAGCGCGGTGTTGGTCGCCAGGACCGCCGCCACCAGGCGGTGGTGGTGCATGAACCGGGGGTGGGCGAGGACCCGTCGCAGCATCGAGACCGGAGGTGGCGGCGCGTCGCCGGGCGCGGTCGCCGCGACGGTACGCGGGCCCGTCGGCGGGGCCGGCTGGGGCCGGAGACCGGTGGTCGTCACGCCGCCGCCTCCTCGATGTGCGCCCACTGCCAGCGCAGGTCGAGGGCGAGCCGGCGCAGCGCGTCCCGGTCGACCTTCCCCCGTCCGGTCATCGGCAGCTCCGGTAGCGGGTGCACGGCCGCCGGCACGCAGTAGTAGGGCAGCGCGGCGGCCACCGCGTCCCGGCACCGCTGCGGGTCCAGCTCCGCCGGGGCGACGAAGGAGACCAGGTCCCGGTCGGTCAGCCTGAGCGTGACCGCCCGCCGGCAGCCGGGCACCGCCTCCAGCACGGTGGAGACCGCGTCCAACTCGACCCGGAACCCCCGGACCTTCACCTGGTCGTCGGTGCGGCCAAGGTGCTCCAGTTCCCCGTCGGTGCTCCAGCGCCCCCGGTCCCGGGTGCGGAACATCAGCCGGCCCCCGCCCAGGAACGGGTCCGGGACGTACCGCTCGGCGTTGAGCGCGTCGTTGTCCAGGTAGCCGGCGGAGACGCAGCCGCCGCCGGCCCACATCTCGCCGACCTCGCCGATGCGGCAGGGCCGACCGTCGGCGTCGAGGACGTAGACGGTGTTGTTCGGCGTCGGCCGGCCGATGGTGAGCGCCATGCCGGGCCGGTGGCGGTGCATGGTGTTGACGATGGTGGTCTCGGTCGGTCCGCAGCAGTTGTGGAAGGCGCGGCCGGCGGCCCACCGGTCGGCCAGCGGGCGCGGGCAGGGCTCGCCCGCCACGGCGACCACGCGCACCCGATCGCAGCGGTCCGGGTCGATCCGGCCGAGCACCGACGGGGTGGCGATCACCACCTCGGCGCGCGCGGCGGTGGCGGTGAGGTCGCGGTCGCGTACGAGCAGGGTGCCGCCGTTGGCGAGGCAGCCCAGGATCTCCCAGGCTGCCATGTCGAAAGCGACGTTGAGTAACTGGGCGACCCGCCAGCCCGGCCGGATCCCCAGGTTGCCCGGGGCGGTGAGCAGGATGTTGGCCACGTTGCCGTGGGTCACGGTGACGCCGTTCGGCATGCCGGTGGTGCCGGAGGTGAACAGGACGTAGCATCCGTCGTCGGCCCGCACCGGGCGGTCCGGGACCACGGCGGTCACCTGCTGACCCGATGGCAGCGGCTCCGCCATGACCTCGTCGATCGCGAGCCGCGCCACGCCGGGCAACGCCGGAACCGCCTCCAGGGTCGCCGACGTGGTCAGCACCACCCGGCACCGGGCAGCCGCCGCGACCTGCCGCAACTGCCCGGGTGGGGCGATCCGGACGTCCTGCGGGACGTAGGCGGCCCCGGCCTTCAGCGTCGCCAGGATTCCCACCAGCATCGGGATGGACCGGCTGGCGAAGACGCCCACGGTGTCCCCGGTCCGTACGCCGAGGGCCGCGAGCCGGGCGGCGAGCCGGTTGGCCTGGCGGTCCAGCTCGCGGTAGTCGATCCGCACCCCGAGGTGCTCGGCCGCGACGGCGTCCGGGGTGGCGGCGGCCCAGCGCTCGAACGCCTGGTGGATGCGCAGGTCGGGCACGGGCACCACCGGTCCCTGGCCGAACCGCTGGAAGAGCCGGCGCTCGCGCGGTGGAAGATGGTCCAGCAAGGGCCCTCGCCAGCCGTCCGGCTCGGTGGAGAGGGTGCTGACCGGGCGCACCGCCGCGTCGTCGATCGTGCCGGACTGTCGTACGGACATGGGCTGCTCCTGTTCTGATCGGCCACCCTGTGCGGCGATCGGAATCGATGCTCGCCAATGCAAATGGGAAATGTCTTAGATTCCGTGTGGCGACCGGGGTGTCCGACCTACGGGGAGCTGCCCCGGCAGTCCACCCGACCGGCAGAATGGCCCGGACAGTGGCCGCTCGCTCCTCTTCGTCCATGCCTGGATGCGTGGTGCTGTTGACCCCGACCAGCACGACGACTTCGTCGGAAAGGCCGCGTGCCCGGTTCGCCACGTTCACATGCCCGGGAGCGAAGGGTCAAAGCCGCCGGGGTAGACGGCGCGCACCGGAACGGGGTTGCGGGCAATCGAACGTGGCCCTGCCGATGGTTCCGGTGTCACGGCCACAAGACCTGCTGCGCATCCCGGATGGCCTGCTCAGAGGCCAGTCGGGCCCGCGTTTCAGGCGGCCCGCCACGACGCAGGGTACTGTCCAGTTAGGTGCGGCGATCAGGCCGGCGCTGGTGCTCAGGGAGCCGTCGGGCAGGGCAAGGAGTGGTCATGAGCGACTGGAACGAGAAGATCATCGCTGAGTTCCGCGCCAACGGTGGCGAGGTGGGCGGCCAATTCGCTGGCGCCCCGCTGCTGCTGTTGCACACCGTCGGCGCCAAGAGCGGCCAGGCTCGCGTGCACCCGATGATGTACCAGAAGGTGGACGGCGGCTACGCAGTGTTCGCGTCCAAGGCCGGCGCGCCCACCAATCCCGACTGGTACTACAACGTGCTGGCCCATCCGCAGGTCCGGGCGGAGATCGGCACGGACACGGTCGAGTTGGTCGCCAGAGTCGCCGCCGGGGCCGAGCGGGAACGGATCTGGACCGCGCAGAAGGCGGCGTATCCAGGCTTTGCCGACTACGAGCAGAAGACCACCCGCCAGATCCCCGTCGTCCTACTGGAACCCGCGCCGTAGGCGGAGAAGGCGCACCTCGGTGCCCACAGGTGCGGCGCACAACCGCAGGTGCCGCCGAGCGAGCGTAGCGATACGTGACGAGCACGCGCCGCTCGTCGCGGATCGCAGCCGCTGACCACCGGGGAGCGGAGTGCGGTCGTGCCGAGACGTAAACGTGCCCGGCAGAGGTCAGCGATTGATGCAGGCGTTGGTGACGCTCCTGGCCCACCTCAGGGTCGGTGAACCAGAAGTCCTGCGGAACACCGGGCACGGTGGAGAACCGTCCGTGCGGAAACGAGTTCGGCGAGCTGCGGCGGTCACGCTGGGGCCCCTACCGGCGGGTGATCCGGTTCGTCATACAGCGCCTGGAGCCGGTTCCGGCAGCGCATGATGAGGCTGGAGATCTCGTCGAAGGTCGCCGCGTCGACCTGGCTGCTGTCGAACCACAGTGCGCGTACCGCCGTCCGGCTCTGCAGCAGGTACGTCGCGGCAGCCTCGACCAGTCCGACGAACTCGTCACGGTGGGCCGGGGCGGCCAGCTGAGCACGGCCCCGTGCCGCCCGCAACGGCGCTCCGGAAGCGGTGAAGATCGCCGCGTGGTCGCCGTCGGTCCGACCCGCGCCGATGCCGGCGAGGAGGTACTCCAACTCGGTCGCGGCCAGGGTCAGCCTGCCGACGGCCAGGACCGTCTCGTCGGTAATTCGCGGCATCGGCCCACCGTAGCGGAACCGGTGTGATCGGGGCACGCGACCGGCGACGGGCCGAGCGCGAGAGTGCGGTCGGGCCCTACGGTGGTGGCCCTGACCGTCGACCGAGGGAGAGACCGTTGTCGCCGTCGCACCGCCCAGCCCGTTGGCGCATCACCGCCGGCGCCCTGAGCCTGGTCGTCGGGCTCGTCGGCTGCACCGGACCCCGGGCGGAGCGGTCGGAGCGGCCGGAGCGGCCGTCCGTACGGGTCGAGGAGACTCAGGAGAGCCTGCGGGGCAGGGCCACCTCGCCCGACCCGGAGGGCCCGCTGCCGGCCTGGTCGGTGTCGGTCCGGCGGCTCGACCAGGAGCTGGGCGAGACCGGTCAGGTGATCGTCGTGCCCGACGAGCGGGAACTGCGCGCCGTGGACCGCGCCACCGGGCAGGACCGGTGGCGTCATCCCTTCACCACGGGCTACCGGTACGTGATCGCCGGTGGGTCGATCGTGGCCAGTGACAACGACGACGGCGGCATGGAGGTGCTCGACACGGCCACCGGAGCCACCCGGTGGCGGGCGGCGCAGAGCCAGGACGTCGTCGTCCACGAGCAGGTCGTCTACGCCAGGGAGTGCGCCGGCACCGGCAGCTCGGCGACCTGCGTGATCATCGGCCGGGACGTGCAGAGCGGTCGCCAACTCTGGAAACTGCCCGCCGACCGGTTCGCCAGGGTGAGCGACGTGACCATCGGTGGCCGCACGCCGTACGCGCCGCCCACCGGCCGGTACGTCACGGTGCGGCTGGGCACGGCCGCCCGGTCGGCCGCCTACACCCCGGTCGCCCCCACCACCGGCCGGGCCGGTGCCGGGCGGCTGCCGAACCGGGCCTGGTACGGCTTCGTCGCCGGTGACCTGATGGTGGGCACCGACAACGACCCTCCTCGGGGCGACCAGCGCTGCACGGTCAGCATCGCCACCGTCAACGCGGCCACCGGCGTCAAGGGCTGGTCCGGTGTGGTCTTCAGCGGACGCAAGGAGGACGGCGAGTGCGCCAAGCGGCTGGCCGACGACCGCAGCGGGCTGACCCTGATCGGGACGGGCACCCGGCTCGTCGCGGTCACCGCCGACGGGCGGCCGCAACTGGTCGACCTGCGCACCGGCAGGACGGTCTGGACGGGCGTCGCCACCGGCGTACCGATCGACGGTGACGACCGGTCGGTGCTGGTGCGGAGCAACGCCGACGCGGGTGGGCTGGCGTTGCTCGACCTGGCCACCGGTGCGCCCCGCTGGACAGCGCCGGATCCGGCGCTGTCGGGGGCGTCCGCAAGCTGGCGGTCGACGGTGACCGAGGGGCTGGTGGCGGTCAGCGCGGCCGAGGACGACCGGCCGTTCGTGCTCGTCTACGAGGCTCGCACCGGCCGTCAGCTCGGCCGCTATCCGGGCTGGCTCGCCGGAGCCGGGAAGGACTGGGTCGCGGTCAGCCACTCCGGTGCCGACGGCCTCGCGGTGGACCTGCACACCTTCTGATCGGGCCACCAGTACCGACCACCGGGCAGCGAAGTGCCCCGGCGGAATCCGCCGGGGCACTCACGCCACTGCCGTGGCACGGCTCGCTCAGTGGACCGACCGGTCAGTCGTCGTCGCCGTCGTCCGAGTCGTCCCTGTCGTCGTCCGAGTCATCGTCGTCGTCCCTACCGGACTTGTCGTCGGCGTCCGCCTTCTCCTGCTCGGACCTGACGACCGTGCCGTTCTCCCGGTCGACCTCGACCTCGTGTTCGGTGTCGCCGTTGATGATCTCCACACTCCAGACCGGGCGGCCCTCCTCCCGCTCGCGCTCGATCTCGGTGATCCGGCCGCCACCGACCTTGGCCAGCGCGATCTCGCCGGCCCGTTCCTGACTGACCGCGTCGTTGGTGGCCGGGGCGGTGCTGCCACCCGGCGCTTCGGTCGCCGGTGCGCCACTCGGCGAGCCGGGCGTCGCCGCACCGGTGGACGTGCCGGTGGTCGGGGCGGTGCTCGGATCGACCGGGGCGGGAGCGGTCGTCGCCGCGGCGAGCGTGGCAGCCGGCGTCCGTTCGGCGGCGGACACGCCGAGCGCCGTGCCGGTGACAGCGAGGACGGCGGCGCCGCCGACCGCCGCCAGGAGCAGGGATGTGCGCTTCATGGTGCGTACCTCCGGGGTTTCTCGGTTGTTGCAGTGAGCTTGCCCCGGCGGTGGATAGCGGCGCGCTGTGCCAGCGATAAGCCCCGGTTAAGAACGGCGGGGCGGTCCGAGCCGGAGCGTCACGACCGCGCCGCCCTCCGCGCCGACGCCCAGGTCGAGCCGGCCGCCGCTGGCCTGCGCGGCGCGACGGGCGATGTCCAGACCGAGACCGGTCGAGCCGGCCTGGCTGGCACCCCGTTCGACCAGGCCCGCCGGGATCCCCGGCCCCGCGTCGGCGACGGCCAGCGCGGCACCGGCCGCCTCCCGGGTCAGCCGGACGGTGAACGGGGTGCCGTCCGGGGTGTGCGCGAAGACGTTGCCCAGCAGGGCGTCCACGGCCGCGGCCAACTCGTCGGCGGGCACCCCGACCGGCAACGGCCCGGCGGCGAGGTCGAGGGTGACCGCGCGGCCGGTGTCCTCGGCGAGCACCGACCAGAAGGCGACCCGTTCGCCCACGATCGCGGCGGCGTCGACGGTGACCACACCGGGGTCGGTGTCGGTCGGCCCGCTGCGCCAACGCGCCTGCCGGATCAGGCCGGTGACCGCCCGCTCCAGCCCGTCCACGGCCGACGTCACCCGGGCCGCGTCGTCCGGGTCGCGCAGCGACTCCGCCTCCAGCCGCAGCGCCGTCAGCGGCGTACGCAGCCGATGCGACAGGTCCGCCACCTGCTCGCGTTCCTCCCGCAGCAACACCTGGATCCGGGCGGCCAGGTGGTTGAGCGCACCGGCGACCTCGCGCAGCTCCGCCGGGCCGGTCGGTTCGGCACGGGCGGTCAGCTCGGCGTTGGCCAGCCGGTGCGAGACCGAGGAGAGCTCGGTGATCGGCCGGACCAGGGTGCGGGCCAGCCGGTCCGCGACGGCCAGGCTGAGCAGCACGAGCACGATGCCGAGCGCGGCCAGCACCAGCCAGGAGCGGGCCACCCCGGCGGTGATGTCGTCCCGGGGGACCACGGTCCGGATCACGCCGGTGCCGTCGGCCCGGCCCTGCACCGCGATCACGATCTCCCGACCGCCGTCCAGCTCCGCGGTGAGGCTCTGGCCCCGGGCGGCGAGGGCCACCGCGGCGGTACGCGGCTCCTGCGCGCCGAGCACCGTGCCGTCGGGCAGGAAGACGCTGACCGGCCGGCCCGACTCGGCGGTGAGCTGCTCCACGGTCAACCGGATCGTCGGGGTGTCGGCGGTGCCGACCACCGGCACCAACCCCTGCACGTCGGCGGTCGCCCGGACGGTGGCCCGGTCCTCGGCGACCGTCCGCACCAGCAGGGCCAGCGGCACCAGGAACGCCACAAGCGTCAGGCAGGTGGTCGCCACGACCAGGAGCGCCAGCCGGCGTCTCATCCGTCCTCCTGCCCGGGAGCGCTCAGCCGCACCCCGACCCCGCGCACGGTGTGCAGGTAACGCGGGGCCAGCGCGCTCTCCCCGAGCTTGCGGCGCAGCCAGGACAGGTGCACGTCGACGGTCTTGTCCGCACCGCCGTAGGGGACCTGCCAGACCTCGGTCATCAGCTCCCGCTTGGTCACCACCTGGTCCGGGCGGGTGGCGAGGTGGTGCAGCAGGTCGAACTCCCGGGGCGTCAGGTCGACCGGTTCGCCGTCGAGGTGTACCTGTCGGGACCGGGGGTCGATCTGGAGCTTGCCCACGACGACGCTGCTCGCCGCCGGGTCGGTGGCGGCTGCCGGTCCGCGCCGCAGCACCGCCCGCACCCGGGCGTCGAGCTGGGCGGCGGTGAAGGGCTTGACCAGGTAGTCGTCGGCACCGGCGTCGAGCACCCGGACGATCTCGGTCTCGTCGTCCCGCGCGGTCGCCACGATCACCGGCACCGCGCTGACCGCCCGGAGCATCCGCAGCAACTCCCGGCCGTCGAGGTCGGGCAGCCCGAGATCGAGTACGACCAGATCGGGCCGGTCGTCCAGGGCCGAGCGCAGGCCGTCCATGGCGGTGGTGGCGGCGGCCACCGCGTGGCCGCGGTCGCGCAGCGCCCGGATCAGGGGCGTGCGGATCGTCAGGTCGTCCTCGATCAGGAGCAGGTGGGCCACAGCTAGGCAGGTTAGCCGGTCCCACCGGCCCCGGGCCGCTCGTTAACCCTCGCTTATCCTCCTGCGGTGCTCGGCTTAGCCGCTGGTCGGGCATAGTCGGGGGCATGGGTCGCCGTACGCTCCTCGCCACTGCCGGCTGGCTGGCCGCCGCCGTGCTCGCCACCCTGATCGGGGTGGCCGCGATCCGGCTGGTCGGGGAGAGCATCACCGGCACGCCCGGCGGGGTGCGCAGCCAGGCCGAGGTCGAGCGGGCCCTGGCGGCTCCGGGGCCGACTCCGACGACGGCGTCGCCGTCGAGCCCGACGTCCTCCGCGCCCTCGTCCGGCGCGGCCGGGCCGGTATCCCCGTCGAGCGTCCCCGCCACGGCTGCCGGCCTACGCCGCAGCTTCTCCACCTCCGGCGGCACGGCGGTGGCCGAGTGTGTGGGGGCCGACGTCCGACTGGTCTCCTGGGCACCGGCGCAGGGCTACCGGGTGAAGGACGTGGACCGGGGGCCGGACGACGACGCCGAGGTGACCTTCGCCGGCCCGGCCGGGGAGTTCGAGGTGAAGGTCGGCTGCATCGGCGGCGAACCGGTGGCCCGCCCGGACGACGGCGACTGAACTGTGGCCCGGTAGCGGTAGGTCCAGTTCCGGAATGCCGACGGGGGTGGCGATGGACAGGTCCCAGGTGCCGGCAACGGACATGCGGTTCCTCTTCCTCACGAGTGCGGGGCGAGTCGGCCATGCGGGGCGGGCGGCGGGCGCTCAGAGGGCGGCGGGTACCGGGCCCTGAGCGCGCCAGACGGTGCCGCGGCGCTCGTGGGTGAACAACTCTTCGACGGCGTGCGCGATCCGGGGGCCCACCTCGCGCTCCAGGAGGTAGAGGCCCAGGTCGAGTCCGGAGGTGACGCCGGCACCCGTGACGAGGTCCCCGTCGTCGACGACGCGGGCGCTGACGGCGTGGACGCCGGTGGCATCGAGCATGTCCAGGCCCAGGTGATGGGTGGTGGCATGGCGGCCTTCCAGCAGGCCGGCCATGGCCAGGACGAGCGAGCCGCCGCACACCGTGCCGACTGTCACCTCCGGGTTGTCCATCGCGGCCTTCATCAGCACGGGCAGCTCGGTGCTCAGCGCGCGGCCGAGCAGGACGGGGATGAACTCGTCCTGCTGCCACTCCCCCGCCCCGGCGTCATGGTCGGGGACCTCGCCGGGCTCTCCGACGCGGCCCGAGGCGCCGGGAACCAGGATCAGGCCCGGACGCCCGGGATCGAGGGTGCCGGTGGCGCGCAGCACCAGGCCCCCGGTGCCGCTGACCACCTCGCGCGGGCCTTCGGCGGAGACCAGTTCCACGCTGACATCGCCGCCGGAGGCGGTGCCGCCGGCGTACAGGACCTCGTAGGGGGCGATGACATCGAGTGGATCGAAGCCGTCGAACAGAACGATCTGGGCATGCATGGAGGCCCCTCGATTGATGGCGGGGTGCGGGGTCGCTTCGACGCTAACCGGCCGCCAACCGCCCTCCCAGTGGCATTAGTGACGCCTTCCAACGGGATACCGCCACGCCCAGGGCGAAGGCACCGAACTGGCCGAAGACGAGATCCCCAGGCGCTGGGACCAGGTCGGGGATCCGGTGGACCGATAGGTTCTGGCCATGCACACCGTCGCCGTCCTCGCCCTGGACCGGGTGATCCCGTTCGACCTGTCCACCCCGATCGAGGTCTTCACCCGTACCCGCCTGCCGGACGGCCGCCCCGGCTATCAGATCCGCGTGTGCGCGGAGAAGCCGGAGATCGACGCGGGCACCTTCACCCTGCGCGCGCCCTGGGGGCTGGACGGGCTCGGGGGCGCGGACACGATCATCGTGCCCGGCACCGCGGACCCGGCGGCCCCGGTCGCCCCCGCCGTCCGCGACGCACTGCGAGCAGCGGCCGAGCACGGCACCCGGATCGCCTCTATCTGTTCGGGCACCTTCACTCTGGCCGCCACCGGGCTCCTCGACGGCCTGCGGGCCACCACCCACTGGATCGCTGCCGACCTGCTGTCCGCCGCCCACCCGCAGATCAAGGTCGACCCGGGTGTCCTGTACGTCGACAACGGCCAGATCCTCACCTCCGCCGGTGCCGCCGCCGGCCTCGACCTCTGCCTGCACATGATCCGCCGCGACTACGGCTCGGCCGTCGCCGCCGACGCGGCCCGACTGTCCGTCATGCCCCTGGAACGCGAGGGCGGACAGGCGCAGTTCATCGTCCACGACCACGCACCCACCCCGCACGGCTCGGCCCTCGAACCCCTACTCGTCTGGTTGCACGACAATCTGGGCACCGACCTCGCCCTCGCCGACATCGCCGCCCAGGCCGCGACCAGCACCCGGACCCTGATCCGCCGCTTCCGCGAGGAAACGGGAACCACCCCGCTCCAGTGGCTCCACCGCGCCCGCATCCGCCAGGCCCAGCACCTCCTGGAGAGCACGCACCACTCGGTCGAACGCATCGGCGCTCAGGTCGGCTTCGGCTCTCCCACGGCCTTCCGTGACCGCTTCAAGCGCACCACCGGCGTCAGCCCGCACACCTACCGCCGCGCCTTCAGTGACTCCCCCCGCATCAAGCCGGGCCGGCAACCACCACCGCGGTGACCCTCGTTCCTCCCGCCCCGCCCGCCGGCAGCGACGGAGCCGGGCAGCAGCGGCGCGGTGTTCCTGCCCACGGATACTCATCCAGCCGACGAGACACGCGCTACCGATGCCGGTTGCGGGGATGCTCCTTGGCCGTCCGCTCGTTGCCGTGTCGGTAGTTGCCGGTGAGGCGTGCCATCAACTCCTGCGGATCGTCGCTGTCCACGTCGATCAGGAACCGCGCCGCGGCGGCGCCCCGAAGCACAGCGGCAGGGCGGCCGTGGTGCAGCAGCTCCACGTCACCGTTCTTGCGCAGGCGATGGGTGAATCCCTCCGGTGTACCGGACATCACCACATCATCCACACAGGCCGATGCGCACGCGACCGAATTACGCCGCCTGCCATGCCTGCCGAGAATAGGGTCGCTTCCGTGATCGAGGACTTCGCCAGCCGGCTCCTGCACGACGTGGCCCGCCTCGACCCTTGTACGGCGGTGGTCGAGGGCGGCGAGCAGGAGGTCGACGGGCTCACCGGCTACAGTCCGGACGGCCACCAGGCCCGTGCCGATCTCGCCGCCCGCGCCCTGCGCGAACTGCATGCGGCAGCCACCGGCCCGCTCCAGCTCATCCGCCAGGCCGTCGAGGCCGCGGTGCCCGGCCGTGACGCCGAGGGATCAGCCCACGAGGAGGGCTGGGCCCGGGTCGGCGCACCGGCATGGTGAGTACGGCATAGTTCAGCGTCCCACACAACGGGTCGACCAGCCACACGGGTCCGTTTTCGCCGGTTCCCGTACGCCCGCCTTCCTCTCCCACCACCGGGTCGTCCGGCCGGGCCGCGTGCAGGACGTCGAGAACGGCCCGCTCCGCTTCGATGTCGGCCGTCGTGGCGAAGTCCCCGCCCACCTTCTCGAAGCGGGTCAATGACGTCCCGTAGTGAGAGCGTACGACCGAAGCCCCGGCTTCCGCCGCTTCGATGGCCAGATCCCGATCGCTGATCGACATGGCACGCACGGACCCTAGCCGGCCAGTTCGACGAGCGGGAAGGCCCGGTGCCGCCGGGGCGGGACCAGGAAGTTCTGCCGACGGGTGCAGGTCAGGAAGCGTTCCAGGCCGTTGTCCTGCTCGGCCACCCGATGCTTGCGCGCCAGGTCCACCGATGCCTGGCTGCGCCGCATCCGGGCGAAGAAGTCCGCGGTCGGCACGAAGGCGCTGAAGTGCAGCTTCGGCTGGCTGCTGCCGTCCGGCACGTCCATCGGGTCGAAACCCGGGCCGTCCACCCGCAGGTGCATGGGGGTGCCGTCCGGCGCCCGGGAGCTGCGCTGGAGGGTGGACAGGTGACCCATCCGCCGCTCGCCCCGGGGCAGGCCGACCCCCCGGGCGGTGCGCTCGGCGTAGTCCGGGCCACGGTTCTCGGCGGGCAGGAAGGACGGCCCGCCGCCGTCGGTGAGCTGGTCGGGGTTGCCGGGGTGCACCGGCGGGGCGTGGAACATGTACTGGACCCGCTTGGTGAAGTTGCCGTTCTCGCTCGGCGGGGTGTCCGGCGCGGCCATGTCGTAGAACTGGAGCATGTCGAGGATGACGTGCGACAGGTGCTGGATGCCGCCGTTGTCCAGGTAGTCACCGGGTCGGGCGGTGCTCAGCCGGGCCGAGGGGTGGCCGGCGAAGGTGCAGATCGCCGGCGGCCCGGAGGCGTTGACCTGCTGGTCGGAGAAGCCCATCCACATCGGCGAGTCGGGCTGGATGAACCGGGCGTACGGCAGCCGGTTCTGCTCGGCCACCGAGCGGGGCAGGCCGACCTGGGTGAACATGTGCCGGCTGGAGGTGACGGTGAGCAGCCCGGCGAAGGCCGGCGCGGGCGTCGGTCGGCCGGCCAGCGTGTCGCTGCCGTCGAACCAGGCCAGCACGTCCTGGATCACCGCCGCCCGGTCGCTGCGGAAGGTGAACAGCAGGTCGTTCTCCTCGATCCGGACCGGCACGGTGAACCGTCTCTTGGTCACCCCCGGGTTGTCCGGATGGACGTCGGTCGGCGCGGGCGTCGCCTCCTCCAGCACGGACCGGGTCGGGTCGGCGAGCAGCCGGGGCAGGTGCGCGCCGACCAGGTCACCGGTGAGACCGCCGGGTAGCCGCCGGAAGTAGGGCAGACCGTAGGAGACGAAGGTCATCAGGTCCGCCGCGCCGAACGGGTAGCGCGACTCCAGGGCGGCGAGCACCCGGGTCAGCTCCCGCTGGTCGTCGCCGCCGGGTGTGCGGGACAGCGCGGCGGTCAGGTAGACGGTGTGCACCGGCGGCATGACGAACGGGCCGCCGGTGGGCGAGGACTGCTCGGGCGCGCTGAACCGGGCCACGTCGAACTGGATGTCGGGCAGCCCCGCCGCCGGGTCGGGGGCGGCCGGTCGGGCCGGGGTACGCACGCCGGCCGAGCAGGCGGCCAGGGCCGAGGCGGCCATGGCCAGCGCGCCGCCGGCCAGCATCGTCCGGCGGTTGAGCCGGGACTCGTCGCCCACCCGTCAGCTCGACCGGTCGAGCGCGGCGCGCAACGCCTCGCCCAACTCCTCGTCGCCGGGGTCGGTCAGCCGCACCGTGTGCGCGGTGAGCCCGACGAAGCCCTCCCGGGCCCCGCCGTTGCGGGTGGGGCTCACCAGCACCGCGTCGGCGTCCCCCTCGACGTCGACGTGCCGGGTGCCCTTGGCGTAGCTGGCGAAGGAGCGCAGGCCGAGGGCATCGAGGACCGGCGCGAACGCCGACGGCCCGCCCCGCAGGTCGGGGGTGGGCACCCCGGTACGCGAGGCGTCGAGCATCCGGCGCACCGCCGCGCCCAACTCGCGGTCGTCGACCGGCCCGTCGAGGAGTACGAAGGCCCCGTTGGCGATCCACATGCCGTCGCCGGTCAGCGAGGAGGAGTGCGCGACGTACCGACCCCTGCGCAGGTCGAGTGCGGCGAGTCTGGTCATTGGTGTCCTCGGTGGAGAGGGGGACGCCCCAGGGTACCCGTGGGACGTCCCCGGTGGTCTATCTCATCGGGATGATCCGGACGGTCACCCCCTTCTGGGCACCGTACTGGACTATCTGGTTGAGCGCGTTCTGCTGGGCGCTGGTGGCCGCGCCGCGTGGGACGGCGATCTCCAACTCCCGGGCGGCGACCTGGCCCGGTCTGATGGTGACGCCGTCCCACTTGACCGGGTTGCTCTTGGCGAAGCCGGCCGCCTTGTCCACGTAGCCCTGCAACCGGCTGGTGAGCTGGCCGGCGCTCTGGTAGCTCTTCGCGGTCAGGTCGACGCTCTTGATGCTGGTGGCGGTGCCGTTGGCGAACCGGTCGATGGTCGGGAAGCTGCGGGGCAGGTTGCCGCCGAGTTTGGCCTCGATGGCCAGGCCGCGCTCGAACTGGTTGAGCTTCCAGACCGAACTGCCGGCCTTCAGGTACGCCCCGAGGCCGCCGGTGAGCGCCCCCAGCGCACCGCCGATGGCGAAGTCCTTCAGGGCGTCGCCCGCGCTGTACTTGCGCCCGGTCAGCGCGGCGAGGCCCGCCCCGATGCCGACCGAGGAGGCGCCGCCGATCAGCGCCCCGATCAGGATCGGCACGCAGATCGGGCAGTCGCCGTTGGGGTCGGAGAGGTTGACCGGGTCGTTGAGGGCGTACGTGTAGAGGTTGGTGCTGCCGCCGCCGAACCCGGCCGGGTCCTGGCTGAGGAACCGGCCCGTCTCCGGGCTGTACCAGCGGGCCCGGTGGTAGGACAGCCCGGTGTCGGCGTCACGTTCCCGGCCGGTGAAGCCCTGGGTGTTGCCGCTGGTCGCACCGCTGGCGGTGACCGCGCCGAACGGGTCGTAGGCGTACTGGGTGGTCAGCGTGCCGGCGGAGTCGGCCAGGCCGAGCACGCCGCCGAGGGCGTCGGTGACCGGCACCCGGGCGCCGGCGGCGTCGGTGCGGACCAACGTCTGGTCCAGCCCGGCGGTGAGCCGGTCGGCCACCGCCGCGCCGGTCTGCTCCCGGACCAGGTTCTGGCCGTCGTAGCCGAAGGTGGTGGTGGCCGCACCGGAGGTACGGCTGGCCAGCCGGCCGGCGGCGTCGTAGCCGTACGAGGTGGCCAGGCCCGGCCCGGTCACCCCGGTCAGCTCACCCCGGGCGTTCCAGGTGTAGCCGCGCACGCCGTCGCCGGTCAGGTTGCCCTCGTCGTCGTAGCCGAACGTCCGCTCACCCCGGCTGGTCAGCCGGTTCGCCGCGTCGTAGCTGGCCGTCGGCCCGGTGGCGGGGACGGTGACCTGGGCGAGGCTGCCGGCCAGGCTCGCCACCCGACCCGTGCCGTCGTAGCCGTAGCGGAGATCACCGATGGGCACCCCGCCGGTGGTCTCGTAGGACAGCCGGGTGAGCTGGGAGGCGTCGTCGTAGGCGTACCGGGTGGTGACGCCGGCCTGCTCGACCCGGGTGGTGCGGCCGGCGGCGTCCCGCTGCCAGGTGGCGGTGGTGCCGCCCTGGGTGATCCGCTCGATCAGCCCGGTCTGGTCGTAGCCGTAGGAGATCGCCGGCTGACCGGGCACTGTCATTCCGGAGCGCCGGCCGGCCGCGTCGTAGCTGTAGCCGACGGTGCCGGTCGGGCCGGTGACGCTGACCACCTGGTCGAGGTCGTTCCAGCCGAGGGTGAGCAGGCCACCGGCCGAGTCGTCGATGGTGGCGAGCCGGTCCAGGGTGTCGTAGCCGAACCGCTTGGTGCTCTCGTAGGTCGGGCCGGCGGTGACGCCGTACCCGATGAAGGTGGTCCGGCCGAGGACGTCGTACTCGGTGACGGTGGTCTTGCCCCGCCGGTCGGTGGCGGAGACCACCCGGCCGAGCACGTCGTACGTCTGGTGGACCTGCTTGCCGAGCGGGTCGGTGACGGTGATCGGGCGGTCCGAGCTGTCGTAGGCGACGCTGGTGCTGTTGCCCCGGGCGTCGGTGACAGTGGTCAGGTTGCCGTTGCCGTCGTAGGTGAAGGTGGTGGCCCGGCCGAGGCCGTCGGTGCTGGTGACGACCTGGTTGTCCGGGTCGTAGCGGACCCGTTCCAGCACCCCGTTCGCATCGGTGACCGCGACCGGGCGGCCGACGGCGTCGACGAAGCTGCGGGTGGTCCGGCCCAGCGGGTCGGTCACCGCGACCAGGTCGCCCTGCTCGTAGCGGTAACGGGTGGTGTTGCCGAGCGGGTCGGTGAACGAGGTGACCTGGCCCTCGGCGTTGTAGGCGTAGCGCCGGGTCCGGCCGGCGGCGTCGGTCGCGGCGGTCAGGTTGCCCCGGTCGTCGTACTCCATCCGGGTGGTCCGGCCCTGGTCGTCGGTGACCGAGGTGAGCTGCCGGTACGGCCCGCCGGAGGTGACCGTGGCGGACTGCGCGGCGGCGGTGCCGGCGAGCGCGGTGAGCGAGGTGAGCTGCCCGCTCGGGCCGTACCCGAGGGTGGTCCGCCGCCCGTACGGGTCGACCAGCGCGGTCGGCAGGTGGGTGACCGGGTCGCGGGCGGTGGTCGAGGTACGCGCGTGGGCGGTGCCGGCGGCGGTGGTCTCGGCGGTCACCCGGTGGTCGCCGTCGAAGCGGGTCTCCCGGACGCTGCCGTCGGGCTCGGTGACCGCCGTCTTCACCACCTGGCCGGCGGCGTCCGTGGTGTAGGCGAACCCGTAGGTCACGCCGCCGGGCATGGTCTGGGCGGCCACCCGGCCGGCGGCGTCGTAGCTGTTGGTGAGGTAGGTGACGCCCCGGGCGTCGGTGACCGTGGTCATCCGGTGCGCGGTGTCGTAGGTGTACGTGGTGGTCCGGCCGCCCGGCGAGGTGACCGTGGTGAGCCGGCCGGCGGAGTCGTAGCCGTACTGCACGGTCCGGCCCGCGTTGTCCTGCGCCCGGGTGACCCGGCCGCCGGTGTAGCTGAGTTTGATCCAGCGTCCGTTGGGCGAGGTGATCTGGGTGATGTCGCCGGACTGCCCGCCGGTGGACCGGGTGAGGGTGATCTGGTTGCCGTGCCGGTCCCGGATGGACTGCAACGGGGCGTTCTCCCCGAAGACGTAGACCATGCCGTCGGTGCGGACCAGGTCCCAGCCGTCACCGTTCCAGCTCATCACCGAGTCCCGGAACGGGCCGGTGGTGTCGACGGCCTTGAACACCGCGTCGGTCCAGCCGGTGCCGGGGCTGGTCCGTACGAGGTGGACCTTGCCGCTGTCCGGGAAGATCAGGTCGGCCTCGACGTACTCCTGCTTGGAGTTGACGAAGATGCCGTAGGTGAAGTTCGCGCCGATGCCGAACTCGCGGTTCTGGGTGTCGTTCTGCCGGTAGGTGCGGGTGATCGAGATCGGCAGCACGTCGTTGACGGTGAGGTCGGTGTGCTCGTCGACGAAGAGGCCGCTGGCCAGGTCGACCGGGTCGCCGCCGTCGTCGCCGTCCTCACCCGGGCCGGTGCCGGCGGGACGCTTGCCGCTGCCGTTGAACATCGCCCCGGTGAACTCCCAGACCCGCACGTCCGGGTCGGGCACGATCTGCCGTCCGTCCGGGGTGACGGTGCCGTGGCCGTAGATGTACCAGCCGGCCTCCGCGCCGGTCACCGCACAGACGGCGGGGGCCTTCGCCGCCTTGGCGGGCTTCTTCGGGTACGACTTCACCGGCGTCTTGACGCACGGCGTGCGGCCCGGGTCGTAGTCCCAGAAGTCGAGCCGGCTGCCCGGGGCGAGGCCCTGGGTGTTCGGGTAGATGATCTGCGCGCCCTCCGGCAGGATCACCGAACCGCCGGGCTGCACGGTGAAGTAGACGGGGGTACGCACCCCGGCCGGGAGCGGAAACGGCGGCTGGTCCACCGGCAGCGCGGTGATGGACAGTTCGGTGACCCGCTTGCCGGCCCGGTCGCGGATCACCGAGCCCTCGGGCAGCCGCACCTCGAAGCCGGGGATGGCCGGGGTGGTGATGACGGTCTGCTTGCGGGTGGGCGAGGGGAAGCGGACGCTGTTCGCGGTGTCGAGCCGGGTCATCCAGATCGGGTAACCCAGCTCGACGGTCTCCCCCGCCCGCAGGTCCACCCCGGTCTCGAAGCGGCCGAACGCCCGGCCGGGGCGGCTCGCCGTCGCCCCGTCGATGACCAGGACGTGGTGGCCGGCGGTGAGCCCGGTGAGCAGGAACCGGCCGGTGGCGTCGGTGCGGGTGCTGCGGCGGCCCACCGCGAGGGTGACGTCGGCGAGCGGCTCGCCGTTGAGCAGCAGGGCCTGCCCGGCGAGCGCGGTGACGCCCCGGTCGGCCCGCAGCGCCGGCTGGAGGTGGCCGTACGCGCCGGTGCGGTGGCTCGCCCAGTCCTCACCGGCGAGGTTGAACCGGTCCGGGGTCCAGGTCTCGGTGGGGTCACCGACCGGCCGGACCGTGCGCTTCGCCGATTCCGTGCCCTTCGACGGCGTCTTCTTCGCGGCGGGGGCTGCGGCCGGCAGCCGTACCTCGCCGGTGATGCCGCCGACGGTGCTCGACGACGGGTCGACGAAGACGGTGTACGTGCCGACCACCGGCAGGGTGACCGCGCTGAGGGTGCAGGTGTCGCCGCAGTACACGCTGCTGCCGAGGTTCGTCCCGTCCGGTTTGCGGATGACCACCGTGGCGTTGTAGCGGCTGTAGGTGCCGGCGGTCATCGCCACGGTGACCACCTGGCCGGCGCTGCCGGGGAAGGTGAGCGTGGCGTTCTGGCCGGGCACCGGGGTGGTCACGGTGGCCCCCGCACCTCCCGGGGTGACGGCCGCGGTGGCGTCGGCCGGGACGTCGTACACCTGGAGGGCGACCGCGCCGGTGGACATGCCGTCCGGGTTGAGCAGGATGGTGTACGTCCCGGCCACCGGCAACGTGGTCACGTCGAAGAAGCACGTCGCCCCGCAGTACGCGCTGCTGGTCAGGTTCGACCCGTCCGGCTTGCGGATGATCGCCGTGGCGTTGTAGGTGCCGTAGCTGCCGGCGCTGCCCTGCACCGAGATGCGCTGCCCGGCGGTGCCGGGGAACGACAGCACCGCGTTCTGGCCGGGGGCGGCGGTGGTCAGGGTGACCGCGCTGCCGCCCGGCGTCGTGCCGGCGGCCACGTCGGCCGGGACGTCGTACACCCGCAGCGAGACCGTGCCGGTGTACATCCCGTCCGGGTTCAGCAGGATGGTGTACGTCCCGGCCACCGGCAACGTGGTGACATCGAAGAAGCACGTCGCCCCGCAGTACGCGCTGCTGGTCAGGTTCGACCCGTCCGGCTTACGCACGATCGCCGTCGCGTTGTACGTCCCGTACGTGCCACCGGTACCCTGCACCACGATCCGCTGACCCGCCGCACCCGCGAACGACAGCACCGCGTTCTGCCCGGGGGCGGTGGTGGTCACCGGCACGGCCGGGCCGCCGACGGTGGCACCGACCGCGACGTCCGCCGGCACGTCGTAGACCCGCAGGGTCACCGCTCCGGTGAAGGCCCCGTCGGGGTTCAGCAGGATGGTGTACGTCCCGGCCACCGGCAACGTGGTCACGTCGAAGAAGCAGGTCGCCCCGCAGTACGCGCTGCTGGTCAGGTTCGACCCGTCCGGCTTACGCACGACCGCCGACGCGTTGTACGTCCCGTACGTGCCACCGGTACCCTGCACCACGATCCGCTGACCCGCCGCACCCGCGAACGACAGCACCGCGTTCTGCCCGGGGACCGTGGTGGTGAGGGTGACGCCGGCCCCGCCCGGGGAAGTGCCGGCGGTGACGTCGGCCGGCACGTCGTACACCTGGAGGGTGAGCGCGCCGGTGTAGGTGGACGCCGGGTCGACCAGGATGCTGTACGTGCCGGCGACCGGCAGCACCACCGTGTCGAACAGGCACGACGCCCCGCAGTACGCGCTGCTGGTCAGGTTCGACCCGTCCGGCTTACGCACGATCGCCGTCGCGTTGTACGTCCCGTACGTGCCACCGGTGCCCTGCACCAGGACCCGCTGCCCGGCCGTGCCGGGGAACGTCACCACCGCGTTCTGCCCGGGGGTGACGGTGGTGACGGTGACCGGGGCGCCGCCGGGGGTGGTGCCGACGGTGGCGTCGACCGGCACGTCGAACACCTGCGCGGTGAGGCTGCCGACGGCCGCCACGGCCGGGTCGACAAGCACCGTCCAGGTGCCGGCCGTGGCGAGCGACACCGAGCTGAACGAGCAGCTCGTCGCGCAGGCCGAGGAGCTGACCGTGCTGCCGTTCGGCGCCCGCAACGTCACGGTCACGCTGCCGCCGCCGAACGCACCGGCGGAGAGGCTGACGGTGACGACCTGCCCGGCCGTGCCGGGGAACGACACCACGGCGTTCTGCCCCGGCACGGTGGTGGTCACCGACACCGCCGCCCCGCCCGGGGTGGTGGTCGCGGCGGCGTCGGCGGGCACGGCGTACACCCGGGCGGTGAGCGCCCCGACGGCGGTCGTCCTCGGGTCGACCAGCACGGTGTACGTGCCGTCGGCCGACAGCGTCGCGGTGTCCAGGAAGCACGACGTCCCACAGGACGTGTTCGAGACGACCGCACTACCGTCCGGACGACGCAACGTCACCGTCGCCTCGGACGAACCGTACGTGCCACCCGACACCTGCACCGCCACCCGCTGACCCGCAGTCACCGGGAACGACACCACCGCGTTCTGCCCCGGCACCGTCGTCGTCACCGACACCGCCGCCCCACCCGCAGTGGTGGTCGCGGCGGCGTCGGCGGGCACGGCGTGCACCTTGACCGTGATGCCGCCGACGACCGTGCCCTTCGGGTCGACCAGCACGGTGTACGTGCCGGCGGCCGACAGCGTGGCGGTGTCCAGGAAGCACGACGTCCCACAGGACGTGTTCGAGACGACCGCACTGCCGTCCGGACGACGCAACGTCACCGTCGCCTCGGACGAACCGTACGTGCCACCCGAGAGCTGCACCGCCACCCGCTGACCCGCAGTCACCGGGAACGACACCACCGCGTTCTGCCCCGGCACCGTCGTCGTCACCGACACCGCCGCCCCACCCGGGGTGGTGTTGGCGACCGCGTCGTTGGGCAGGTCGTAGACCTGGGCGGTGATGCCGCCGAGGGTGGTGCCGCTCGGGTTGACCAGCACGGTGTAGGTACCGGTGGCCGGGAGGGTGACGGCGTTGAACGCGCAACTCGTGCCGCAGTAGCTCTCGCCGACCACGGTGGAGCCGTCCGGGGCGCGCAGCGTCGCGCCCGCGTTGTAGGTGCCGAAGGTGCCGCCGCCCAGGGTCACCGAGACGACCTGCCCGGCGGTGCCGGGGAAGGAGACGACCGCGTTCTGCCCCGGCACGGTGGTGGTCACCGACACCGCCGCCCCACCCGGGCTGGTGGTCGCCGAGGCGTCCGCCGGCACGTCGTGGACCTGGACGGTGACCTGGCCGAGGACGGTGGTGTCCGGGTTGAGCAGGATGGTGTAGGTGCCGTCGACCGGTAGGACCGTGGTGTCGAAGAAGCACGACGCCCCGCAGTACGCGCTGCCGGTCAGGTTCGACCCGTCCGGCTTACGCACCACCGCCGAGGCGTTGTACGTCCCGTACGTCCCACCACTGAACTGCACCGACACCCGCTGCCCCGCCGTGCCGGCGAACGAGACCACGGCGTTCTGCCCCGGCACGGTGGTGGTCACCGACACCGCCGCCCCACCCGGGCTGGTGGTCGCCGTGGCGTCCGCCGGCACCAGGTGGACCTGCACCGCGACCTGGCCCACGGTGGCCCCGTCGGGGTTGAGCAGCACGGTGTACGTGCCGTCGACCGGCAGCGTCACCGTGTCGAAGAAACACGACGCCCCGCAGTACCCGCTGCCGGTCAGGTTCGACCCGTCCGGCTTACGCACCACCGCCGACGCGTTGTACGTCCCGTACGTCCCACCACTGAACTGCACCGACACCCGCTGCCCCGCCGTGCCGGCGAACGAGACCACGGCGTTCTGCCCGACGGCGGTGGTCACCGTGACCGCGCCGGCCCCGGGCGTGGCGGTCGCCGTGGCGTCCACCGGGACGTCGTGGACCTGCACGGTGACCGCGCCGACGTAGCTGGTGTCGGGGTTGACCAGGATGGTGTACGTGCCGTCGACCGGCAGGACGGTGGTGTCGAAGATGCACGAGCCGCCGCAGTAGCCGCTGCCGGTCAGGTTCGACCCGTCCGGCTTACGCACCACCGCCGACGCGTTGTAGGTGCCGTACGTCCCGCCGGTGAACTGGACGAGGACCCGCTGGCCGGCCGTGCCGGGGAACGAGATGACGCTGTTCTGGCCGGGCACCGTCGTGGTCGCCGTCACCTGCGGACCACCGGGCGTCGCGGCCACCGCGGCGTCGGCCGGCACGTCGTACACCTGGACGGTGATCGCCCCGGTGGTGGCGGCCTGCGGGTCGACGAAGAGGGTGTATGTGCCCTCGGTCGGCAGCACGGTGGTGTCGAGGAAACAGGCGGCGCCGCAGGAGCCGTTGGAGACGACGGTGCCGCCGCCCGGCTTGCGCAGCGTCACCGCGGCGTTGTAGGTGCCGTAGGTGCCACCGCTGAGCTTGACCGAGACCCGTTGGCCGGTGCTGCCGGGGAAGGTGACCGCGCCGTTCTGGCCCGACACGGTGGTGGTGACGGTGACCGGGGCCCCGCCCGCCGTGGTGCTCGCCGCCGCGTCGGCCGGCACCTCCTGCACGGTCGCGGAGATCGAGCCGGTGACCGTGCTCGCCGCCGCCAGCAGCAGCGTGTACGTGCCCGCCGTGCGGGCCGTCGCCGTGTCGATGAAGCCGGTGGCGCCCACGCACCCGGCCGACGCCGCGGTGCGCCCGAACGGGTCGAGGAGCTTCGCGGAGACGCCACAGGAGCCGAAGGTGCCGTCGGCGAGCTTCACGCTCGCCCGCTGCCCCTCGGCCAGGTCGAACACGACAAGCGCGATGTCGCCGGCGCTCGGGATCGACACCGGCGTGGTGGCGCCGAGCGTGGTCCGGGCGGTGTGCGCCACGTCGGCGACGGTGTACGGGGCGGGCGCGACGAACACGTCGGCCGCGCTGTCGCCGCTGCCGTGGGCGGTGCGGACGCCGATCCGGCCGGAGGCGACGCCGGCGGGCACCTCGACGGTCAGGCTGCCGGCGGCGGCCGTCGGGAGGAAGGCCCGGGTGCGGTTGAGGGTGACGGCGTTGTCGGCGGCCTGGGTGGCGAAGCCGGTGCCGGTGACCGTGACCGTGCCGCCGGGCGCGACGACGGAAGGGGCGACGGCGGTGACGGTGGGCGCGGACTCGTCCGGCCCGGTGACCACGAAGGACTGCGGGCTGGTCGCGGTGACCCCGCCGACGGTGACGCTGACCAGGCCGGTGGTCGCCCCGGCGGGAACCCGGGCGACCAGGCGTCGGCCGGCGGCGCTGGTGACGACGGCGGGGACGCCGTTGAACGCGACGGTGTTCTCGGCCGCCACGTCGGAGAAGCAGCCGCCCTCCAGGGTCACCTCGGTGCCGACGGCGGCGCGGGCCGGCACCACCGACAGCAGGGCCAGGGCGGGGGCGGGGCTGCCGTCGTTGCTGACCGAGGTGATGTTGCCGGTGGGGTCGTACCGGTAACGGGCGGTCCGACCGGCCTGGTCCTGCACCCCGGTGAGTTGCCCCGCGGCGTCGTAGGCGTAGCCGACGGAGTCGCAGGAGACCGAGGCCGGGACGATGTCCGGCAGGTCCGCCCGGACGGCGAAGGCCAGCAGCAGGACGAGGGCGGCGAGCGTCGCGGTCGACCGTAGCCGGACACCTGCCCAGACCCTCGATCGGATGGTACGGCGGCCGAGCGGTCCCGACATGCTGCCTCCCCAGACGCAACTTCTGGTGGCAAGATAGGCGAGATCCATCAACGCGAATAGATAGCCGGATGAACAGCGGATTCCCCGACCCGGTCGCCCACCGTGGTCGGGTCGTCTACCGGCTCAAACGGCGGCTGGCGACGGTAACGGTGTCAGCTATAGGACAGTTGATTGTGTAGTCCGATCACGGACAAAAGTGGGCAGGCCAGCGCACCGTACGCGACCGGGGCGCATTCTCGGGTATTTCCACTGCGCCACCGCCCCATTTCGGACGCTACTTTCCGAATGCTGCCGGACCGTCCGTTCGCACGATTTCCACGACCTGCCGGCCCAGGGCGCCGCCCTTGTCGAAGGCGTGATGCGCCGAGCGAGGCTCACGCGTCACCGTCGACTGAGTAGGGATACTCAGCAGGGGCACCGTATGCGGCCTCAGGCTTCGCCGCGGCGGCACGGCCAGGATCCTTGTCATGGCCGAGCTACCGCACCGACACCTCGCACTGCGTACCGCCGAATCGCCGTTGCCGGCCGTGGCGGCGCGCGGCCGGCAGGTCGGGCTGGCGGCCCTCGGCCGGGTGGTCGCCGCGCTGAGCCGGCTCGCCGGTCGCCATCCCGCCGGATGGCGGTGGACGGCACGGCGGCACCACCCGGTCCTGGACCGGCTGGCCGCGGCGAACGCCCAGGCGGCCTGCGCGCGGGCCGCCCGGCAGGTCCCCGCCTACCGGGCCTTCCTCCGCGCCCGCCCGGCCGGGGCCCGCCGCCGGCTCGAGGACTTTCCGGAGACCGACAAGCTCGGCTACGTGGTGGCCTACGACGCCGCCGCGCGCTGCCGGCACGGGCGGTTGCCCACCCGTGGGGTGGTGGTCGACGAGTCGGCCGGCTCGGCGGGACGGCCGTTCAACTGGCCCCGTGGGGACCGGGAACTACGCGCGGTGCACCGGGACATCGCCGGCTACACCGGGCTGGTCTTCCCGATGCGTCGGCCGTTCGTCATCAACGCCTACTCGATGGGGGCCTGGGCGACCGGGACGACGACCGGCGCGGCGATGGCCCGGATCGCGGTGGTGAAGAACACCGGACCGGACCTCGGGAAGATCGTCGACACCATCCGGGAGTTCGGCCCCGGCTTCGACTACCTGGTGACCGCCTATCCGCCGTTCCTGAAGCACCTGCGTGACCGGCTCGACGCCGAGGGCTTCGCCTGGTCGCGGCACCGCGTCTTCGCCAGCTGTGGTGGCGAGGGGATGACCGAGGCGCTGCGCGACTACCTCGAGCAACGCTTCACGCTGGTCCGTTCGGCGTACGGGGCCTCGGATCTGAGCATCGGCATCGGTGCGGAGACCCGGTTCACGGTGTGGCTGCGGCGACGCCTGCAGACCGACCGTGGACTGCGGGCCGCCCTGCTCGGCGACGACGAGCAACGGCTGCCGATGGTGTTCCAATACAACCCGTTCACCACCTTCCTGGAGACCAACGAGCGGCGGGAACTGGTGTGTACGGTCACCGGCGGTGACGTGCTCCAGCCCCGGCTGCGCTACAACGTCGGGGACGAGGCGCTGCTCGTGCCGTACCGGCGGGTCGTCGATCTGGTGGGCGCCGACCCGGTGCGTCGGGCCGAGCTGCGCACCGCGGTCTCGGCCGAGCGGATGACCCTGCCGGTGCTGCTGCTCTTCGGTCGGAGTGACTCCACGATCTCCTACCTCGGCGCGAACCTCTACCCGCAGGACGTCGAGTACGGCCTCTACGCCGGAAACCCGTACGCGGCCGAGATCAGCCGGTTCTGCCTCGCGTTGGTCGAGGACGCGGCGTTGGAGAGCCGACCGGTGATCCACCTCGAACTGCGCCGCCCGCTGGCCGCCGGGCAGCGCGACGCGCTCATCGACGCGTGCCGCGGTGGCGTACGCCGGCACCTCACCTCGGTCTCCCGGGACTTCGCCCAGTCCCTGGTGGAGGACTCGACCGCCGGCGACCTGCGGGTCGAGCTGCACGAACCCGGCACCGGCCCGTTCGCCGGTCAACAGAAGATCAAGAACAGCTATCTGGTGAGGTGACCATGCGCACCCGTGACTTCTCCCGAGCCCCCGCGCAGGCCCGTGCCGGCGCCATGTTCATCGGCGGAACCCGCTACGCGAATCCGCTGGTGCTGCTGCGGCTGGCCCCGGCCTGGTTCCGGATGGTCCGTGACCTGCGCCGGATGAACGGCTACTGCTGGCACACCGTGTACTGGCAGTTCCCGTTGACGCTCGGCACGATCGCGTTCTTCACCGACCGCGACGCGATGCTGCGCTTCGCCCGGACCCGGCACCACCGCCGGCTGATGGTCTGGCTGACCGACGGAACCCGCAACGCGACCGCCGGTTTCATCCGGCTCTACACCGCCGCGCCGGACGGGTACTCCAACGGCGCATGGCGGGCCGAAGGCCCCGAGATGGGGCACATCGCGACCTTCACCGCGCTGGGCGCGGAGACGACCGGGCCGGCGGTCCGCCGATGAACGCGGGCAGCCACCGGTTCGAGCGGGTCACCGACCGGCGCGGCCTGCGGCAGTTCCTGGCCTTCGCCGACCGGCTGTACGGCGGCGAACCGCGGCACGTGCCCACGCCACGGCAGCAGATCCGCGGCTGGTGGCGGGCGGGCGTGCCGCTGTACCTGCTGCGCGACGCCGCCGGTGCGGTGGTCGGCCGCACCACCCTGCACACCGACGCGGACTTCGACGCCAAGCTCGGCCGCCGGTGCCAGCTCTTCGGGCTCACCGAGTTCACCGAGCACGCCGCCAGGCCGCTGTTCGACGCGATCACCGCGCACGCCGACGCCGACCGGGACCTGCTGTTCGGCCCGGTGGCGCTGCTGCCCAACCAGGCCGGTGGCGTGATCACCTCCGGGTACGCCGAGCGGGGCTTCGTCGACAGCGCCTGGAACCCGCCGTGGTACGCGACCGCCTACGAGGCGTACGGGTTCGGCCGCCGGTTCGAGTCCGACACCTGGATCTGCCCGGTGCCCGCCCCACCGGGGTCGGCACCGCCGGTGGGTGTCGACCCGGACGGCGCGCGGATCGAGCTGCACCGGGGTGACGTCCGGCGGCTCGACGCACAGCTCGACCTGCTGCGCGGGATGCTGAACGCCTCCTTCGCCCAGCTCGGCTACTACACGCCGATCTCCGCCGCGCAGTTGCGGCGGCAGACCGACGGGTTGGCGTACCTGCTGGACGAGTCGTTGCTGCTCTACCTGACCCGGGACGGCCAGCCGGTGGCGTTCGTGCTCTGTCTGCCGGACATCAGCGAATTCCTGATCGCGGTCCGCGGTGACCTGCACCGGGTCAACCAGGTGCGGTTGCTCGCCGCCCGCCGCCGGTACCGCCGGGAGGCGGTGCTGATCGTCAAGGGCGTGCTCCCGCAGTACCAGGGACGTGGCTACCAACGGCTGCTCTCCGCGCACCTGCACCACAACCTGCACGGCGCGGGCTACACCACCCTGCGCAGCACCTACGTCGAGCGGGACAACCCGGCGTCGGCCGCCCAGTACCGACGGCTCGGCGGTCGGCCACTGCACGGGTACACCTTCTACGCCAAGGAGCGGTAGGTGGACGTCGACGCGTTCCGCGCGCTCGAACCGTGGTGTTGGCGGGCCCCGAGCGCACACAACACCCAGCCCTGGCGGCTGCGCTACGAGCCCGGCGCGGTCCGCGTCGGGTGGGACGCCGCCCACGCGTTGCCCGCAGCCGACCCCACCGGCCGGGACCTACGGCTGTCCCTCGGCGCGTTCGTCGAGACCTGCCTGATCGTCGCGGCCGACGCCGGCCTACCGCTGGAGTACGTCGCCGACCACGACGAACGGCACCGGTGGGTGGGTCGGCTGCGGCCTGCCCGGCACCGCTACCCGACGCCCTTCCGCACCACCGACGTGTGGGAGCGCCGTACCGACCGGGGCACCCTCACCGGGGCGGCGGACGAGGACACGCTCGCCGCGATGGAAACGGTCGCCCGGCAGGCCGGCGGCGTCGTCCGGACCGTGCCGCACGCCGGCCGGCTCGGGGCCCTGCTGCGCGCCGCCGACCGCCGACTGTACGCGGACCCGACGATCGTCTCCGAGCTGCGCCGCTGGTTGCGGCTGGACCCGACACACCCGGACTACCACACCGACGGGCTCACCGACAGGTGCCTCGCGCTGTCCCGGCCTGCCGCCGCCGGGCTGCGGGTGGCACTGGCCGGGTACCCGGTACTGCGTCCGCTGGGGTTGCCGAGGCTGCTCGCCGCCGGTGACGACCCGCTCGCCCGCGGTGGGACCGTGCTGGTCCTGGTCGCCCCGGACGGTCTCGACCTGCCCGGACAGGTCGAGTTCGGGCGGGTGCTGCTGCGGTGCTGGCTGGTCCTGCAGACGGCGGGGCTGGTGGCACATCCGCTGAGCCAGCTCATCGACGTCCCCGCCACCCGGACGGCGCTCGGCGCGCTGCTCGACGTGGCACCCCAGCGGCTGGTGCACGTCACCCGGGTGGGCCGGCCCACCCGGCCGGCACCCCGATCGGCACGCCGGGTCAGCGGCAAGCGCGCCTGACCAGGCACGGACCGGTCGGCGTTCCCGCCTGGCGGCCGGGCTGCCGGGGCGTCCACACCACCACTTACGGGCGGATGGCACCGCGACCGACCGGCAGCACCTGTTCGCCGCCGAGGACACTCCCCCTGCGCACTTCCGATTGCTCTCGCCCTCGGGAGATCCGACGTTCGACGCCCCTGCGACCCGCGCCCTGACGGCACTTCACCAACTGGGCTGGAATCCGCGCCGTCCGGACACCCACCATTCCCTGCCGAGATCGTCTCATTGACCGATTGCGATGCGACAACTAGCATCTTGTGCGCACGGGGTTCCGAAGGTCGGTTGCCGCCTCCACAGCGGATACTTTCGAGGCTTGGGACCAGCCGATTCACGGCGCTCCTTCGCGAAACACCTTCCGGAGCGATTCCCAGCCATTCTCGACCACTCGCCCTCCTAAATAACGCAAGGTCGGGTCGTCGAGCCGCGTGCGCGGGTCACGGGGAGGTGACAGCGGCCCCTCAGCACGCACCTCAGCGGACCGACTACGGGAGAGAGACCTCATTCCATGCGATTCAACCCGCCGCGACCGGTCCGGATCAGCCCATCGGGGAGGGTGTCGCCCATCCTCGCCGCTGCTGCCGCGATCGTCCTCCTCGCCGCCGGGATCCCGAGCCACGTAGGCGGCTTCCAGCTCGCCGCCGCGGTGGACATCACCGACATGCCCGGAACGATCACCGACCAGTGGACGACCACCGGCGCCGAGGGCATCGACAAGGTCATCGACAACACGCCCTACCGCAAGTACTTCACCTACAGCGGCACCGGCTGGATCACGTTCGAAGCGACCACGGCGGCCGTGGTGACCAGCTACTCCGTCACCTCGGCCAACGACTGGCCCGACCGCAACCCGCGCGACTGGGTGTTCGAGGCGTCGACCACCGGCAGCACCTGGACGCCGCTGGACACCCAGAGCAACCAGACGTTCATCACCGGCTTCCACAAGAACACCTACTCGTTCGGCAACACCACCTCCTACCGGTACTACCGGCTGCGCGTGACGGCCACCAACGGTTCGGCCAACATGCAGATCGGTGAGTGGCAGATCTTCGGGACCACCACCGCCACGACACCCGCGCCGGCAGCGCCGACCGGGCTCACCGCGACCGCGGCTGCCGACCAGATCCAGCTCACCTGGACCGACAACACCCGGTGGGAGACGGCCTACCGGCTGGAGCGCTCGACCAACGGCACCACCTGGTCCACCACGTACGTGCTGCCCGGCAGCACGACCAAGTTCCACAATCTCAAGCTGCCGGCGGGCACCCACTACTACTACCGGCTGCGGGCCGAGGGGGTGGCCGGAAACTCCGGCTACGCCACGGCCGACACCACCACCCTGAGCGCCACCCCGGCCACCACCTGGACGGAGACCTGGCACGCCCCCAACGAGACGCTCACCAGGTACTACTACGACGCCAACGTGGCCGTCTACCGTGATCCGGAGCTGGCCTCGACGGACCTGACCTGGGTGAAGGACTACGCCAAGCAGATCTGGGAGTACGTCCAGGCGAACTACGGCGACCTGAGCGGCCAGCGGCTGTTCGAGGTCCTGCACGACGGCGGAGGATCGGGCGGCTTCGCGTTGAGCCAGTTCGACCCCAACACCCTCTTCCGGAACGTCAACGACATGAGTGGCAGTGGCTGGGCGAACACCGACCTGAACGAGGACGTGATCGCCCACGAGATGAACCACACCGTCGAGTTCACCGCGTTCGGCGTGAACGGCTCGCCGGCCTACGCCATCTGGGGCGACAGCAAGTGGGCCGAGATCTTCCAGTACGACTGCTACGTCGGCACCGGTCGTACCACCGACGCCACCCGGTGGAAGAACGCGAAGCTGCTCACCTCCGACAACTTCCCGGTCGCCAACACCTACTGGTTCCGGGACTGGTTCTACCCGATCTACCAGAACTACGGCGGCAAGCTCGCGTTGAACAAGTTCTTCCAGCTGCTGTCTGAGAACTTCCACAAGTTCGACGGGGTCTACGCCCGGGACCTGAACTGGGGCGAGTTCGTGCACTTCTGGAGCGGCGCGGCCGGCGTGAACCTCAAACCCCTGGCCACCACCGCGTTCGGCGGCTGGCCGACCGACTGGCAGGCGCAGTTCGTCCAGGCACAGGCCGACTACCCGGCCGTGACCTACACCCCGTGACCGCACAGCGGGGCGCCGCCACCGATCACTCGGTGGCGGCACCCACGGGTGGCCCTGGCGGGACAGGACCGGCGACTGCCGTACCACGGGCCAGTGACCGAGGTCAGCCGTGGCGCGTGATCCGCCACGCGGTCAACGCTTCGGATCGATGCGTTCCGCGATGACGTCGGTGAACGCGGAGTAGGGGTGGCTGTTGCCGCTGATGAGCGATTCCCCCTGCTTGTCACCGAGCAGAGCGGAGCGGAAGAAGGCGGTCGCGTAGGCGGCGCTGACCCGACGTTCCTCCTGCTCGGTCATCTTGTGTACCACGTCGACCCACTCGACCGGCGGCGCAGGTGTGCCGCTGTCCGGGTCCCAGTCGCCCAAGGTGGGAGTGCCGCAGAGATCCGGGGCGGGGCCCTGACCGTCATCGACCGCGCCGACCTGGCCGCTGGCAGGCGACCACTGGGTGTTGAGGAAGTTGTGGTTCGCACCGCCGACGTCCCACTGGTAGATCGGCTTGCTGCTGCGCCTGCGGGCGAGCGTGACGTAGTCCAGGCCCTGGTCCGAATCACAGCCACCGACCCAGACGGCGAGTGGCGCCGAGGTCACCCGGTAGAGCGGGGCATCCGGGGAACCGGGCTCGGTGGCCGTGCCGGGGCCGGCGGCGGCGAGCGCGAGCACCCCGGCCACCCGAACACCGGAGGGAAGTGCGCCACGGTGCACGTCGGCGGCGTGCCAGGCCACGGCGCGGCCCCCGCGCGAGTGCCCAAGGGTGCCGGTCCGGCTGAAGTCGATCTTCTGTCGGAAGTCGACAGGCACCGGACGGTGGGTGCGGGGATCGGTGAGGCGACCGGCGAGGTCACCTCGTCCGGTGCGGGCCAACTCGGTCCACATCGACAGGTGCTTGTTGATCAGCATCGACCGGGCGTTGTCGGCCTCCGTGCCGATCTGGCCGGCGTTGATGCCGTTCGCGCTGATCGAGATCACCACCATGCCGTAGCTGGCCAGTCTCGCGGCGAGATAGTCGTAGCCCCGGTAGCTGGGCAGTGGTGCGACGCCGGGTGCGCAGGGCCATTGGCTGAGACTCGTCACCGCAGCCAGCCACCGTGGATCCTCGTAGTAGCTGTCCGGTAGTTCGGCCTCCACCTGGGCCGCCCGATCGGAGGCGGCGCGGTCCGCGCAGGTGCCCCAGTAGCCGTGGGAGAACACGACCATCGGGAACGGCCCCTGACCCCGGGTCGGGTAGTGCACGTTCCCGGTCAGCTCGATGGGCGCCAGCGGCTGCGGCTGCTCCGGGTCCGGGAAGTCCGGGTGGAACCCATCGACCGTGAAGGCGGTCTCGCCGAGGGTGTAGTCGAGCGAGGCCACCGGATAGGGGCCGGGCGCGTCCGGGTCCGGGCGGTTCGCCTGGGCGGGAGCAGCCGCAAGGACGCCGGCCGCCAGCAGAACCGCCGCGGCGACGGTGGCGCGTAGGACAGCTCTCGCGCTACCGGGGTGGCGGTGTGTGCCCTTGACAGGTGACATTTCACGTTTCCTTAGAGTCGGCGACTGGACTGTGGTTCGTCATGACGGCGTCGATTCCTCGGCGCGCCGGGGTTCGTGTTTCGGCAGCTGTCCGATTCGGCTCCTGACCTCGAGATTCGGATCCGGATTCGCTCGGGACGGCGTTCACGTCGCACCGAGGGACTCCGTGGGGGGCAGTCGGGCGGCACGGATCGCCGGGTATCCGCCCGCGATGACGCCGATCAGCACCGCGCCGCACAGCCCGACGCCGGCGGCCCAGGCCGGCACCACCACCGGCCAGCCCTGCCAGCCGGCGTACCCGGCGACAGCGCCGATGCCCAGTGCCGTGCCGGCCACTCCACCGGCCGCCGACAACGTCACCGATTCGGCGAGGAACTGGAGGCGGATCTGACCCCGACGGGCGCCCAACGCCCGGCGCAGGCCGATCTCACGGCGTCGCTCCAGCACCGAGATGACCATCGTGTTGGCCACGCCGATGCCGCCTACCAACAGGGACACCAGGGCCAGGGCGAGCACCAGTGCACCGAACGCGGTGGCCGTCGCCCGCTTGGCGGCCAGGGCGTCGGACGGGCGGGACACGTCGACGGTGCCGGGTAGCTGCGGATTGACCGTGGCCGGCAGCACCGTGCGTACGTCGTCGAGGGTGCTCTCGTCCGCGCGTACGTAGACCACGGTGGGATGACCGTCGAAGTCGAGCAGCCGGCCGGCGACGTCCCAGCCGACCAGCACCGAGGAGTCCAGGTCGGGAGCCAGTGGCACCGGCGCGAGCACGCCCGCCACGGCGAACCAGCGGTTCCCGATGCTGATCTGTGGCAAGCTGCCGCCGGTCGCGGGAATCGAGGGGACACCCAGCCGGGTAGCCGCCGCTGCCCCGAGCACCGCGACCGGGAAGCGCGAGGTGGCCTCGCTCAGATAGTGGCCCGAGCTGAGCTGGGCACCGACCGCAGGCAACAGATCGGTGCGGGCGGCCAGCACGCTCAGCCCGGAGCCGTCGTTCGGGTCGACCAGGTCGGAGCGACGGGCCACCGCGTGCAGGTTCGCCACGGCGCTGACCGAGGTCACCGGGCCGATCCGGGCGACCATGGCGACCGCGGTGGTCGGCAGCGGCTCCTGATGGTCGCCGATCGCCACCGGATGGATGTTGAGCAAATTGGTGCCGAGTCCGGCCAACCGCTCGTCCAGGGCCTCCCCGCTCGACGCGGGAATGCCCGTCACCAGCAGCATGGTGGCGACGCCGATCGCGATCCCCAGCACCGACAGGGCCGTGCGGGCCTTGCGGGTACGCGGTCCCAGCAGGCCCAGCCGCAGGACGTCGGTCGGCGCGAGCCTCACCGGACATCACCGATGAGGCGTCCGTCGCGAACCGTGATCTGCCGGGGCAGGCTGGCGGCGATGTCCCGGTCATGAGTGATCACCGCGATGGTGGAACCGTCGCGGTGCAGCTCGGTCAGCAGCTGAAGAACGTCCTGGCCGGTGGCGGTGTCCAGGGCACCGGTCGGCTCGTCGGCGAGAATCAGGTCGGGCGTGTTGACCACCGCCCGCGCGATCGCGACGCGCTGCTTCTCACCGCCGGAGAGCTGGTGGGGAAGGTGCCGCAACCGTGGGCCCAGCCCGACCCGCTCCAGGGCGGCCTCGGCCATCAGACGCCGACGCCGACGCGGAACGCCCACGTACAGCAGGCCGGTGGCGACGTTCTCCACCGCGCTCAGCCCCTCGATGAGGTGGAACTGTTGGAAGACGAAGCCGATCCGGGCGCCGCGCAGGTCGGAGAGCCTGCGGTCGGACAGCCGGGTGACGTCCTTGCCGGCGATCCGTACGGTGCCGCGGGTGGGCAGGTCGAGGGTGCCCATGATGTTCAACAGGGTCGACTTTCCCGAACCGGACGGGCCGACGATGGCCAGCAGTTCGCCACGGGCGACGGTGAGTGAGACGTCGGCGAGCCCGGTCACCCCGCCGGGGTATTCCCGGGTGACCCCCTCCAGGGCCAGCACCTCGGTCATGACGTGGTCACCACCGTCATGCCCTCGGTGAGACCCGCGCCGCTGACCTCGACCAGGCCGCCCGCGAACGCGCCGGTTCTGGCGGCCACCAGCGTGCCGTCGGGGAGCTGCACGGCGTACCCACCCTCGTGGAGCGCGACGAGCGCGCCTACCGGAACCACGAGAACGTTCCTGCGGGCCGCCGTGGTGAAGCGCACCTGCACGGGTGCCGAGTCGAACGAGGCCACGTCCTTGGCCCTGGTCGGGGTGACGGTCACGATGAGCTTGGGCGGTTCACCGGAGTTCGGATCGGCCACGACCGAACGGCTGATCGCGGTGACCGTCGCCGGCGCGGACCCGCCGTCCGGCAGCTCGACGGTCACCCTGACACCGAGCTTGATCTCGTGCGCGTCGCCGGCGCTCATCGGCACCGACACCACCTTCGTGGTGCCGGTCATCTTGAGGACCACGGTGTCGGCCGGGGTGCCGTTCTCGGCGACCAGTTCGCTGACCCGACCGGGCCCGGCGACCACCACCACCTGGGCGGGCCGCAACGCGCCCGGCCCGGTCACGCCGAGCGACTCCTGCCACTTCCTCAAGCTGTCGAGCATCGGCTGGTCGACCGTGTCGGAGTTCTTGGCCACGGCGCTCCAGTAGCCGAGCTGGTCGAGGTTGCGGCGCAACTCGCGCACGTCGTTGCCGGTCATGCCGACCTTGTCGATGACCCGGAACATCGGGGTGTCGCCGTAGAGGACCACGACCGGCTGGTCGTCGACGCGGAAGAGCCGGGTGCCACGGGTGACCGCCGCACCGACCTTCGGCAGTCTGGTGAGCACCCCGGTGCCGCTGCCCCGCACGTCGCGGGCCGCGCCGAAGCCGAGGGTGCCGGCGACGAGCCGGCTGTCGGCGAGATCGGTGCGGTGTACATCTACGGTGGCGACCGACGGGGTGACCGGGGCCGGCGCTGCGGGCGGGTGGCGCCGCAGACGCAGCGCGACCGGGCCGCCGGCCGCCAGCGCGACGAGCACGCCGACGCCGCCCAGCACGCTAGTTCTTCTTCGCACCGAAGGTCTCCACGATGCACTGCTTCTCGATCTCGGCCTCGTTGTCGGGCACCCCCGTGTCGCTGCTGTCCCAGGTCCACTCACCGGGCTTGGTCACGTGCACCTTGAGCCCGTGCTCACGCAGGCAACGCACGTTCTCCTGCCACTGGGCGGCGAAGTTCGGGTTCCGGGCGGGATCGAGTTCGATCGGCTCCAGCGGCTTCCTGGCCGCGCACGCCACGTACGCGGCCTTGGGCTCACCGCTTCTGTCCAGCAGCACACCCTTCGACCCGACGCCCGCCGAGACACCGCCCGTGTCGGTCTGCCTCTTGACACCGTGGTCGAGCAGGCAGTCCTGGTAGACGTCCCAGTACCTCGCGGTCTCCTCGTCGGTGGTGTCCAGCCGCATCTGGACGCCCTCGGCCGCCGCCACCCGGGGGGCCGTCGTGGCGGGTGCGCTGGTCAGTGTCGCGACCTGCGGCTTCGTCCCGTCAGTGGCTCCCTTGGAGTCGGATTGCGAGGAGCAGGCCGTCAGCAGGGCCAGCACCGTCACCGCCGACGCGAGACGGGTGATGTGGAATCCGGTCATGGCGGAAGATACTGGCCGGCGCTTGTCAGGGACCTGTTGTGATCCCGTGGTGCTCCTGTTCTGCCCGGTTTCGTGCTCCTGCCGGCCCCTAGAATCGCTGCCGTGAACACGAGCGTGCTGGTCGCCGAGGATGACCCCAAGCAGGCCGAACTGCTTCGCCGCTACCTCGAACACGAAGGTCACGCGGTGACCGTGGTCGGTGATGGTCGCGCCGCCCTCGACGAGATCCGCCGCAACCCGCCCGATCTGCTCGTGCTCGACGTGATGATGCCCCGCGTCGACGGGCACGACGTGTGCCGCATCCTGCGCCGTGACAGCGAGCTGCCGGTGCTGATGCTGACCGCCCGCAGCACCGAGGACGACCTGCTGCTCGGCCTCGGCCTGGGCGCCGACGACTATCTGACCAAGCCGTACAGCCCTCGGGAACTGGCTGCCCGGGTCCGTACGCTGCTGCGCCGGGCCCGGGTTCCGGCCCCGACCGGGCCCGCGACGCTCCGGCAGGCGGGGGCCCTGCAGATCGATCCCGTACGCCACGAGGTGCGCGTCGACGGCGGACCGGTCAGCTGCACCCCCGGGGAGTTCCGGTTGCTCGAGATGATGACCGCCGAGCCCGGCCGGGTGTTCACCCGTGACCAACTGCTGCGCCGGTTGCACGGCGTCGACTCGTACGTGACCGCCAGGACGGTCGACGTGCACGTGATGAACCTGCGCCGCAAGATCGAGCCGGATCCGGCCCGCCCGACCCGGCTGCTCACCGTGTACGGCGTCGGCTACAAACTGGCCGATGGCTGAGCGGCGGTGGTGGCGCAGCAGCCTGGTCCTGCGGCTGTTGGCCGTGTCGGTCGTGGTGTCGGTGCTGTCCATCGCCGCGACCGCCTGGCTCGCCGTACGCACGACCACCAAAGCTATCCAGCAGGAGCGCGGCCAGGCCCTCATCGACGACACGAAGATCTACGACGCCCTGCTCGGATACGCGGCCACCCACCGCGACTGGGGTGCGGCCGATCCGCTCGTGCGATCACTGGCCGCGAGCACCGGCCGCCGGATCGTGGTGACCCGGCTCGACCGGACACCCCTGATCTCCTCCGGGTCCGCCTCCGGCGCGCTCCCGGCTCGGGCGTCAGCCACGGTCGACCCGCTGGCGGTCGACTCGGTGGCGTCGCCGGGCAGCATCGACCCACGCGTCGTCGGGCCCTTCCAACTGCTCGCCAAGGAACGGCAGGCCCTCGACCGGCTCGCCGGGGCCGTCCTCGACTGCCTGCGGGGGCCGACCGCAGCCGTCGTTGACGTGCCGCATGAGTTCGACCGGGTGGTGCCCGCCGCCGCGCAGGCCGAGATCGTCCGCGAGCCCAACGGACGTCCCCGGGTCAGCAGCTCGGACGGCGACTCCGCCCCCTGCACCGGACAGCTGCAGGGGTTGTCCAAGCCCACCGCCACCGAGGATCGCGCGCTGCGACAGCTCGACAAGCTCACCAACGCCTGCCTGACCCGGCAACGCCTGGCCCCGATCGCCGTCAGCCTGGGCGGTGGATGGGTCACGGCCAACCCCACCGGCCAGGACTCCACGTACCGCGAAGCCGTGGAATCCTGCCTGACCGCCGCCCGCCGCGTACAGCTCGCCGACTACGTCCCCCCGGCCGCGCTGCTGTTCATCCTCGAACCCGGCGACCTGGCACCGGCCGGCGGCTTCGACCTCTCCCCCACGAACCGCGCCCGCATCGTCGGCGTGACCGGGCTCATCCTGCTGGTCGCGATCGGTGTGACCGCAGTGGTCGGCCTACGGCTGGTACGCCCACTGCACGCGCTGACCGCAGCGGCGGGAAGGATGCGCGACGGTGACGTCGCGACCCGGGTCACGGTCGCCGGCCACGACGAGATAGCCCGGCTGGGCGGCGCGTTCAACGCCATGGCCGAGCAGCGCCATCACGTCGAGATGCTGCGCCGCGCGATGGTCGGCGACATCGCCCACGAAATGCGTTCTCCGGTCACCAACATCCGCGGCTGGCTCGAAGCCGCGCACGACGGCGTGGTGCCGCTCGACAAGGAGCTGGTCACCTCGCTGCTCGAGGAAGCCGTCCTGCTGCAACATGTGATCGAAGACCTGCAGGACCTGTCCGCAGCCGACGCGGGCGAGTTGCGGCTGCACCCGCAGCCGGTCGACGTGCCCGAGCTGCTACGTGCCGTCGCCGACGCGTTCACCCAGGTCGCCGCCGGTGTCGCACTCGTCGTCTCGGCCGACGGCGTGGGCTCGTGCACCGCCGACCCGATCCGCCTGCGGCAGGCGCTCGGCAACCTGGTGGCCAACGCCATCCGGCACACACCGGCCGGAGGATCGGTCACGCTCCGCGCCCGTACGGAGGGTGCAGAGCTGGTCATCGACGTCGTCGACACCGGACCGGGCATCCCCGAGTCGCAGCAAGCCCTGGTTTTCGAACGGTTCTGGCGGGCGGAGAGTTCCCGCAGCCGGGCGACCGGGGGCAGCGGGCTCGGCCTGTCGATCGTGCGCAAGCTCGCCGAAGCACACGGCGGCTCCGTCTCGCTGAGCAGCACACCGGGCCACGGTGCCACCTTCACCCTGCGGCTGCCGTACGACTCGGCCGGCGCACCTCCCTTTCCCACGGATCGCGAACGGTCAGGTTGAACCGGGTCGAGGGTTCAGCCGGGACGGTACGCGCAACGGCACGGCGCAGCGACATCCCGGGCGGTGGTCGCCGCCTGCGGACCGGGCCGGAGACGCCGCTGCGGTCGGCGAGCAGGCGTGCCCGCGCACGGGGGATCACTATCCTCGCGATATGTCCTTCCTCCCGCGCCGCGTCGACTCAGCCGTTCTGGTCGACGTGGCGGTGTCCCTCTCGGTGGCCGCCCTGCCCCTGTGGTGGTGGCACCAGTTCCTGCTCGGCAGTCTGGCCTACGGCGTGCTGGTGGGCGTGACGCTGATGTGGCGTCGGCACCGTCCGCTCGCGGTGCTCGTGGTGGTGGCCGTGCTGTCGGCTGCGGCGGCCCCGATCGAGGTCGACGGCGCGCAACTGCACGAGGGAACGCTGCTGGTGGCCCTGGCCGCGGCCACGCACGCCGTGGTCGCCCACGCCGCGTCCCTGCGCACGGCGGCGGCAGGTGTCCTCGCCACCGTGCTCGGCGCAGCCCTGTTGGTCACGGGGCGGTCGGCCGCGGGGGGCGGTTGGTCACCGGTCGGCCCGGCGGACGTCGGCGCCACCTTCGTGGGCCTGCTGGCGAACGCCGCCGTGGTCTGGGCCGCCGCGCTGAGCATCCGGTTCTTCCGCCAGCAGAAGGCGACCGCGGCGGAGCGCCTCGACAACGCCGAACGCGAGCGTGCGCACCTGACCCGCCTCGCGGTGGCCGAGGAACGCGCCCGGATCGCCCGGGAACTGCACGACATCGTCGCCCACTCGCTGTCGGTGATCGTTCTGCAGGCCAACGGCGGCGGGTACGCCTTCGACCACGATCCCGGCCGGGCCCGCCAGGCGCTGCGGACGATCGCCGACACCGGCGGCGACGCCCTCGACGAGATCCGGCAGTTGGTTCGGATCCTGCGCGGCGACGGTGACGAGGAAGCCGGCCGGGACCACGCCGTCGCCTCGGTGGTGGAGCGGGCCCGGGCCGCGGGCGCGGCGGTCGACCTGATCGTCGACGGCGAAACGGCCGAGGTGCCCGGTGGCATCGCGCTGGCCGTCTACCGGATAGTCCAGGAGTCGCTGACGAACACGCTGAAGCACGCCGGCCCGGCACCGACCGTGACCGTACGCGTCGGCTACCGGCCCGGCGCGGTCGAACTGGAGATCACCGACAACGGTGCCGGCGGCACCCCGGCACCCGCCAGCGGGCACGGGCTGGTCGGCATGCGCGAACGTGCCACCCTCTACGGCGGGACCTTCGACGCCGGACCGGCCCTCGACGGCGGCTGGCGGGTCCGCGCCCGGATCCCGCTGGCCGCCGAGGCGGTGCCGGCATGATCCGGGTCGTGCTCGTCGACGACCAGCAGCTGGTCCGGGCCGGGTTCCGGATGGTGCTGGACTACCAGCCGGACATGGTGGTGGTCGGCGAGGCCGGCGACGGCGCGGAGGCGCTGCGCCTGCTGCGTACCACCGAGGCCGACGTCGTGGTGATGGACCTGCGGATGCCGGTGCTCGACGGGGTCGCCGCGACCCGGCGGATCTGCGCGGCCGGTCCCGAGCCGCGGGTGCTGGTCCTGACCACGTTCGACACCGACGCGGAGGCGTTCGCCGCGCTTCAGGCCGGGGCGAGCGGCTTCCTGCTCAAGAGCGTGCCACCGGAGGAGCTGTTGTCGGCGATCCGGGTGGTGGCCGACGGCGAGGCCGTGGTGGCCCCTCGGGTGACCCGGCGGCTTCTCGACCGCTTCGCCGGCCGGCTCGCGCCGCCACCGGGTGCCGTGACGGCCCCGTCCGGCCTGACCGATCGGGAGAGGGAGGTGCTGCTGCTACTCGCACAGGGCCTGTCGAACGCCGAGATCGGCGGCCGGCTCCAGGTCGCCGAGGCGACGGTGAAGACCCACATCGGCCGCGTCCTGGCCAAGCTGCGGCTGCGCGACCGGGTGCAGGCGGTGGTGTTCGCGTACGAGTCAGGCCTGGTGCGTCCCGGCGGCGACACCTGAGTCGTAGTCACCGCCCCGGGTACGACTCAGGTCGTACCCGGCGAACCAGCACCGTGGTGGACGCCGTTCCGTCCGCCGATCCCTAGCGTCGAAGGCACTGATCATCGACGAGCGGGAGAGAGATCGTGTCAGGTCTCCAGGCCATCGGCCTGAGCAAGGTGTACGGCAACGGCGACACCGCCGTGACCGCGCTGGACAGCGTGGACGTCACGTTCACGGCAGGCCGGTTCCATGCCGTCATGGGCGCGTCCGGCTCGGGCAAGTCGACGCTGATGCACTGCCTGGCCGGCCTGGACCGGCCGACGAGCGGTACGGTCCGGATCTTCGACGCGGACCTGACCACGCTGAACGACGAGAAGCTGACGCTGCTGCGCCGTGACCACGTGGGCTTCGTGTTCCAGAAGTTCAACCTGCTGCCGGTGCTGACCGCGCGGGAGAACATCCTGCTGCCGCTGACCATCGCCGGGCGTCGGCCGGACAAGCAGTGGTTCGACCGGGTGGTGGCGGCGGTCGGGCTGGCCGACCGGCTGGGCCACCGACCGTCGGAGCTGTCCGGCGGGCAGCAGCAGCGGGTCGCCGTGGCCCGTGCGCTGATCACCCGGCCGTGGGTGGTGTTCGCCGACGAGCCGACCGGCAACCTCGACTCGAAGTCCGGGGCCGAGGTGCTCGGCCTGCTGCGCGACGCGGTGGCGGCGCTCGGCCAGACCGTGGTGATGGTGACCCACGACATGCACGCCGCCGCGCACTGCGACCGCGTGGTGTTCCTTGCCGACGGCCGCTACGCCACCGCCCTGGAAAGCCCTGGTCTCGACGAGATCGCCGCGATGCTGGAGCAGGCCCGATGAGCGGCATGCTCCGGTTGACCCTGCGCACGGCGCACGCCAACCTCACCCGCTCGCTGCTCTCCTGCGTCGCCGTCGTGCTGGGCGTGGCGTTCGTCTGCGGCAGCCTGATGTTCACCGACGGCCTGGCGAAGGCGATGACCGGCCACGCCGTCGCGCGGTACCACCACATCGACGTCGAGGTCACCACGCAGGAAAGCACGGACAGCAGCCTGGTCGACCGGGTCCGCCGGGTCGACGGCGTACGGGCGGCCGAAGCGACCTGGTCGCTGGAGTTCATGGGTCTCGCCGCCGGGGACGGCCGGAAGATCGGTGGCACGCATCGGGCCGTCAACGTGTCGTCCGACCCGGCGCTGCGGCCGTTCGACGCGAGCCGGGGCGCGATGCCCTCCGCTCCCGGCGAGGTCGTGCTCGACGAGCGCACCGCCGGGCGGGAGAACCTGCGGGTCGGCGACCAGCTGCTGATCAGCAACTTCGGCGGTACGGCCAGGACGTACACCCTGGTGGGCCTGACCACGGCCACCAAGGACACGATCGACGACGGGGGTGCGCTGATCGTCATGACGACCGCCGACCTCTCGGCGGTGGCCAGCTACCCGTCGACCACCGTGATCGTCGACGCCGCGGACGGCGTCACCAACGAGGAGCTGGCCGCCCGGATCGCCGCCGCGGTGGGCGCCCCGGCGTTGCCGCACGACCGACTGGTGGAGCAGGCGACGGACGCGGCGGTCGGCAACGCGGAGACGTTCCGTGACGCGTTGCTCGGCTTCGGCGTGCTCGCGGTGGGCATGGCCGCGTTCGTCATCGCCAACACGTTCACCATCGTGCTCGCCCAGCGCACCAGGGAGACGGCACTGCTGCGCCTGGTCGGCGCGACCCGCCGCCAGGTGTTCCGTTCCGTCGTGCTGGAGGCCGCCGTGATCGGCCTCGGCGGGTCGGTGCTCGGTCTCACGGTGGGCATCCTTCTCGCGTACGGGCTGCCGGCCAGCCTGTCCGCGCTCGGCGCCTCGGCCGATGTCAGCCCGGTGGTCTCGGCGAAGACGGTGCTCGTCGCCCTGGCCGTCGGTGTCGGCGTGACCATGCTGTCCGCGCTGCTGCCCGCCCGCCGTGGCACGAGAGTCCTGCCCGTGGAGGCGCTCTCCGACGCCGCCGTGCAGGTCGCCCGCACCACTGGCCGCGCGCGCCGGGTGTGGGGCGTCGTCGTCACCGCCGCAGGTCTCGCGAGCCTCGCCGGGGCCACGGCCGCGCACCAGACGGGGCTGGTGATTGCCGGCACGCTGCTGACCGTCACCGGTTTCCTGTTGCTCAGCCCGGTCGTGGTGCCGCTGCTGATCCTGCTGGTTCGCCGGCCGTTCGGCGCGCTGGGTGGGGCCACCGTGTCCCTGGCGCTGCTCAATGCCGTACGCAATCCACGCCGCATCGCCACGACGACGAACGCGTTGGTCGTCGGCGTGACCCTCGTCGGCACCTTCACGCTGCTCGCGCGCAGCGCCGAGGCTCCCGCCGAACAGCGCGCCGACGAGAAGATGTTCGCGACGTTCCTGGTCTCCGCCGACCTCGGCATCCTGCCGGCCGAGCTGCTCGACGCCCTGGGCAGGCGACCTGAGCTGGCCGCCGCCCACCCGAACTACCAGCTCTTCGACAAGGACGCCGGCCTCGATGTCCAGACGGGCACGTCGCGTACCGGAACCGCGGTTGTCTCCGCCGATACCGGCGTCGCGCCCGGCGGAAGGATCGAGGTCGGCGGGCGTACGTTCGAGGTCACCTCGGTCGCGGCCGGCACCCGGACGGTCTGGCTCACCCCCGAGGACATCACCGCGATCTTCGACCGGCCGTTCCTCTCCGACGTGCAGGTCGACCCGGCCGCCGGTGTCGCGAAGGAGGACGCACGCACCGCCCTGGCCGCCGCCCTGGCCGCCTTCCCCGCCGCGGTCGTCTACGACCAGGACGAGTACGCCAGGCACCTCAACGCCAAGTTGAACCAGGGCCTGGACGTGGTCACGGCAATGCTCGCGCTGGCGGTCGTCATCGCACTGATCGGCGTGGCCAACACCCTGACCCTGTCGGTGGTCGAACGCACCCGGGAGAACGCCCTGCTCCGGGCGATCGGCCTGACCCGCCGCCAGCTTCGTCTCACCCTGGCCACGGAAGCACTGGTCATGGCCCTGACCGGCACCCTGATCGGCGTCGCCGCGAGCGTGGCCGTCACGCTGTCGGCGCTGGGCTCGATCGAGACGGACGACGACGGGACGTCCCTGGTGATGCCCTGGGACCGCCTGGGCGTGCTGCTCGCGGTGGCGGTGCTCGCGGCTCTGGCGGCCTCGATCGCTCCGGCCCGCCGGGCGATCCGCCTCCCGATAGCCGAGAATCTCGCCGCCGACGGGTAGGTCGGCGGTTCCGACACTGTTGGTGATCTTGATGGTCGGCCGTCAGCTGTGCGCCGGGTACTCCGCGTGGATGTCACCGTCGAACAGCCGCCAACAGAAGTCGGTCATCCGCGCTGCCGCAGGGGCGTGCCGGGCGAGGATTCTCGCCACGGCCGTCGGCACGCCCTGCGGGATGTCGCCGCGTGCGCACCGGCGCACGTACCTGTCGCGGGCAGTGGGACGTCCGCTGGCCGGAACCGTCATCCCGCACACCGTGCTGACCAGCCAGTTCACCAGCCTCATCGCCGCATAGTCGGCATCGTGGCCGATGTGGTGCGCGACAAAGTCACGCTCGGCACCAGACAGGTCGAACCGGGGCGACGTGGCCAGCCCGAAGTCGACGAGATAGATCTGGTCACCGTCGGCCCGGATGTTGCGGAAGTGTCCGTCCATGTGCAGCAGCTCGCGACTGCGCAGGAACGCCACGGCCTCGAACAACTGCTGCTCGAAGGTCTCGACCCTGCCGGCCGGCTCGTTCAGCCAGTCGAGCAGCGGAGAGGGGATGTACTCGAGAAACAGCACGAGGCTGGAGGTCGCACCGGCCAGTTCCTCGAATCGGATGCGCACGGCCGGCGAGCCGTCGAACTGGGCCACCACGGCGTCGATGTCGAGGTGTTCCGACACGACAGGTGGGCGTCCGGGTAGCACCCGCCAGTGGTACAGCAACGGGAAAGACGCTGTCTCGCCAGCGAGGACCCCGTCGGTGACGATCATGTTCGCGGCCAGCTCGCGCCACGCGCCGAACCCCGGGCCGGCGAGGCGGTACATGCCGTACTGGCAGTAGGTCGGCAGGTCGAACAGGTTCGCTGTGCTGTCCGGATGGGCCAGCTCCCGATCGGTTATCGGAATCCGCTTGGCGAAGACCGGCACGCCGTCGACGTCGAGCACCGAGGTGGCACCGCCCACGCCCACAGCGCTGTCGGGCACGGCACGCAGCGACGCCACCAACTCGTCGTCGCTGCTCGTCGCCAGCGAGGCCGCAACGATGTCACGGCGCAGGCATCGGGCGGCGAGCATCGCACCATCGTGCCAGCCGGCCGCGGTCGATCAGCCGCGACTGGTCCCACCGACCCGACCGGTACGCTGACGGAACGGACAGCAGCAAACCTCTACGCGACCCGCAACCCCCGTGAACGACAGCGATCTTGAAAGCCGAAGTGAACGAAAACCAGGAAGTCGATCTATAGCACCGCAGCTCAGAAAGCCTGCTCCCCGCGCACGCGGGGGTGATCCCCCGCGTAACGTCGCGTCGCCGCTGTACGGGCTCTGCTCCCCGCGCACGCGGGGGTGATCCCTGATGACCGCCGGGAACATCTCCGCCGTCAGCCTGCTCCCCGCGCACGCGGGGGTGATCCCGACCCGGACGTCTCGACACCGTCCGTCGTACGCTGCTCCCCGCGCACGCGGGGGTGATCCGACCCAGTCCGAGGGCTCCCAGAGGACGCCGTGCTGCTCCCCGTGTATGCGGGGGTGATCCCTGTCGGCAGGCAGAGCCGGTGTGCGGGGTACTGCCGGTCCGGACACCACATCGAAACCGCGCCCACCAGTGAATCTCCCGTGGACGACCGCAGCAGGGGCGGCCCGGCTGGCGCGGTGCTCGTACCATCACGCGTAGCTGTTGGAGGAGGCAGGAATGGGTCTGTCCGGCAGGAATTGCCCTGACTGCGGTCGGCGCGTGAGTGCGCCGTTCGAGGAGACCGTCACCGGCCGAGAGGTCTGCCCCGACTGCGCCAATGCCCTGCAGATGGGCTCGGCTGCCGGCGCGATCACCGGCGACGTCGGTTCCGGATACGGAGTGTGGGCGATGCTCATGCGCAGGATCCGACGCTCCGGCTGACCTCGACTACCGCGAGAGTTGTGTCATGGACCTTGCCAGATCCCGCTCGACCCTCCGCAGCCTGATCGGGCTCTCGGCTGTCGGTCTCGCCCTCGCGGCCGTCATCAGCATCGTTCCGGGTTCGGCCACGCCTGAACAGAACTGGCGGCCACCAGCCGGCTACGTCCTCGCCGACACGGTCCCACTCGACGACGAGCACACGTTGCGACTCTGGACCGGGTCGTCCGGCTGGTATGTCGAGAGCCTGCTGTCCGGTCGGCACCAGGCGACCGTCGGGGCGATGGGTGGCAGAGACCGGTACAGCGTGAGCGAGGTCCTCGATGCGCTGGTCGGCGAGCTGCCCGCCGTTGGCGCGACGGCCGTCGCGGTCGGGTCGCCGACCCAGGTCCGCGCGGAGGTTCACTCTGGGGTGTTCCTCGTTCCCGCCTCGGTGATCGCAGCCGACGACCGGACAGTCTCGGTGGTGCCACTCGACGTGAACGGCACTGCCCTCGCCCCGGCGATCCTCGTGGAGGTCGCCGGACGTAGCTGACCACCGCTGCCTCAGGGCCAGGCTACCGAGCCGATCGCGGCTGGGCTGGGTGCCAGTTGCCGGCGTCATGGGGAGAGCGTGGAGGCCGTGCGCGGCGACGCGGGGCAGGTTCTGGTCGCCGGGTGACGGCGCGGGACCGGATCAGCCGGCGGCCCGCGCCTTCGACACCCCCCGGTCAGCCGGACAGCTCCCCGCCCGGCTGCCCGGTCAGCCTCCCCGGCTGATCTGCAGGGTCAACACATCGGTGCGGACGGTGATGTGGCCGTGGAAGAGGGCCACCCCCTTGGCGTTGTAGCCGATCTGGGTGGCGCTGATCAGCGGGTGCCCGGCAGGCACGCCGAGTCGCCCCGTGGCGGCCTCGTCGGCGAGCACCGCGGCGAACTCGATCTCGGCCCGGCGCACCGGCATCCCGGTCGCGCTGGCCAGGAACTCGAACATGTCCAGATCGATGCTGACCAGGCCGGACGGGTCCAGGTCCAGCCCGTCGACGTGTAGCGGCAGGTGGTCCCGGATCCAGACCGCCGGCACCTCGTCGACGGCGAAGAGCCGCTCGACCCGCCACACCGGATCACCCGGGGCCAGCCCGAGCACCTCGGCACAGTCGGCCGGGCAGGTCGACCGGCTGACCCCGGCGTCGGTGAGCGCGGGCCGGTGCCCGGAGGCGGTGATCCGGTCGCGCAGCGCGGTGACGTCGCCGAGCGGGACCGGCACCCGTCCGGCCGGCTCGTGCACGAAGGTGCCGATGCCCCAGGTCCGTTTCACCACTCCCTCGGCGGCGAGCTGACCGAGCACCTCACGGACGGTGGCGCGGCTGACCTCCAGCAGGTCGGCCAGTTCCCGCTCGTTGGGCAGCTTGTCACCGGGGCCGAAGTCGCTGCCGATCAGCGCCATCAGCCGGCCCTGCGCGGCCTGGAGTGCGGTCTCGCGCCGCGCCATCCACCATCACCTCTTCGCTCCGCGCCGCAGGCTGCGGCGTACGGAGTGTAGTAGTTGTCGCTCACGTCTCCCAGGGACCGGCCACGCCGCTGGAGCCGCCGACGTCGCCGTCAGCGGCCACCGACTCACCAGACCTGTTCGAGCACCCGGATCGTGTTGCCGCCGATCACCTTGGCGATCTCGTCGTCGGAGTAGTCGTGCGAGACCAGCCAGCCGACGATGTTGCCGAACGCCTCGCCCGGGTTCTCCACCCCGGACACGTACTCCACCCGGGGGTGTTCGGGGCGGTTGCCGGCGTCGTGGGCGTAGTTCGCGGCATAGGTGTTGTGCACGCCCACGTGGTCACCGAACATGGTGTCCGGGCCGAACGTGACGTGGTCGATGCCGACCAGGTCGACGCAGTAGGTGAAGTGGTCCATCACCGACTCGATCGAGTGATGCGGATGCGCCGCCGACAGGGTGGTGTGCGGCGCGGCCTCGATACCGATCACCCCACCCCGCTCCGCACACGCCCGGATCACCTCGTCCGACTTCATCCGCGGCGTGTCCCACACCGCCCGCGCCCCGGCATGGGTGATGAAGACCGGCACCCGACTCGCCTCGACGACCTCCAACGACGTCCGGTCGCCGGAGTGCGACACGTCGATCGCAATCCCCAACTTGTTCATCCGGTCCACCGCCCGACGCCCAAAATGCGTCAACCCACCATCGACCCGCTCCGAGAGACCACCACCGAGCATGTTCGCCTGGCTGTAGGCGATGCCGAGCTGCCGGATGCCGAAGCCGTAGAGGATGTCGATCCGGTCCAGCTCGTTCTCGATCGGGCTGCTGCACTCCAGGCCGGCGACCAGGGCGAGCCGGCCGTCCCGCTTGGCCGCGTGGATGTCGGCCAGCGACGTCGCCAGCACCACGAAGTCCTGCTTGTAGAGGTCGCTGAGGCGCATCCCGACCGCGTAGACCAGGTCGTTCCACTTCCAGCCGTTCTCGCTGGTGACGCAGGACGCGCCGGCCATGAAGTTGTCGAAGACCGCGGTCAGCCCGGAACGGGACAGCCCCTCGTAGCCGGTGCGCTGCCGCGCGGTCCGGTTGTAGGCGCGCAGCTCACGGACGTCCTCGGGCAGGATCACCGGGTGCTCGTGCAGCGAGATGGCGATCTGCTCGGTCAGCAGCCGGGCGACCCGCTGCCGCTGCGCTTCGGTGAGGCCGAGGTCGTGCTCGGGCACCCGGCCGACCTCCGCCGCCAGGTCGAACACCCGGTAGTCCGAGTGCGGCTCCAGGTACCCGTAGGACTTGTGGCCCCGGTACCTCGGCGCGGATTCTTGCAGCACGGCTCTCTCCTTCGTGGACGGTACGTCGCCACCGGCGCGCTAGGCGGCCAGCGGGTAGTGGCAGGCGACCGGGTGCCCGGCAGCCGACGGTGATGGGCTCTGTGGCGCGGTGCCGGCCGGCCGGGAACCGATAGCCATCAGGGGCGGCTCGGTGGTGGCGCAGGTCTCGGTCGCCTGCCAGCAGCGGGTCCGGAACCGGCAGCCGGACGGCGGGTTGACCGGGCTGGGTGGGTCGCCGGCGAGCAGGATCCGCTGCCGGGTGACCCGGCGGGCCGGCTCCGGCACCGGCACCGCCGACAGCAACGCCTTGGTGTAGGGGTGCCGGGGCTGCTCGTAGAGAGGTGTGCCGGGGCCGGTCTCGACCAGTTTGCCGAGGTACATCACCGCCACCCGGTCGGAGATGTGCCGCACCACCGACAGGTCGTGGGCGATGAAGACGTACGCCACGCCCAGTTCCTCCTGGAGCCGCTCCAGCAGGTTGACCACCTGGGCCTGGACCGACACGTCGAGCGCGGAGACCGGCTCGTCGCAGACGATCACGTCGGGTTGCAGGGCGAGCGCTCGGGCGATGCCGATCCGTTGCCGCTGCCCACCGGAGAACTGGTGCGGGTAGCGGTCCAGGTGCAGGCTCGCGTCCAGCCCGACCAGGTCGAGCAGGTCACGGATCCGGTCCAGCCGGCGGGCCTTCGGCAGCACGTCGGGGTGGATCTCGAAGGGCTGCAACAGGATGTCGCGCACGGTGCGGCGCGGGTTCAGCGAGGTGTACGGGTCCTGGAGCACGATCTGGATCCGCCGGCGCAGCGCCCGCAGTTCCCGACCCCGGGCCCGGTGCACCACCGCGTCGCCGAAGCGCACCTCACCGGCGGTGGGACGCTCCAGACCGACCAGCATCCGGGCCAGCGTGCTCTTGCCGCAGCCGGACTCGCCGACCACCCCGAGGGTCTCCCCCTTACGCAGGTCGAACGAGACCCCGTCGACGGCCTTCACCACGCCGCCGGGGCGCAGCGGCACCCGCCCCTTGAGCGGGAAGTGCTTGACCAGGCCGTCGACCCGGAGCACGACGTCATCGCTGGGTGGCATGCAGCACCTCCGTACGGTGGTGGCAGGCGCTGGCCCGGCCCCGGGGCAGCGGCTCCAGCGGGGGCAGCACGATGCGGCACTCCTCGGTCAGCCGGGGGCAGCGCAGGTGGAACGGGCAGCCGCCGGGCAGCCGGGCCGGGTTGGGCGGGGCCCCGGGGATGGCGTACAACTGCTCGTCGCGGCGGTCGATCCGGGGCATCGAGGCGAGCAGCCCCTCGGTGTACGGGTGGGCCGGCCCGTCGAAGATCTGCTCGACGGTGCCCCGCTCGACGATCCGGCCGGCGTACATGACCGCCACGTCGTCGGCGACCTCGGCGACCACCCCCAGGTCGTGGGTGATCAGCAGCAGGGCCATTCCGCTGTCCCGCTGGATCTCCGCGATCAGCTCCATCACCTGGGCCTGTACGGTGACGTCGAGGGCGGTGGTGGGCTCGTCGGCGATCAGCACCGCCGGCTCCAGCGCGATCGCCAGGGCGATCATGATCCGCTGCCGCATGCCGCCGGAGAACTGGTGCGGATAGTCGCGCAGCCGGTCCTTCGCCGCCGGGATGCGGACCCGGTCGACCAGTTCGACCGCGCGGCGGCGGGCGTCGGCGCGGGACATCCCCCGGCGGACCCGGAGCAGCTCGGTGAGCTGGTCACCGACGGTGAAGACCGGGTTGAGCGCGGCCATCGAGTCCTGGAAGACCATGCCGATCTCCTCGCCGCTGACCCGGTCGCGCTGCTTCGGCGTCAGGGTGAGCAGCTCCCGGCCGCGCAGGGTGACCGCACCGGTGATCCGGGCCGGCGGCGAGTCCAGGATGCCCATCACCGCCTGGGCGGTGACGCTCTTGCCCGAACCGGACTCGCCGAGGATGGCCAGCGTCCGGCCGGCTTGGAGGGTCAGCGACACCCCGTTGACGGCGCGCACCGGCCCGCTCGCCCCGGGGAACGACACCCACAGATCGGTGACCTGTAGCAGCGGGTCCATCAGCCGACCCCCGCCTCGTCGAGGAAGTCGCGGACCACCCGCTGGAACAGCTCCGCCTCCTCCAACTGCGGCGAGTGCCCGGAGTGCTCGAAGACCACCAGCCGGGCGTCCGGGATCAGGTCGGCGATCACCTGCGAGGCCGCCACCGGCGTACGCCAGTCGTGCCGGCCGACGGTGACCAGGGTGGGACAGGTGATCTGCGGCAGCTTCGGCTTCAGGTCGTAGCGCGGCATGTTCTGCCCGAAGGCCGCGTTGTGGGTGCGGTAGTGGAACCGGGTGGCGGCCAGCCGGGCAGCGTCCTTCGCCGGGTCGTGCTGGTGGTCGTAGAGCGGCAGGATCGCCTGCCAGTAGTCGCGGAGCTGCTCGTTGCTCTCGAAGTGGCCGGTGCCGATCCGGTCGATCGCCCACTGTGGGATCACCGTCCGGTCGGTGCTGCGGGCCCGCTCCACGGCCAGGTGGTCGTGCCCGGTGTCGGCGGCGGTGTCCCGCAGGACCAGCGCGGAGACCCGGTCGGGGTGGGCGACCGCGTACTCCAGGGCGATGAAACCGCCGTACGAGCCACCGGCCATCACGATCTTCTCGTAGCCGAAGTGCTCCCGGATGGCGTCGACGTCGGCCACCCACTGCTCGTGGGTGAACGGCTCGTCGTCGCTGGACTCCCCCGAGCCCCGCGCGTCGAAGACGATGACCCGGAACCGGTCGGCGAACGGCCCGAAGGAGCGCTTCGGCTCCGACCGCGAGCCGAGCCCGGGTGCGCCGTGGTGCACGATCATCGCCGGGGCGTCGGTCGGGCCGAACGCCTCGACCACCAGCTCCGCACCATTGATCTTCATCGGACCCCCTCGATGACGTTGGCTTCCAGGTCGCGCGGATAGCTGGTCAGCCGGCGCGGGCCGGACTCGGTGACCAGGACGGTGTCGGAGATCCGGTAGCCGGCGTGGCCGGGCACGTAGACGCCCGGCTCGCTGGAGAGCAGCATCCCGGGGGCGAGCACGGTGTGGTCGCCGTCCTCCACCCAGGGCGCCTCGTGGTTCTGCAGGCCGATGCCGTGCCCCTGCCGGTGCCGGATGAACTCGCCGAGCCCGTGCCCGCGCAGCACGTCCAGGCAGGTCCGGTTGACCTCGGCGCAGGTCCGGCCGGCGAGCATCGCCTCGGTGCCCACCTGCTGGGCCTCCCGGTCGGCCTCGTAGTAGCGGCGCTGCTCGGTGGTGGGCTCGCCGACGACGAAGGTCCGCTCGCTCTCCACGAACCGGCTCGCCACCGCCGCGCCCAGCGACAGGATCAGGGTGTCCCCCGGCTGGATCCGCCGACGGGTCGGCAGTCCGTGCGGCAGCGCCGAGTTGGGGCCGGCGTAGACCAGCCCGCCGGCCACCTTGGTGGTGTAGACGACCCGCTCGTAGTCGGCGTACATCCGGTCGGTGCCGTACCCGATCACATGCCGGGCCAACTCGTCCTCGCGGGGCAGCTCCGTGCCACGCGCCAGCGCGTCGGCGATCAGCTCCCGACCGGCGGCGAGCATGTCGTCGCAGATCCGGGCCGCCGCCTCGTGCAGCGGGATCTCCTCGGCGAACTTGGTCAGCCGCAGGTTCGCCACCGCGTCGGTGGGGACCAGGCTGACCCCGGTGACGGCCCGGTTCAGCTTGTCCACCGCACCGACCGAGAGACCGGCGCTGATCCCGATCCGTCGGGCCCGGCGGCCGGAGAGGGCGGTGGCGAGGGTCTCCTCGGCGCTGACCACCCCCGGGTACTCGAAGTAGCTGACCGTGTCGACGGTCACCTCCTGCTGGGCCGCGTACTCCTCGTCGAGGCGCGGGATGACCAGCAGCGGATCGCCCTCGCGCGGCATCCAGAGATAGACCGGCCGCTCGGTGGCGATGTAGAAGAAACCGACCAGGAAGGCGACGTCGGCGGGTGCGGTGGCCAGGAAGCCGTCCAGGTCGCGCTCGGCGAGCGCGGCGCTGAGTCGGGTCCGGACCGTGGCGTAGAAGCTGTCGGGCAGCCGCATCGTGGTCAGCCTCCGTTCCGGCGGGGATCGCGGTTGTCGTTGAAGCGCATGCCGGCGACCGTGGCTGCGAGGACCAGGGCGAGGATCGCCAGCGACGGGAAGAGCGTCTGCCACCAGGCGATCGCCACCACCCCGCTGCGCTGGGCGTTGAGCAGGATCCGCCCCCACGACCAGGCGTCCGGGTCGCCGAGACCGAGGAAGCTCAGCCCGGCCTCGGAGATGACCGCCCGGGAGGCGGTGAGCAGCACGCTGACCACCATCAGCGGGACGACCGCCGGCATGATCTCCCGGGTGACGATCCGCCAACCGGTGGCGCCGAGCACCCGGGCGCCGTCGATGTAGGGCATCGCCGTCACCACCAGCCCCTGGGAGCGGATCAGGCGGGCCACCTCGGGCCAGGCGAAGACGCCGATGATGACGGTCAGCGTCCAGACACTCGGGTTCACCACCGCTGCCAGCATGATCATCAGCGGCAGGGTGGGCAGCGCCAACATCACGTCGGTGATCACCGTGCCGACCGCGTCGACCGGCCGGAAGTACGCCGAGACCAGGCCGATCGCGGTGCCGAGCACCAGCGCGATCAACGAGGCCGCCACCCCGATCATCAGGCTGGTCCGGGTGCCCCAGACCACCTGGGCGAAGATGTCCTGCCCGAGGTCGTCGGTGCCGAACCAGTGCCGTCCCGACGGGGACTGGAGCACGTCGGCGCTGGTGCCGCCGGGTTCGTCGGCGATCAGCGGCGCGGCGACCGCGAGCACCACCATCACCACCAGGACGGCCACCGCGACCAGGGCGGAGGGTTGGCGCAGGTAGCTGCGCCAGGCCGGCCGGACGCCGACCTCCTGGACCGCCACGGTCTGCTCGGTCAACACCGGCGCGCTCACGGGGTTTGCCTTTCACTCGCGACTGCGGGGCTCCGCTGCGCTGCACTCCTCGCGCTCACAGCCGGATCCTGGGGTTGAGGACGGCGTAGAGCAGGTCGGTCAGCGAGTTGGCGATCACGACGGTGACGGCGAGCATGATGAACGCTCCTTGCAGCACGGGATAGTCGCGTTGCCCGACCGCCTCGAAGATCAGGCGGCCGACGCCGGGGTAGGCGAAGACGGTCTCGGTGAGCACGGCGCCGCCGACCAGGGTGCCGAGTTGCAGCCCCATCAGGGTCAGCGCCGGCAGGATCGCGTTGCGCAGGCCGTGCTTCCACACCCGGCGACGGGTGGCGAGGCCCCGGGCGCGGGCAGCCCGGATGTAGTCCTCACCGAGCACCTCGATCATGTTGGTACGCAGGGTCAACGCGTACGGACCGAGCTGCACCAGCACCAGCGAGAGCACCGGAAGCACCAGATGGTGGGCGAGGCTGGCGTAGGCCGCCGCGCCCCGGGTGTCCGGGTCGATCGCCCCGCCGATCGGGAACCAGCCGAGCCGGGCACCCAGGTAGACCAGCAGCAGCATCGCCACGCTGGGCACGAAGAGCGCGTGCCCGCCGATGCCGAGCACCTGGAGCACCTTGTCCGGCCAGCGGCCCCGGTGCACCGCCGCGTACACCCCGATCGGGATGCCGACCGCGATGGTGACCACGAACGCCGTACCGGCCAGCAGCAGCGTCCAGGGCAACCGCTCGACCAGGATGTCGGTGACCGGCTGGATCTGCCGGAACGAGATGCCGAAGTTGCCCTGCGTCAGTTCGCGCAGGTACGACACGTACTGCTCCCAGAGCGGCCGGTCCAGGCCGTACGTCTTGAGCAGGGCGGCCTGCATCTCCGGGGTCATGTCCCCCTCGACCATGAGGGTCGTGGGGTCCCCCGGCAGCAGCCGGAGCAGGAAGAACGTCGCGGTGATCGCGATCCAGATGGTCAGGACGGCCTTCACCGCCCGGCTGAGCACGAAGCGTGCCACGGGGGACCCCTCCCTTCTGCGTCGTCAGCCGGTCAGCTGGCCGGCTTGACCTGGGCCAGCGAGTAGGCGGTGACCATGCCGAGCAGGTCCGACGGCGAGGCGACGAAGCCGGTGAACTTGCTGGCGTTGTAGGCGAACTGGAAGTTCTCCACGTAGAGCGGAGTCAGGTACGCCTGCTCGTGCACCACCTTGTCGATGTTCTTGATCTTCTCGGCGAAGGCGTCCTTGTCGGTGGTGGCCGCCGCGTCGTTGATCAGTCCGTCCATCTCCGGGGACTTGAGCAGGTTGTAGTTGATCCCGCCCGGGTTGCTGGAGAGGTAGGTGCTGCGCAGCTGGTCCATCGGGTTGTCGAAGACACCCCACTGCGAGGCGTCGATGTCGTACTCGCCGTTCTTCGTGCGGGACAGGAACGTGTTCCGCTCCACGCACTCGTTCTCCAGCTTGATCCCGGCCTTGGCCGCGCTCTCCCGGAACAGCTGCACCACCCGGGTCAGGTTGGCGTTGGACTGGTCGCAGGCCACACCGAGGGTGAGGTTGTCGAACAGACCGTCGCCGTCACCGTCGCGGTAGCCGGCCGAGGCCAGCTTCGCCTTCGCCCCGGCCGGGTCGAACGGGTACGGCTGGACCTCAGGGTTGTCGTAGTCGGCGAAGATCGGCGAGATCGGGCCGGCCATCTGCTGGGCGTCACCCTGCAGCACCGAGGCGATGATCGCCTTGGTGTCGACCGCCATCGACAGCGCCTGCCGGACCTCCTGCTTCGCCAGGTCCTTGTTGTTCATGTTGTACGTCAGGTGGGCGAAGCCGAGCGCGCCGACCTTCTGCAACTTGATCTTGTCGTCGTTCTCGAAGGTCTTCGCCGCCGAGGCCGGCACGGGGGTGCCCATCAGGTCGATGTCGCCGTTGCGCAGCGCCAGCATCATCGTGTTGACGTCCGGGTAGATCCGGTACTCGACCTGACTCACCGCGGCCTTGCCCCCCGGCGCCAGCGGGTACTTCTCGTTGCGCTTCATCACGTAGCGCTGGCCCTTGGTGGCGCTGTCGAGCACGAACGGTCCGGCACCGACCCAGTCGGCGTCGTTGGCGAACTTCGACAGGTCGCCGGCTTTCTCGAAGACGTGCTTGGGCACGATCGACATCCAGAAGCCGACGCCCTCGGCGAACGGCGCGTACGGCTGGGAGAGCTTGAACTTCACCGTCGTGGCGTCCGGCGCCTCGACCGAGGTGACCCAGGTCAGCTTGGCGGCGACGTTGCCCAGCTTGTACTTCATGATCTGCTCGGCGCTGAACTTGACGTCCTCGGCCACGACCGGCTTGCCGTCGCTCCAGGTGAAGTCGTCGCGCAGGTGGAACACGGCGGTCTTGCCGCCGTCCTCGTAGCTGTAGTCCTTCGCCAGCTCCGGCGCCTTCTTGGCGTTCTCGTCGATCCGCAGCAGGTGCGGGTACATCGCGTTGAGGATCCAGGAGTCGGTCTTGCTCAACGACTGGAGCGGGTTGAAGTTGGAGACGTCGGTGGTGGTGCCGATCCGCAGCACCGTGCTGCCGCCGGCCTTGCCACCGGAGGAGTCGTCGTCGGACTCGTTGAGGCCACAGCCGGAGAGCACCAGCGCGGCGGCCGTGCCGATCGCGGCGGCGAACCGCCAGCGACCGGGACGGCGGTTGTTGGACGTGGTCACCAGACCTCCCGAAGAACGCGAATGATGTTGCCGCCGATGACCTTGGAGATCTCGTCATCGGAGTAGTCGTGCGAGACCAGCCAGCCGACGATGTTGCTGAAACACTCGGCCGGGTTCTCCATGCCGGAGACGTACGGCACCCGGGGGTGGTCCACCGCGCCGTGGGCCTGCCCGATCGCCAGGTGCTGGGTGAAACTGTCGTGCAGCCCGACGTGGTCACCGAAGTTGGTGTCCGGGCCGAACGCGACGTGGTCGATGCCGACCAGGTCGACGCAGTAGGTGAAGTGGTCCATCACCGACTCGATCGAGTGATGCGGATGCGCCGCCGACAACGTGGTGTGCGGCGCAGCCTCGATACCGATCACCCCACCCCGCTCCGCACACGCCCGGATCACCTCGTCCGACTTCATCCGCGGCGTGTCCCACACCGCCCGCGCCCCGGCATGGGTGATGAACACCGGCACCCGACTCGCCTCGACGACCTCCAACGACGTCCGGTCACCCGAATGCGACACGTCGATCGCAATCCCCAACTTGTTCATCCGGTCCACCGCCCGACGCCCAAAATGCGTCAACCCACCATCGACCCGCTCCGAAAGCCCGGAGCCGAGCATGTTCGCCTGGCTGTACGCGATGCCCATCTGCCGGACGCCGAAGCCGTAGAGGATGTCGATCCGGTCCAGCTCATTCTCGATCATCGTGGCCGCCTCGAGGCCGGCCACCAGGGCGATCTGGCCGTTGCGCTTGGCGGCGAGGATCTGCTCCAGCGTGGTGGCCAACACCACGTGGTCCTGCTTGGCGAGGTCGGCGAAGCGCAGGCCGATGTCGTAGATGACGTCGTCCCACTTCCAGGCGTGCTCGCTGGTCACGCAGCCGGTGCCGTTCATGAAGTTGTCGAAGACCGCGGTCATGCCGGATCGGGCCAGGCCCTCGAAGCCGAAGGCGTTGCGGCCGGTGCGGTTGTAGTCGCGCAGCTGCGAGACGTCCGCCGGCAGGATCTTCGGGTGTTCGTGCAGCGAGATGGCGATCTGCTCGCGCAGCAGCCGGGCGACCCGGTCGCGCTGGTCGTCGGTCAGGCCGAGATCGTGTGCCGGCACCCGGCCCAGCTGGGGCGCCAGGTCGAACACCTTGTAGTCGACCACTGGCTCCAGATAGTCGAAAGACCGGTACCCGTCGTAGCGGGGGGCAACTTCCTGCACCTGCGTACTCACCTCGCCATGGCTAGAGGCATGAGGATGGAGGTCTGACCTCCTGCCTCCCGGGAGGTTATGTGAGCGACAAACACCTTGGGAAGAGTTCGTTATCCGACCGTTACCCGGCCGCCCCTAATTAACCAACCGGCAACAAAGCCGCAGCTCAGCGTGGCACTGCCCGCCTCGCGGAGCCCGCCGTCGGCGGGCGTGCCCGGTCCGGGTTGCCCTGCTCTTCGCGGTGGCCCGCCGGTCAGCCGTGGGTGTTGCTCCGGCGCGAGTCGTTCGACCTCGCGCCGCCGGCGTCGACGGTCCACCTTCTCAGCAGCCACTCGACCGGGCCGGACGGGAAGCGGGTCAGCCAGGCCGCGCTGGCGACGACCTGCGCCGCGTAGATTCCGATCGCGATGAGCAGCACGGCCGGCGGTCCGACGGTTCCCGCGAGTCGCAGTCCCACCCCCGTGAAGAAGACGGCTTGCTCCCACCGCGTGGTCCCGGCGGGCGACGAACGGCACGGGAACGGCAGGATCGACACCCTCTCGGACGGATTTCTGGCGGCCAGCCCGACGTCGATGTCGTGGGCGGGTGACACCTTCAGCGGCCGGTAGGTGCCGCTCGCCGGCCTTCCCACACCGACCGGTGTCCGGATCGAGCCGACGGCGCTGCGCGAGGCCCCGATCGTCCGGATCGGGTGGCCGATCCCCAGCCACCCGGTGACCGCCTCCGCGGCGCACTCGGTAATATCGAACGGGCCTACGCGTCCGCAGCGCCCGTGAAAGTCAAGGCCACCGGGGAGGAGGCCCTGTTGCGGCAGGTGCTGGGGTGCCGGCTGCACACCGATCTGTCATTCGAGACGCGGTGAACGCGGGTCGGGGTGCTTCCGACGGGTCGACGGGCCCGACCGGACGGGTGCAGTTCGCAGACGTGGACATGCATGGGAACTTGCACAACGCACGCCTACTGACGCTCGCGGAGGCCGCGATCGACGACGCCCTGCTCGCGGCGGGGACAGACCTCGCGTACGACCCCGCTGCGGCCGAGAACGCCTTCCTCGTGAAGAGGACAGCCGTCGAGCACATCGCGCCGCTGCGCTACCGCGACTGGTACGCGTGCACCCTGCGCTCGGTCGACGTCGGCGTCGCGAGCGTCACCTTCGCCGTCGACATCCACCGGATCCGGCAGCACCGGGAACTGACCGCGTCGGCCACCGTCATGTGGGTACGCGTCAATCTCGCGTCGGAGTCGCCGGTCCGCATTCCACCGGACCTCGCCGAACAGTTGAAGAGCGCCGTTGCTACCACGAATCGTTGACCCCCCCACGATCCACCTCGACCACGTCACCGTCACGCGTGCCGGCAACGACGTGCTGCGCGACATCAGCCTTGAGCTGAACGAACAGCGCATAGCGATCATCGGACTGAACGGGTCGGGCAAGAGCACGCTTGTCCGGCTGCTCAACGCCCTGGTGCTGCCGACGGCGGGCGAGGTGCGTGTCGGCGACCTCGTGACGACGCGCGACGCGAAACGCATCCGCCGACAGGTCGGGTTCGTCTTCCAGAACCCGGAGAACCAGATCGTCATGCCGCTCGTCGCCGACGACATCGCGTTCGGCCTGAAGAACCTCGGGCTGCGCGGTGCCGAGCTGGGCGAACGCGTCGACGAGATCCTCGCGCGGCTCGGCGTGGCGCACCTGCGCCACCGTGAGTCGTACACGCTCAGCGGCGGCGAGAAGCAGCTGATCGCGCTCGCGTCGGTGCTGGTCATGGATCCGTCGACGATCGTCTTCGACGAGCCGACGACGATGCTCGACCTGCGGAACCGACGCCGGTTGCAGCAGCAGATCGACCGGCTCGACCAGCGGGCGATCGTCGTCACCCACGATCTGGACATGACGGCGGACTACGAGCGCACGATCGTCATCGACAACGGCACCATCGCCTTCGACGGCGTCCCCGCCGACGCAATCGCGTTCTACCAGGAGCTGTGCGGGTGACCGATCGACCCGACGCACTGCGCGTCACCGACAGCGGCCCGTCACGCGGCGTCCTCGCCGCGATCCCGCCGGGGTACAAGTTCGTGTTCCTCTTCCTGGCGGGCATCGGCGTGTACCTGATCTCCGATGTCGTCGTGCAGGTCGTCGTCTTCGTCGTCGCGGTACTCGCGGCAGCGCTCACCCGGGTTCCGGCGCTCCGTTTGCTCAAGACGATGTCCGGGCTGCTGATCATCGTCGGGTTCGTCTTCGTCACCACCGTCGTGCAGACCTCCTGGGCGGCGGCCACCACCGTGTGCCTGCGGCTGCTGACGCTGTGCCTGTTCGCGTACGCGGTCAGCCTCACGACCCGGTTCAGTGAGATGCTCGCCCTGTTCGAGGCGTTTCTCCGGCCGACCAGGCGGATCGGTCTGAACCCGGAGCAGATGAGCCTCGCGCTGTCGATGGCCGTGCGGTTCATCCCGGAGATCCGGACGAAGTACCTCGAGGTCCGGGAGGCGCAGTTCGCGCGCGGACTGCAGAACAATCCCGTGGCGGTGGTCGTGCCGCTCGTCGTACGCGCACTCGAGGCGGCGCAGGAGACCGCCGCGGCCATCGACGCGCGCTGCTACGACACCGAGCCGCTGGACCGCCAGCCCTCTGTCCGATGATCCAGCCACCCCGAAGGAGACCCATGGCCGCGACCCGGTCCGCCAGCACGCAGAACACCGTTCTCGTCGCCGTGTTCGCGGCGATCATCGCCGCGCTCGGCATCGTGCCACCGATCACGGTCGGCGTCCTCCCCGTACCGATCACGCTGCAGACCCTCGGGGTGATGCTCGCCGGCGCCCTCCTCGGTGCCTGGCGCGGCATGCTGTCCGCCCTGGTCTTCGTCGTCCTGGCGGTGGCCGGGCTGCCGATCCTCGCGGGCGGGCGGGGCGGGTTCGGGGTGTTCCTCGGTCCCACCGGTGGCTACCTCGTCGGGTTCATCTTCGGCGCGTTCGTGGTCGGGCTGCTCGTGCAGCGCTGGGCGATCAAGCGGGAGAACATCGTCCTGCGCCATCTCTGCGTGGGTGCCAGCACGATCGTCGGTGGCATCGGGGTCGTCTACGCCTTCGGCATTCCGTGGACCAGCCTCTCGGCGGGGCTGTCGCTCGGCACCTCGCTCAGCGGCTCGCTGGTGTTCCTGCCGGGTGATCTGCTCAAGGCGACCGTGGCCACCCTCGTCGCCGTCAGGATCCACGGGAGCTACAGCCGGCTGCTCGACGCCTGACCATGCCGCTCGACAACCGCCTCGCGCGGTGGGCGGCCGCCCGGCCGGATCACCTCGCCTTCGCCCTGGACGACGACCGGATGACGTACGCGGAGTTGTTCTCCTCCGCGACGGGCCTCGCGCGCACCATCCGGGAGCGGCGAACGGCGACCACCCGGTTCGGGCAGCGGTGGACCCAGCCGCTCGTGGCCATCAGCCTGCCCAACTCGGCGGCGTTCGTGCGCGCGTTCGTCGCCACGACCGTCGCCGGGGCCGTGGTGGCGGTGCTGGATCCGGCGTGGCCGCCCGCGCAGTCGGAGGCCGCGATCGCCCTGCTGCGCCCCGACGCGCTGATCACCGACGACCCGGAGGTCGCCCGGCGCGGCATCGCCAGGAGCGGGCGTACGACCCGGCTGGAACCGCAGGCCGACGCGACGGACCCACCCGGCCCCGGCTGGGCGGAATCCGACCCGGCGAGCCGGTTCCTCATCGGGTTCACGTCGGGTACCACGAGCCGGCCCAAGGCGTTCGTCCGGACCCGCCGGTCCTGGCTGGGCAGCCTCCAGCACAGCGAGGCGGTGTTCGCGGCGGACGAGCACTCGGTGACGCTCGCTCCCGGTCCACTCGCCCACGGGCTCAGCCTCTACGCGCTCGTCGAGTCGCTCTTCACCGGCGGCACCTTCGTCGCGCTCCCCCGGTTCGACACGCGCGGGGTCGCGGCTGCGGCGGACGGCGACCCACCCACCCGGTTCGTCGGCGTTCCGACGATGTACCAGCGCCTCCTCGACACGCCCCCGGCGGCGGACGCGCTGCGCACGGTCCGTACCTTCGTCTCCAGCGGCGCGAAGATGCCACCGGCGGTCCTGGCCCGGCTCTTCGAGGTCGCGCCGGAAGGCACCTTCCTGGAGTACTACGGGGCCTCCGAGCTGAGCTTCGTCTCGGTGAGCAGGTCCACGGCGGCGAGCGTCGGCAGCACGGCCACCTCGGACGTCACCGACGTCGGCACGCCCTTCCCCAGCGTCGAGGTGCAGGTGCGCGACGCATCCGGCGTCGCCCTGCCGGACGGACGGTCGGGCCTCGTGTACGTGCGGAGCCCGCTGGTCAGCGACGGATACCTCACCGAGGAACAGTCCGGCTTCCGGCGCGCCGGGCAGTGGTGCACCGTCGGCGACTACGGTCACCTCGACGGCGGGCGGTTGCACATCCTGGGCCGCGAGGGCGACATGGTGATCGTCGGCGGCAACAACATCTACCCCTCCGAGGTCGAAGCGGCGCTCCGGTCGTTCGGCCGGATCACGGACGCGTACGTCATCGCCGTCGACGACCCGCAGCGCGGCACGAAGCTCGTCGCGGTCGTGTCGGCGGCCGACGCGGCCACGATCGATGTCGCGGATCTGCGTGCGCACCTCGCCGCCCGCCTCCCGAGGTACAAACTGCCCCGTGCGCTCGTGGCGGTCCCGCGGTGGCCGATGACCAACAGTGGCAAGGTCGACAAGGAGGCGCTGAGAGCCGCCTACCTCGCCGCCACCCCGGACATACGGGAGCTGCCGTGGAACTGACCGAAGCGGTGCTGATCGCGGCCCGCCGCACCCCTGTCGGGCGGGCCGGCGGCGCGTTCGACGGCGTCCCGGCGGAGCGGCTGCTCTCCGCCGTCATCCGGGCCGCCCTGCGGGACGCGCGGCTCGAACCGCACCAGGTCGAGCACGTCATCATCGGCAACGCGGCAGGTCCGGGCGGCAACGTCGCACGGGTGGGCGCGCTGGCCGCCGGCCTGCCCAGCACGGTCCCCGCCACCTCGATCGACCAGCAGTGCTCCTCCGCCCTCGAGGCCGTCAACTTCGCGGCCCGCCTGGTCCAGACCGGCGCCGCCCGGGTCGTCGTCGCGGGCGGCGTGGAGAGCGTCAGCACCGCGCCCTGGCGGCAGAGCCGCCCCCGCAGCCGGCTCGAGGTGCCACGCCTCTACACCCGGGCCCGGTTCACGCCCGAGGGCATGGACGACCCGGAGATGGGCGTCGCGGCCGAGACCCTCGCGCAGCGGTACCACGTGAGCCGCGAGCGGCAGGACCGGTTCGCCGCCGAGAGCCACCGCCGGGCGATCCGGGCCCAGGAGCGCGGCATCTTCGCCGCGGAGATCGCGCCCCTGGCCGGCGTGGCGGCCGAGGTCTCCGTCGACGAGTGCCCCCGGCCGGGAATGACCGCCGAACGGCTGGCCCGGCTGAAGCCGGCGTTCGTGCCCGGCGGCACGGTCACCCCCGGCAACTGCTGCCCGCTGAACGACGGTGCGAGCACGGTCGTCGTCACCTCGGCCGACGTCGCCCGGACCCTCGGTCACGAGCACGCGCTCGCCTTCGTCGACAGCGGCGTCGGTGCCGTGGACCCGGTCGAACTTGGGCTCGCGGCCGTTCCGGCCTGCGCGAACCTGCTGGGACGACACCCCGGGCTGAGTCTGGCGGACATCGACGTCATCGAGTTCAACGAGGCGTTCGCCGCCCAGACGCTCGCCTGTCTCGACCAGCTCAGGGTGGATCCGGCCCGGGTGAACCGCGACGGCGGCGCGATCGCGATCGGTCACCCCTACGGAGCCAGCGGGGCGATTCTCACCACCCGCATCTTCACCCAGCTCGTCCGCACCGGGAACCCCCGTGCCGGGCGGCTCGGACTCGCGCTCATGGCCGCCGCGGGCGGGGTGGGAGCCGCCACCCTCTACCGGGCGGTCCGGCTGACCGGTCCCGGCTGACCGCTGCTCGAGATGCGACAATCGCCATCCGCGGGATCACTCCGCCGACGCCACCTGTACCCCGAGGACCCCACATGCTCAGAGCGCTGGCGGTGAGATCCGGCCGGGCGTCCTCCGTCGTCGAACTCGTCGACGCGACGCCGGCGTCGATGGCTCCGGGCGACGTGACGGTGCGGATGCTGACCACGACCGTGAACCCGTCCGACCTCATCACGATCTCGGGGGCGTACGCGTCCCGGACCACCTTCCCCTTCGTGCCCGGGTTCGAGGGTGCGGGCGAGATCGTCGCCGCCGCGCCGGACGTGGACCGCAGCCTCGTCGGGCAACGCGTCGTCCCGATCGGTGGCGCCGGGAACTGGCAGGAGTACCGGACCGTGCCCGCATCCTGGTGTTTCCCGATCCCCCCGGACATCCCGGACGCGGCGGCGACGTTCGCGTACATCAATCCGGTCACCGCCCTGCTCATGGTCGATTCACACGTGCCCGACGGGGCCCGCGCGGTGGTGATCACCGCCGCGGGATCGGCGATCGGCGGCCACCTGGCGGACCTGCTTCGGGCGCGGGGCGTCGCCGCCATCGGCCTGACCACGGGGCGCGCAGGCCGGTCCCCGGCCGACTCCGGCCGGTTCACGGCGATCGTGGACCGCCGCGACGAGGGCTGGCGCGATGCGCTCGGCGCGGCGGCGGGCGGCCCGGTCGACGTCGTCTTCGACTGCGTCGGCGGCCCGGATGGACCGCTACTGATGTCGCTGCTGCGCGACGGCGGAGAACTCGTGCACTTCGGCCTGTTGTCCGGCACGCCTCTCGCCATTGCCGCGCAGGATCGGCACGCCGGCCAGGCGGTGCGCTTCTTCCGGCTGCGCGACCGGGTGTACGCCATGCGCCGGTCCGAGATCGAGGACGCCTTCGCCCGGGTCTTCACCCAGCTGAGGGCTGACCGGCTCGGCACGCCGATCGCGGCGGAGTTCACCCTCGACGATCTCGGCGGCGCGTTGCGACGGGCGGAGACGACACCGGGAAAGGTCCTCATCCGGATCGGCCGGTAGCTCGGTGCCGGACTCGACCGGCCGGTGAGATCGCAATTGGGGGCGTCGACCGGACACCGCCCACCGCAGCGGAGCGTTGGTGTTGCGCTCGGCCTCACCGGCCGACACCGCCCGCGATGGATCCGTCGGCGAACATCCACGACCAGGTGAGCCCGTGAACCGGTAGTTAACATGGCTGCCGGCGACATGGTGGTCCGCTCGGAGGGGAGACGGCGCTGAGGGCGAAACATCAGGCGGAGGAGCCGGACCTCCCATTCCCTGTCACACCCCTGCGGTTCCTGCCCGGCGAATGGCGCGTACACCGGACGATCTTCGACCACCGGGCCCACCAGGACGGCGTGTTCACCGGACGGGCAGTGTTCTCTCCCGGCCCACCCGGTGAACTGTGGTACGCCGAGCAGGGCGAGGTGGCCATCGGCACGTACCGCGGCCCGGCCAGCCGCAGGCTGATCTACCGTGATCGTGGCGGACCAGCCATGGACGTGCACTTCGCCGACGGTCGGCCCTTCTACCGCTTGGACCTGCGCGACGGGCAGTGGAGCGCAAGCCACCTCTGCAACGCCGACACGTACCGGGTAGCCGGACGGCTCCTGCACGCTGACGCCTTCACCGAACAATGGCATGTCGAGGGCCCGACGAAGGAATACGACCTCGACACGACGTACACCCGACCCACCACGTCGTGACCGATCCGGTCGGTCCTGACCCGGCCCCGGGTGCTCCCGGAATCAACGTCGACGTGATCACGTCACCGGCCGCCCCAGCTCCCCCAGCTCCTCCTCCAGCCTGGCCAGCAACTGGTGCCGGATGCGGGTGGTCGAGGTGACCAGCCAGGTGGCGCCGGCCTCGCGTAGCGCCGCCATCGCGCCCTCGATCACCGCCGGATGGTGGTTGAGCCCGAGGTAGGCGCAGGAACACATGTTGACGAACTCGCGGCCGGTCGCCCGGTCGACGAGCCGGTTGTTCGCCTCGCCAGTGGGGGTGTCGACCCTGATCCCGGTCAACCCGTGGTCGGCCGCTGCCTGCCAGACCGGGTCGGCGGTCCGGATCGTTACGACAGTTGCTGGCGCACCCGGCGGGTCTGTCCGACACCTGGTACCGCGGCTATGCCGCGGATCGTGCCCCGTCGCTGTTGGAGGTCCTGGCAGGCACCGGCTCGACGACCACCCCACCGGTTCGGTCGACCATGCTGCCGGGTAGTCGTTTCCGGTACTCGGGCAGCCACTACTCCGTACTCCAGCAGCTGGTGGAGGACGCGACCGGCACCCCGTTCGAGGCCCTCATGCGAACTCTGGTGCTGGCACCGGTTGCCATGGCCGACAGCAGCTTCGACCAGCAGTTTCCGCATCAGCGAGGGCCCCTGGTCGCGCGGGGCCATCACACCGGACCCATCTCCTGGAGCTGCGACAGGAAGGAGTCACGCAGACCGCGACACCCGCCGGGCAGCGCGAACCCACGACCGCACGGCGGCCTCGGCCCTGAGCGCGGTCAGCCCCCGGCGGTGACCGCGGTGGCGGTGACCGTGCCGTCGGTCGCCGAGCCGCCCTGCACGGTGACGCTCTGCCCGGCCTTGAGCGCGCTCAGCTTGCTGGGCTTGGCGGTACGGACCATGGTGGCGTCGGTGGTGCGCACGGTGATCAGGGTGCCGTCGGCGGTCTCCACGTAGAGCGTGTCGCCGTCGACCAGCTTCACCTTCCCGCTGGTCGTCGCCGACGCGGTCGCACCACCGGGCGCTCCCCCGCCGCCCGGCCCGGTGCCGCTCTGGCCACGCCCGGCGGCGCCGGGGAAGGCGGTGGGCACACCACCCGGGAACCCGGCCCGCCCCGACCCGGCGGTGCTCGACTCCTCACCCCACCGCTGCTGCACGTGAACCCCGCCCAGGAAACCGGCCAGCACCAGCACCAGCGCGCCGAGTGCCAGGGTTGTCCGGTTCCACCACCGGCGGGGCGCCGCTGCGGCGAGCGCGGCGGTCAGATCACGGTCCGGAGCCCCCGCCGGAGCCGGTGGTTGGTCGTCGACCCGGTCGAAGACGACGGTGTCGCTGCTGTCCATGTCGGTTCCTCGCATGTCGGCCTACTCGTAGCGCAGGGCGTCGATGGGGCGCAACCGGGCCGCGCGGGCCGCCGGAAGTCCGCCGAAGAACAGGCCGATCGCGACCGAGACCCCGAGGGCCAGCCCCACCGAGCTGGGCACGATCACCGGGTGGACCCCGACGATGGTGAACCGGGCGCCGATCAGCGCCGCCGCCACCCCGAGCGCCCCACCGAGCAGGCTCAGCAGGGTCGCCTCCACCAGGAACTGGGTCAGCACCGTACGCCGACGCGCGCCGAGCGCCTTGCGGATGCCGATCTCCCGGGTCCGTTCGGTCACCGTCACCAACATGATGTTGGTGATGCCGATGCCGCCGACCAGCAGGCTGATCGCGGCCACCGCGCCCAGCAGCACGGTGAACGTGTCGGCCGTCTCGGACTGGGTCTGCAACAGCTGCGCGGCGTTCTGGATCCGGTACGGGGTGCTGCCCGAGGTGGACGTCGGCAGGCGCTGGGCGAGCACGGTGGAGATCTGCTCCTGCGCCGCCGACACCCGGCTCGGATCGCTCGCCTCCACCATGATCGAACTCAGCGACCCGTACCCGGTGAGCACCTCGCGCACCGCCCGCAGCGGAGCGATCGCGGTGTCGTTGGCGTCCTGGAAGCCGGTCGAGGACTTCTCCGCCAGCACCCCGACCACGGTGAACAGCGCACCGCCCGCCGTGACCTGCCGGCCCACCGGGTCCACCCCGGCGAACAGTTCGTCGGCCACGGTCCGACCGAGGACCACCACCCGACGGCCCTGCGCCTCGTCGTCGGCGCTGAACGCCGTGCCACTGGCCAGTGGCGAGTTGGACGCGGTGAACCAGCTCGGCCGGGTGCCCACGAACTGCGACACCTCGTGGTCGGTCCCCTCGAAGGTCAGCGTGGCGCTCGTGGTGGCCAGCGGGGAGACCGACCGTACGTCGGGCGCGAGCACCGGGTCGGCGAGCGCGCCGGCGACCTCGAGGGTCAGCCCACCAGCGCTGCCGCCCCGGTTGGTGCCGGTGACGGTCAGCGTGTTGGTGCCCAGCGCCTCGATCCGGTCGTTGACCGCCTGGGCAGACCCGTTGCCGACCGCTACCAGCAGGATCACCGCGGCGACACCGATCAGGATGCCGAGCATGGTCAGCGCCGAGCGCAGCTTGTTGGCGGCCACGCCACGCAGCGCGAACCGGACGGTCTCGGTGAGGTTCATCGGCCCGACCCCGCCACCGCGTGCCGCCCGCCCTGCCGGACGTCCGAGCGGACCTGACCGTCGAGCAGCCGGATCAGACGCCCGGCCCGAGCGCCCACCTCCGGCTCGTGGGTGATCAGCACGATGGTCCGCCCGGCCGCGTGGAGCTGGTCGAAGACGGCCAGGATGTCGTCGGTGGACTTGCTGTCCAGGTTGCCGGTCGGCTCGTCGGCGAGCACCAGCGCCGGCTCGGTGACCAGCGCCCGGGCCACCGCGACCCGCTGCTGCTGACCACCGGAGAGCTGGTTGGGCTGGTGGTCGGCGCGATCGGCCAGCCCCACGGCGTCCAGCGCGGCGAGCGCCCGCTTCCGCCGCTGGCCGGCCCGTACCCCGGCGTACGCCAGCGGCAACTCGACGTTGGCCAGCGCACTGGTCCGGGGGATCAGGTTGAACGCCTGGAAGACGAAGCCGATGAGGCGGTTGCGGACCAGGGCGAGCTGACGGTCGGCGAGGCTGCCCACGTCCACCCCGTCCAGCAGGTACTGCCCGCCGGAGGGCACATCGAGGCAGCCGAGGATGTTCATCAGGGTCGACTTGCCCGATCCGGAGGAACCCATGATGGCCACGTAGTCACCGGCGGTGACGGCCAGCGAGATCCCGCGCAGGGCGTGCACCGCGGCCGGGCCCTCGCCGTACACCTTGGTCAGCATGCGGACGTCCAGGACCGGCCGGCGTGCGTTTCCCGGTGTCATCAACGGGTTCCGTTCCCGCCCCGGGCGCCGCCGCCGGGGCCGCCGCCCCCGCCGGGTAGGCCACCGCCCGGGAAGCCACCGCCGCCCGACAGGCCACCCCCACCGGGGAATCCGCCGCCGGTGTTGCCCGTCGTGCCGCTGCTCTGCGGCAGCACCACCCGCTCCCCCTCGGTCAGCCCCGAGGTGACCTCGTACGCCTGGTCGCCGGCGAGACCCACGGTGACCCGCCGGTTCTCCTGCCCCGTGTCGGTGACCACCGTGACGGTGCGTCGGTCGCCGCTGCCGCTGACCGCCGCCGAGCTGACCGTCAGGACGTCCGCGGCCGTGCCGGTGACCACGGAGACCCGTACGGTCTGCCCCGGCTTGGCGCCGGTCGGCAGCTCGTCGACGCTGACCGTGACTCCGTAGGTGACCACGTTGTTGGTGGTGGTGGCCTGCGGATCGACCGCGACGACCTTCCCGCCGGCCTGGGCGCCCTGCAACGCGTTCCACGTGATGGTGGCTGCCTGGCCGTCCTTGAGCCGGGTCGCGTCCGCCTCGGCGAAGCCGGCGGTGACCTGGAGCTTCGTCAGGTCGGCCAGCTCGACGAACCCGCTGGAGGAGGTGGATCCGGAGCTGGTGGCGCCGGTCGAACCGCTGCCACCCTGCTGCCCGGCGGAGGAGCCGCCGGTCGAGCCGCCGCCGGTGGCCGACCCGCCGGAGGAACTGCCCACGGTGCCGTTGACCGCGACGACCGTGCCGGCCATCGGCGCGGTCAGCCGGGCGCCGCTCACCGCGGCCTTGGCCTCGGACACCGCCAGCTCGGCCTGCGTGACCGAGGTCTGGGCCGACGAGGTGTCCGAACCTGCCTCCTCGGCGCGGTCCAGGGCGTCCTGCGCGGCGGTCAGGTCCGCCTTCGCCACGTCGAGGTCGCGTTGCGCGTCGGCCGGGTCGACGGTGGCCAGCAGTTGGCCCTTCTTCACCCGGTCGCCGACCTGCACGGCGATGGCGGTGACGGTGCCGGCGGTGGCGAAGCTGGCGGTGGCCGTCGAGGCGCTGCGCACCGAGCCGTCGGCGGTGACGGTGGCGGTCACGGTGCCCCTGGACACACTGACGGTCCGGGTGCCGGTGGGCGTGGCATCCGCCGCCGAATCGCCGCGCACCGACAGCCACGCCCAGCAGCCGCCGCCGGCCAGCAGCAGGACCAGGGTGGCGTTGACCGCGGCGGGGGGCCGACGCAGGACGTCCGGCAGGCGCACTCGCATGCCGGTCAGCTTCGTCGGGCCGGCTGGGAGGATCTTCGGCGCAAGCTCAGAGCTGGCTCGGAGTCGACGCCGCCGGTTCGTCGCGCGGCGGGGTCGACTGCGGGGGTACGGCGGGCAGCAGCACCCGGAAGGTCGTCCCCGGGCCCGAACCGGTCTCCAGCTCGATCCAGCCGCCGTGCGTGTGCACGATCGACGCGGCGATGGACAGTCCCAGGCCGGAACCGCCCCCACCGGCCCGGCCCCGGCTCGGGTCGGCCCGGTAGAGCCGCTCGAAGACCCGGCCGGCGTGCCCGGCGGGGATGCCCGGCCCGTCGTCGTGCACCTCCAGCACGGCGTATCCGTCCGCGTCCGACGCGGAGACCGGCCCCGAGCGGACGACCGGCACGGCCGGCGGGGCGGCGAGCCGACCGACGCGGACGGTCACCCGGGTCGTCGGGCCGGTGTGCTGCACCGCGTTGCCGACCAGGTTCGCGGCGACCTGGCGCAGCCGGTGCTCGTCGCCGAGCACGGTCGGCGTCTCGAAGGTCGGGTCGTGCTCGGCGAGGGTGCTCAGCCGCACCGGCCGGCCCGGCGTGCGGGCGTGCGCGTCCCGGATGGTGTCGGCGGCGATCTCCAGCAGATCCACCGGACGCAGCGCGGGGGTGCGCTGTCGGTCCAGTCGGGCGAGCAGGAGCAGGTCCTCCACCAGCACGCCCATCCGGGCCGCCTCGCTCTCGATCCGGCCCATCGTCTCGTCCAGCACCCGACCGGGTGGGGCGCCCCCGCGCCGGTACAGCTCGGCGAAGCCGCGGATCGAGGTCAGCGGCGTTCGCAGCTCGTGCGAGGCATCCGCGACGAACTGCCGCAGCCGGCGCTCGGAGGCGGCGCGGGCGCTCATCTCGGTGCCGATCCGATCCAGCATCAGGTTGACTGCGGCACCCAGCCGACCGGGCTCGGTGTGCGGGTCGGTGTCGTCCACCCGACGCGTCAGGTCGCCACCGGTGATGCCGGCGACGACCCGCTCCATCCGGGTCAGCGGGCGCAGCCCGAGCCGCACCACCGAAGCGGCCAGCAGGCCGAGGACGAGCAGCACCCCGCCGGTGACCGCGACGTCGATGAGCAGCAGCCGGTCGGCGGTCTGGGTCACCTCGGCCAGGGAGGCGCCGACCACCACGACCGCGCCGGTCCCGCCCACCGGCACGGCGAGCAGCCGCCAGTCCGCGCCGCCGTGGCTGCCGGAGACGGTGTACGGCTGGCCGGCGTGGGCGCGCGCGGTCACCTCGGCCAACGAGCCCGGGTCCGGTGCCGTCTCGCCGGGGGTGCTGCTGCGCTCGGCGTCGCGGGTGCCGTCGGCGCGGTAGAACAGCACGAGCTGGTCCGGCCCGAGCCGGGCGATCCGGCCGGCCGGGCCACCCGGTGGACCGGTGCCCGGTGGACCGGTGCCCGCTGGACCGGTGCCCGCTGGACCGGTGCCCGCTGGACCGGTGCCCGCTGGACCGGGACCTGCTGGACCGGGGCCCGGGCGGGCCTCGCCGGTGAACGGGCGGACCTGTCCGGCGAGTTGCTCGTCGACCCGGTCCACCAGGTAGCTGCGCAGCAGCAGCAGGCCGGCGGTGTTCGCCCCGAGCAGGGCCAGCGTGGCGAGCGCCCCGACGACCAGGACCAGTCGGGAGCGCAGCGTCCAGTGCGACCACGGGCGCACCCGGGGCAGGCGTCTCACTCGTTGCCGCGTGGCAGCCGCAGGGTGTAGCCCACGCCGCGCACCGTGTGGATCAGCGGTGGACCGGACCGGTCCACCTTGCGCCGCAGGTAGTAGACGTACGACTCCACGATCCGCCCGTCGCCACCGAAGTCGTAGTTCCAGACCCGGTCCAGGATCTGCGCCTTGCTCACCACCCGCCCGGCGTTGAGCAGCAGGTAGCGCAGCAGCCGGAACTCGGTGGGCGACAGGTCGACCGGCCGGCCGCCCCGGCGTACCTCGTGGGCGTCGTCGTCCAGCTCCAGGTCGGCGTAGCGCAGCAGCTGGGTGGCCGGGGCCGGCTGCAGCTCCAACCGGGTACGCCGCAGGATCGCCCTGATCCGCAGCACCACCTCCTCCAGGCTGAAGGGCTTGGCCACGTAGTCGTCCGCACCGGCCACCAACCCGGCGACCCGATCCTCGACGGTGTCCCGGGCGGTGAGGAAGAGCACCGGCACCGGCCGACCGGCGGCGCGTAGCCGGCGGGCCACCTCGAAGCCGTCCAGGTCGGGCAACATCACATCGAGGATCACCAGGTCCGGGGCGAACTCCTCCACGCTGGCCAGCGCGGCCCTGCCGGATCCCGCCACCCGCACGTCGTACGCGACGAGCCGCAGGGTGGCGGCCAGCAGGGTGGAGATGTTCGGCTCGTCGTCGACCACCAACAGGCGGGCACGGGCAGGTTCACCCTCGGTGATCGGGGTGGGGCCGGCCGTGGGCGGCCGGAGGATGTCGGTGTGCACCCGAACTGCGTACCGGACCAGCCTCCATGCTGACTGTGCCGCACCTGTGCGCCGCCTGTCACCAGGAGCGCCGCACCAGTTCCCCGGCGGTGATCCCGGAGGTGATCTCGGTGTACTGGCCGCCGCGCAACCCGATGGTGACGGTGCGCGCCGGCCCGCCGTCCGCCGGCAGCACGCTGCCGGTACGGTCCGCGCCGTCGTGCACGGCGGTGGACGGCACGCGCAGCGCGTCCGCCACGGCACCGGTCTGCACCGTCACGGCGGCGCTCTGCCCGACCAGCAGGTCCTCCGGGGCGGTGGCGAAGGACAACACGACGCCGTAGCGGACCATCGTGCCGTCGGCGGTGCCGACCGGGTCGACCTGCACCACGGTCGCCTCGAACGTCTGTTCCGGCCGGTCGGCCAGGGTCAGGGTCGCGCTCTGCCCGACCGCGAGCGCCCCGGCGTCGGCCTCCGGGAACTTCGCCACCACCTGCATGGCGTACGTGTCGGCCAGGGTGATGAAGGTGCCACCCCGGGTAACCTGACTACCCACCGACCCGGCTACGGAGAGCACGGTGCCAGCCATCGGCGCGCTGATGGTGGCGCCGTCGAGGGCCTCCTGCGCCTCGGTGAGGGCGGCTTCGGCCTGGTTGACCCGGCGTTGGGCGGCCAGGATCGGGTCGGTGCCCCGTGCGGTGGCGCCGGCGTCCGCGCCGCAGTCGGCGTCGCTCCTCCCGGGGCCCGCCGGCGCCGGGGACGCGCCCGGTCCACCGGTGGCGGTCGGCACCGGGCCACCGGGCGTACGGCTCGGCGTGGCGGAGCCTGTGGTGGGGCGGGGCGTGGTGCTGCTACCGGGGGCGGGCGTGCCCGTGGCCGGCGTCGCCTCGGGCGTGCCGGTGGGCTGCGGTGAGCGCCAGGCCACCGGTCGTACCCCGGTGCCGGTGGGGCAGCTCGGCGTCGGGTCGTCGGCCTCGTCCCACGCCTCGGTCAGCGCGTCCCGCGCCTCGGCCAGGTCGGTCTTGGCATCCTGGACGCTGTCCGCCGCGTCGGCCAGGTCGGCGTCGGCGATCACCGCGAGCTGCTGGCCGGCCTTGACCACGCTGCCCGGCCGCACGCTGACCGTCTGCACGGTGCCGGCGACGGTGAAGCTGAGGTTGCGGGTGGTGGCCGGCTGGACGGTGCCCGAAGTGGCCACCTCGACCGCGACCGGCCCCCGGTCGACGGCCACGGTCACCGGTCGGGTCGGCGCGTCCGCGGCGTCCGCCGTCCAGGCCCGCACCCCGGCCCCGCCGAGTAACAGCAGCAGGCCGGCGGCACCGGCCGCCCACCACCGGGTCCGCCGGGAACGCCAGCGTCGCTTCAGACCGATCCCCATGGTCGGGCAGTCTGCGCAGCGCGCCTCGCGGCCGGCTCGACCCCACCTCAGAGTTGGCTCGGAACCGGACACCGGTCCGGATGCTCCCCCCGCCGCAGCGCGGGCGACCGGTGGCGCCGATGCCCTGGGCCGCGTTCCGAGGGAACTCCGAGCCGGGTCCGAGCGGCCGACGAGGTACGACCGGTTTCCTGGGCAGCTACCGGATGAAGCCTGAGGAGTACCCGTGCCGTTGACTAAGAGACGCCGTCGGTTGGCGACCGTCATGACCGCCGCAGCCTCGGCGGTGTTGCTGCTGGCGGCCTGCGGCGGTGGATCGGACGACACGCCGAGCGACGCATCGAGCGACGCTGGTGGGGCTGGAAACCCCTTCGCCGCGTACCAGGAATGCCTGCGGAACAACGGCGTGGCGATGCCGACGATGGACCCGTCACGCGGCCCCGGCGGCGCGCGTCCGTCAGGTGCCCCCACCGGTTTCCCGTCCGGCTTCCCGTCCGGTGTCCCCAGCGACCGCCCATCCGGCTTCCCGTCCGGCAGCGCCGACCCGTCGCGGGGCGCAGGGCGCGGCTTCCCGGGCGGCGGCCGGCCGGAGGGCGTCGACGAACAGACCTGGCAGAAGGCACAGGAGGCGTGTGCGTCGGTGCAGCCCAGCGGCCGGCCGGGCGGCCCCGGCGCGTCCGGCGCGCCGGGCGCCCAGCCGGGCGGATCGGGCGACGGGCGGTCCGCCGCCTACCGCACCTGCCTCAGTGACCGGGGCCTGAATCCGGACCAGCTCGTCGACAGCGACGCGAAGACCCGGGAGGCGTTGACCGCCTGCGCGGCGCTCAGCCCGTCCCCGACGACCTGACCACCGCCGCGCACCCGTGTCGAAGGGGTCTGCTGGTGCAGCAGGCCCCTTCGCCTTGGAGAGGTTCCACCTGGCGAGAGAAGGGCTACGACTACGGGGGTGCGGCTGGATCTGCTCGGCGTCCGGGTGGCCGAGCAGATCCAGGATCTCCAGTGAGGTGATCAGGGCTCTACGATGTCGAGGGTGACCTTCGACAGGGGGTGGCCTGTGCACGTCAGCACGTAGCCTTCAGCTTTCTGTCGTGGCGTGAGGCAGTTCGGTGCGTTCTGCGTGACTTCTCCGCTGCGGAGCAGCATCGTGCAATCGCCGCAGTTCCCGACCGTGCACGAGTACGGCATCGGTAGCCCTGCCGCGAGTCCCGCTTCGAGCAGTGTCTGGCCGGGTTCGACCGTCGCCGTACCGATGGGGAATCCGTCCTTCTCGACGGCCATCTCCTGCGGCACGGTCGTCGCGGTCTCGGTATCTGTGTCTGCTCCGCTGGTGTAGCGCTCGTGGTGCACCTGCGGGTCCGGAACTCCGAGTTCGGTCAGCACACCCTGGACGATGTTCATCAACGGTTCGGGGCCGCAGACGAAGTAGTGGGCGTGCCGGGCCGGGGACAGGCCGGTGACCCAGTGGCGGACGCGGTCCGCGTCGAGCCGCCCGTCCCGGTGGGTCAGGACGTGCGTTACCGTCAGCCGGTCGGGCTCGTCCTTCACGAGTCGGGCCAGCTCGTCGGCGAAGATGATCTCATCTGCGCTGTGGCTGCTGTAGAGCAGCGAGATTCGCCCGCGCTCCGACCGGGCAGCGAGCCGAGTACGGATCATGCTCATCATCGGCGTCACGCCGCTGCCCGCCGCGACGAGCACGATCTCGTCCGGGGGCTGTGGCCCGGCGTGGAAGGACCCCGACGGGCCAAGCACCGCGAGACGGTCTCCGGCGCGGAGACTCCGGTGCACGTGGGTGGAGAACCGGCCGCCCTCGACGTGCTTGATGGTGACCTCCAGTCGAGGCGACCCTGGCGGCGACGATGCCGAGTAGGCCCGCCGCACCGGGATGCCGTCGATGTCGCAGACGAGGGTGAAGAACTGGCCAGGCCGGAAGTGGAACGAACCAGGGAGGTCGTCGGCATCCTGCAGCACGAGGGTGACCGTGCTCGGTGTCTCCCTCCGCACCTCGGCGATGCACACCTCCCGCAGGGGACGCTGCGCCCCTCCCCTGTCGGCACGACGTCGGCGCAGCAGGCCAGGGCCACGCCCGCCCGCGCCGGACGCGACATTCTCGTAGCCCTCCTTCCGCAACCCGGCACGGTAGGCACGGTTCATCACCAGCCGCAGCAACCGGGTTATCCCCGGGATCACCCTGACGACCTTCAGCAGGTACGCGGGCGAGCGGCCCTCGGCGTTCGTCGCGTTGGTGGCGAGGTGCTCTCCCGCCAGCGCCATCAGGTCCGGCACCGCGCCGCGGTCGAGGCGTGCGCCGGGCATCCACATCCGGGAGCGGGCCACCGGGGCGTTGCCGGTCACCTCGGCGTGCTCGACGTCGACGAGTAGCGCCAGGTGCGGGGGCAGGCCGCGCAACGCCATCGTCTCCAGCAGCGCCGGATCGTCGGTGATCGCAGCGCGGCCACGGACGTGCAGCACGCCACTGCGTCCCGGGACGAGCGCGGCGAACGAGAGCCGGTCGTCCTCCAGCAGGTTGTGCAGGGTGTCGGCGCGTTTGTTGCCCTTACGATCCGGGATGACGAGCGTGCGGCTGTCCAGGATCCGCGCCACCGTCTGCCGGTCCCCGCGCGGACTCGTGTCACTCCCAGTCGAGGAATCCCAGGTGGACAGGGCGAGGAACGGTGCCGCGGCCAGGAACTCGGCGACGCCCGGTCGGCACAGTGGTCCCTCGCCCGCGATCTCGGCGGCCGGCTCCGCCGGGGCGGGCGGCTGCCACAGGCGGGACCGCAGGACGGCCTGTGCGCAGTGCACGAACGCCTGCGCGATGTCGACGGTCGTCTCCGCGCCCTTGCCCGCCGTGACGGAACCGTTGACGCGCAGGATCTCACCGACGCCTGGCAGGAGGAAGAAGAAGGAGACCGGACCGTTCGGGTCGCCGGGTTCGGGCAGGAGGAACGAGATCCGCGTGGGCGAATGGATGCGGACGAACCCCGGCGTGCCGCCGATGAAGGTCGTCCTGCTGGTGCCATCGGCATCCCGGTAGCCGAAGGCCGCGATCGGACAGTGGGCGAGGATGGTTCGGCATCCCTCGTCGAGCGCGCTGATCTGCTTGAGCATGATCATCGGCATGGGTCGGCCGACGATCGTCTCGACCTCCTCCACGGTCGTCAGCCGGCGCGGAATGCTCACTCGGTCTGTTTGCTGCACGGTGATTCCTCTCAGCCGGGGGTGGACCAGCCCAGGCGCCAGTACCCGAAGAACGAGATGTCCCGCTTGGGCACCCCACGGTCGTTGACCAGATGCCGCCGCACCGTCGTAGCCAGCCGGGACTCGCCCGCGACCCACGTGTAGAAGTCACCGGCCGGCAGCGCCGCGCCGCGCACCGCGTCGAGCACCAAGGTGCCGGGCCGCAGAGCTGCGTCGTCACGGCCGAACCAGTGGATGCGGACGCCGGCAGGTGCCTCGACGGAGCGGACGTCGGCAGCGGACGCCACCTCCAGGTAGACCTCCGTGGCCAGCGACGGCGGCGTTCCGTCGAGAATCGACAGGATGGCAGGCAGTGCAGTCTCGTCGCCGACCAGCAACTGCCCCTGCGCGTGCTCCGGCCGCCGGTACATGGTGCCCATGTCGAAGATCCCCGCCGGATCACCCGGCTCGACTCGGCGTACCCAGGACGACAAGGGCGAGTCAGCGTGCACGGCGAACTCGATGTCGATCTCGTCGTCCGCCGGCCGCGCGCGCCGGATCGTCAGGTTGCGGACCCACGGGCGCGCCGACTTCGGCATCACCATCAACTGGGCCATCCAGGCCTCGTTCGAGACGGTCGGCATGCGCAGGGCGGTCTGTGCCTCGCGGGGGAAGAACAGCCGGACCGCCTGGTCGTTGCCGGCGACGACCAGGTCCCGCACGCCTGGACCACCGAGGGTGACGCTCACGAATCCCGGCGTGAGAAACTCTCGGCGACGCACCTCCAGCGTGATCATCGTGCGTGATCCGGGCCGGCGCACCTTGGGGATCACGGCCTACCACCCACCTCTGGGGTTGGCTTGTTTTCGCAGTTCACGATGCTATTGTGAGCAATAGTTCAGCTCTTTGGCTACTCGCTTTGCGACTCCCGGAGGGGCCTTCCCATGCCGTCGCCCGAACGCCGCCTTCAGCCACGTCGCGAGCCCCTCCAGGTACGCGCCGAACTCACCCGCGAGCGCATCCTCACCGCCGCTGCTCACGTTTTCGCCGAGCACGGCTACGCCGCCGGCACCACCAACCGCATCGCCGAACGCGCTGGCGTCTCCATCGGCTCGCTGTACCAGTACTACCCCAACAAGGACGCCATCCTCGCCAAGCTACTGGTGCGCCACATCGACCGCGGCACCTGGACGCAGGCCGACCGACTCGACCTGTCCCCCGGAAGCCTGAAGGCGACGGTGCGGGCGCTGGTCCGCGACGCCATCGACAACCACGCCGACGATCCGCACCTGCTCCGGATCATGATCGAGCAAGCGCCGGTCTCGAAGGAACTGCTCGACACGATCGACCGGCACGGACGGGCCCGCGTCGCTCAGGTACGGGACCTCCTCGCCCGCCACCCGGACGTCACCGTACGGGACCTCGACACCGCCGCCGAGCTGATCACGTTCACCGTGGAGATCAACGCGCACAAGTTCATGGCCGACCCACGGTCCATCCCGATCGAGACGTTCGAGACCGAGCTGGTGGACATGATCACGCGCTATCTCCACGGTGACCGGTAGCCACTCACCAGCGGGACGCCGTCGGAGACACGTTCGCTTCCCGCCGAGCGTCCCGACCGGCACGACCGGTCGGGACGCTCGCGCCTGACGGCCAGGACCGTCCAGGTGCTGGCGGTAGGGGACACCGGTGTACGCGGTGCCGTGGTCGTCATCTGACGAGGTCTGGTCGGCCTGTCAGAGGGTCAGTTTCCAGCCGTCGATCACGCCCTCGTTGCCACCGAAGAAGTCCTCGACCCGCAGCTTCCAGGTGCCGCCCGTCGACTTCCCCGACAGGTTCACGACGAAGGTCTCGTAGACGTTCGGCAGCCCCATCCCGTTGACGTCCTTGAGCAGGATCGTCTGCCCGTCCGGTGCGACCAGGGAGAGCCTGAGCTCCCGGCCCCACGGGTGACGGACCTTGACCTCCACGTAGCTGCCGGCGGACGGTGCCCGGCCGCAGGCGGCCACGCTGATCGGCGACTCGGCCACGCCGACGTCCGGGATCCGCACGTCGGCGGTGGCGACACCACCGCACGCCGGTGCCGGCAGGTCGGCACCGGCCAGGTTGAGCCGCCACGAGTCGAAGAACCCGGTACCCGAGGGCCCGGAGTCGTCGACGTACAGCTTCCAGGCGCCGTTCGCCGTCTCGGCCGACAGGTCGAAGGTGAACGTGTAGTCGATGTCCCTGCTGCCCTCGCCGGTACGGAGGACGAGGTAGTACCAGGTCCCGTCGGGCGCGGTCAGCCGCACGTCGAGGTCCACGATGGCGGTGTGGTCGAGGTGCACCTCCACCGTGCTGTTGCGGGCGGCGACGCCGGGACAGTCAGTGATCGTGATGGGGATCTCGACGGGACCGTTCCGGGTGAGCCCCGTGTCGGTGCCGTTCGTGCCGACGCAGCCGGGCACGTCGTTGACGCGCAACTGGAACGCCGCCGGACGGATCGCACCTGCCCCGGTGCCGATCACCGTGACGGTGTAGGTGCCGGCCAGCGTCGTCGACGCCGTGCTGATCGTGAGGGTGGTGCTCCCGTTGGAGGAGATGCTCGCGGGCTGGAACGTGGCCGTGACGCCGCCGGGCAGGCCGTTGGCCACCAACGACACCGACTGGGCCGCGCCCCTCGTGACGGTGCCGGTGATCGTGGTCGAGATGGCGCCACCGGCCGTGACGACGCCGCTCGCCGGGGTGGCCGCCAGCGTGAAGTCGTTGGCCGGGAGGGTGGCGCTGACATGGAGCAGCCGGTTCGGCGAGCCGACGCCCGCGTCGGTCACCACCCCGGGTGTGGCGTCGGCCAGGATCAGCGCCGCCGCGCCGGTGACGTGCGGGCTGGCCATCGACGTTCCGGAGGCCGTACGGGTGGCCACGTTGCTGCCGATGTACGCCGAGGTGATGTCGACACCCGGCGCGAACAGGTCCACACACGGGCCGATGTTGGAGAACGACGCGCGCGCGTCGTCGGCGCCGGTGGCGGCCACCGTGATCGCCTCCGGCACCACAGCCGGGCTGGTGCCGCAGGCGTCGGCGCCGTTGTCGTTGCCCGCCGCCACCGCGTAGGTGACGCCATCGGCGATGGATCGCGTCACGGCCTCGACCATGGGCGCATACGTCGGGCCGCCGAGGCTCATGTTCGCGACGGCCAACTCCCCCGGGTCGTGATCGCCGGTCACCCAGTCGACCCCGCCGATCACCTGCCCGATGCTGCCGCGCCCGTCGCAGTTGAGCACGCGTACGGCCACCAGTTGCACGTTCTTGGCCACCCCGAAGGTGGACCCGCCGACCGTGCCGGCCACGTGGGTGCCGTGGCCCTGGCAGTCGGTGGCGTCGGTGTCGTTGTCGACGACGTCCCAGCCGGACACCGCCCGCCCGGCGAACTCGGTGTGGGTCAGATTGATCCCGGTGTCGATGACGTACGCCCGCACGGCCGGCGAGACGCGGGGGTAGGTGAACGAGTTGTCGAGCGGCAGCGCGCGCTGGTCCACCCGGTCGAGGCCCCAGGACGGGGTGGGGCTCTGGATGTCCGACACGGACACCGTGTGGTTCTGCGTCACCGAGGCCACCGCCGGGTCGGCCGCGAGCCGGCGCGCGCCCCGCTCGGACAGCCGGGCCTCGAACCCCCGCAGGGCGTGCCGGTAGACCAGGCCGACGCCGCCGCCCTGCCGCGACGCGAGGGAACGCGCGGTGGCGTCCACGGTGTCGGCCGCGACGGCGGAGTCCCGCAACACGACGATGTACGAGCCGGCCACGGCGGTCGGGCCACCGGCGGCGAGGACCGCGCCCTCGGCCGGAGCGGCCGTCGCGGGCATGACGGTCGCGGTGAGGGCCAGCAGGGTCGCTGCGGCCCCGATGCCGGTCCGGAGGACAGAGGGTCGGCGTTTTCCTGCCGCTGCCATGGTTACCTCCCCTGACGTGCTCCAGGTGCCCGGAGCCGGCCCCGTCGAGCACGTCAGGCGACAGGGTGGGGCGGATTTCCGGAAGCCGTACCGCCAACATCATGGACACCCCGAACACCTCGACACCAAAGATGTCCATCAACTTCTTTACTCGGCAATGATTCTTCGCCGCGTCGACCGCTACTGCGGTTGGACGGGCCGCAGTTGCGGTTTCTCGCCTCGGGAGTCCCGCTGGCTGCCACACTCGTCAGAGTGGGATCCCTCCGTCGCCCGGACCGGTTCCTCCCGACGGCACCGGGCTCGCGTGTCACGCGTCTCGAACTGTTCTACGACCTCGTGTTCGTGTTCGCGTTTCTCAATGTCACGACCGTCCTGGCGGAGCATCTGAGTACGGTGGCGCTGCTCGGCGGGCTGGTGGTGCTGGCGCTGCTGTGGTGGTGCTGGGTCGGCTTCGCCGCACTCGGCAACTACCTGCGGGCCGACCAGGGAGTCGTCCCGCTGGTCGGCGCGGTGACGGTGGCGGCTCTGCTGGTGCTCACCCTGTCGCTGCCCGAGGCTCTGGTCGACCGGCCCGGTGGAGCGCCGGGGCCGCTGGTCTTCGCGGCCTGCTACCTGATCATCCGAGGACTGCAGGTGTTCGTGCTGGTGGCCAAGAGCCAGGACCGGGGCGGGAGCCTGAGACGGTTGGGCCTACCGGTCGTCGTCAGCACGACGCTGATCCTGACGGCCGCGCTACCACCGAATCCGACGGCGACGCCGTGGGCCACGTGGGCGAAGCTCGGATTGTGGACGTGCGCGGTGGGCACCGAGTTCGTCGCCGGCAGCCTCAGGGGCTCCGGCCTGACGGTCGTCTCCGCCGGACACTGGGCGGAGAGGTACGCGCTGATCCTGCTCATCGCGCTCGGAGAGTCGATCATCGCGCTCGGCACCGGGGCGGGGCTGACCACCAACCTGCCGCTGGTCTGGCCGGTGATCACGGCGGTGATCCTCGGCGTCGCCGTCATCGCGGCGCTGTGGTGGATGTACTTCGACTCTCTCGCGCTCGGCCTGGAGCAGACCATGCACCGCACCCGCGATCCCGGCCAGCGGTTCGCCCTCGCCAGAGACGCGTACGTCGTCCTGCACTTCGTGCTGATCGCCGGGGCCATCCTCTTCGCTCTCGGGCTCAAGCGGTACCTGACCACGATCGGCGAGCCGGACCGCGACGCGTGGCTCGTCCGTCCGTCGGACGTCGACGACGGTGTGCTGTTCGGAGGGGTGAGCGTCTACGCCGCCGGCCTGCTCGCGCTGCAGTGGCGCACCGTGCGAAGAATCCGCCCGGCGTTGGTGGTCGCGGCCGTCGTGCTGGGGCTCCTGGTGCCGGCGACCACCTCACTACCCGCGGTCGTCGGACTGGCACTGCTCACGATCGTCTGCCTGACCCTGGTGGTGACCGGGCTACGCCATGCCGACCCGTTCCGCCGACAGGTACGCGAGACGGCCCTGGACGAGCAGCTCGCCGCCGAGCACGAGCAGTCCGCATGGCGACGCCGCCATCTGTGAACACGACAGGTGGTCGGCAGTTCGACGAGGGTGTGTCCGGGAGTCCCTCCCGCCGCCGGTGTCAGGACCAGCCGTACGGCGGTCACGCCCAGCACGCCGAACGGCTGCCGCACGGTCGTCATCGCCGTGCGCCGACGCCGCGCCGGCTCTCCCAGCGGCGGTGGTGGGAGGGCCCGGCACGGCGCGCAGGCGTCACATGTAGAGGGTGTTGGGCTCCAGCCCGCACAGCACCCTGCCGTACAGCTCGGTGTTGACGTCGGGGACGACGAGGCCGTGCAGCGCGGCCGAGGTGATGTCCCGCACGATGCGCTGGATCGGGACGTCGGTGTAGATGGAGGTGCCGCCGCTGGCCATCTGGAAGATGTCGGCGACCTCCTTGGCCAGTCGCGCCGCCTCGCCCTGGTCGGCGCGCACCCGGACCCGCTCCTCGACCGTCCACGCCTCGCCACTGAACGCCTTGTGGTCGACGACCTCGGCGATCCGCCGGGCGTGGAACACCGCCTGGTCGATCTTGTGGGTGGCGGAGCCGACCCGCAGGTGGGTCAGCGGGGCCTCGGCCTGGCTCGGGTAGTCGGTGTAGATGATCTTCCGGTCGGGCAGCCGGTCGAAGAAGGTGTCCCGGGCCGCCTTGGCCAGCCCGGCCAGCATGCCGACCCCGGAGACCGCGGCGACCAGCGTGGCCGGGGTGGAGTAGATCGGAATGTTCCGGTTGGTCGCCGACAGCGTGTCCGGGCCGAGCGCGGCGCCCAGCGGGATGACCCGCTCGGCGGGAAGGAAGACGTCCGTGGCCACCGTCGTGATGCTGCCGGAGCCGCGCAGCCCGGTGGTGTGCCAGTCGTCGACGATCTCCATGTCGGACATCGGCACCATGGTCATGACCGGCTCCGGCTCGGCGCCGTCGCGCAGGATGACGGCCGCCGCCTCCATCCAGTGCGCGTGGTGCGCCCCGCTGACGAAGGGCCACCGGCCGTTGAGGATGTAGCCACCCTCGACCGGGACCATCGTGCCCTTGGGGGCGTTGGTGCCACAGACCCGCACGTCCGGAATCGAGAAGACCTCGTCCTGCACCTCGTCGGGGAACATGCAGACCAGGTAGGTGGGGATCCAGTTCACCATCGCGACCCAGCCCACGGAGCCGTCGATGCGGCCCAGCGCCGTGCCGACCTCGACAAGCGTCGCGCCGTCGCACTCGTAGCCGCCGTAGCGCTTGGGCACCCGCATCCGGAAGATGCCGGCCTCGGCCATCGCCTCGACGGTCGCCTCGTGCAGCCGGCGGTTCTCCTCCGACCAGGCCACATGCTCCCGCAGCACCGGCTCGGCCTTGGCGACGCGGCTGAGGATCTCCTCGCGCGTGGGGGTTTCGGTAATCGTCACCAGTTCCTCCTTGGGCAGGCTCTCCGGCCTCGTGGACCTTGTCCATCCCACGGTCGCACCCGTCACCGCGGGGGAACTTCTTCCGTGTTGCGCCCCGCGTCCTTCGCACGCCGGCACGGTCGCCTCCCCCGCGGCAGGCGAGGTCGGCGACCCGGGTCAGGACGGCAGGCGCATGGTGCGCAGGAAGATCGGCAGCAGCCAGGGCCGCCGGCCGCCCACCCGCAACGCGCCGCCGAGGACCGCGCGTACCCGGGACACCCGGCCGAACAGCATCAGCGTGAAGGTGGCCGGATCAAAGGAGAGCCGGACGTCGGGACGGCGCTCCGTCGGCGCCACCGTCACCCGGCCGTCGATCAGCACCATGGTCACCTCGGGACCGAAGCGGTGCCGGAAGTTCACCGAGATCGGTCCGGGGTGCGCCGGGCCGTCCCGGTCCAGCAGCCGGCCGTAGCCGCGGCGGGTCATGCCGATCATGAACAGGTCGACGAAGAGCGCGGCGTCGGCGGGGTCGACGACCCAGCGCCGACCGAGTGCCCGCGCGATGTCCCAGGCGTGCAGGTTCAGCTCGTTGAGCAGGTGGGCCAGCAGCCCGGCGACCGGCAGCCGGGCCCCGCCCAGCCAGGACACCTCGTGGTCCGGCCCGGCCTCGTCGGCCGCCCGCAGCACCTCCTCGACGTCGGCGCGCAACCGGTCGGCCAGCACCGGCAGCCGCCGCTCGGTGAAGTGCCGCAGCACCTCGGCGTTCATCACCGAGATCGTGTCGACCGTGGTGTGCCGGCGCAGCTCGAGCAGATCGGGCACCGGCAGGTCGGGTGGGGCGCTCCGGACCAGGGCCAGCCCCATCGCCGCGACGCTGCACAGGTGGGCCATGGTGTCCGCCACCGTCCAGTGCGCGGTGGCGGGCCGATCGGGCGGGGCCTCGCAGACGAGGTCGAGCAGTCGCCCGAGGACGACGGGCACGGAGGTACGGACGCGGCGCCACTGGTACGGAGTGACCGACATGAGTCCACGATGGAGGAGCCGGACACCCGGACACTTGTTCGAGGTTGCCGTCCTGCCCGACGGACAGGGCAATCCGGAAGAAGGCAACGGGGGGATCCGTCCCCACAATCCATCCATGACTGACACCGAAAGAAGGCGCGCGGTCCAGCTCACCGCGCACGCCTACCCGCGCACGCGCGGGCGGATCGTCCTGGGCGGCGTCGCGGCGGGAGTCCTGCTGGCGGTGCTGTGGTCGTACGAGTTCGTCGACCACGTGATCGGCGACAACGTCGCCAACACCCTGCTGGGCCACGACGCGAAGACCACCGCCATCGGTGGCACCGTCGCGGGTCTGGTCTTCGCGTTCGTCTCCGGCCTGGCCGGCACCTTCACGGCGTGCAACATCGCGATGGCCGCCGCGGTCGGCCCGATGAGCCAGGCCAGCGACGCCGATGCGACCCGGGCCGGGCTGCGTGTCCTGCTGCGGCCGGTCGGCTGGCTCACCGTCGGGATGGTGGCGGTCGCCGCGACCTACGGCTTCGTGGGCGTGCTGCTCGGCGACCGGCTGCCGCAGTTGTCCACCGACACCGTCGGCGGGCTGCCGGTGCGTCTGGTCCAGTCGATGGTCGTCTTCGGCGTGATCGGGCTCGCCTTCGTCTACCTCGGCCTGGCCGCGCTCGGCACGCTGCCGGACTCGTTCGCGCGTCGCCCGGTCGCCCGGGTGGTGGTGCTCGGCGCGCTGGTCGGCGGGTTCCTCATCGGCCGGCCGTACCCGCTGTTCAACAAGCTGTTCCACTGGGCGGTGGACACCGGCAATCCACTGTACGGTGCGGGCGCGTTCGTGCTCCAGTCGCTCGGCAACATCGCCATCGTCACCGCGTTGTTCGCCCTGGTCATCGTGGCCACCCGGGGCCGGTTCGTGCAGTGGCTCGCCGCCAGCCCGACCCGCACCGCCGCGGTGACCGGGGCACTGCTGATCGCGTTGGGCGTGTTCATGGTCGTGTACTGGGACGTACGGCTGCCCGCGATGTTCGGCTACGGCTGGTTCCCCACCATGCCGTACAACGGATAGGACGGTGGTCGTGCCGGCGGGCGCGGCCCCGCGCCCGCCGGACCGGGGCGGGTCAGGCCGAGCCCACGTACCCACCGACCTTGATCCGCTCCGCGGTCTCGGTGTAGGCCACCGGGTCCTCCGGCAGCCGGGTGCCGAGCCCGTCGACGTAGCGGTTGAACATGCAGAACGCGGCGGCGATCAACACCGTGTCGTGGATCTCCAGGTCGGTCGCGCCCTCGGCGCGGGCCGCGTCGACCAGCGCGGCGCTCACGTTGCGACCGCCGGACTGGACCGCGGCGGCGATCCGCAGCAGGCCGCGCAGCTTCGCGGTGACCTCGGCCGTGTCCGGGTCCGCCCGGACCTGGACCACCAACGGCATGCCGCCGTCGAGCTGGGCGGCGGCGAACGCCGAGTGCGACGAGCAGCAGAACGTGCAGTCGTTCAGCCCGGAGACGTACGCCGCGATCAGCTCCCGCTCGCCGGCGCTGAGGGTGGGGTGCGGGGCGTGCAGAAGCGCTTCGGCCAGGGCGTTGAGCGCCACGGCGGTCTCCGGCCGGTAGTGCATGAGCCCGCTGATCCCCGGGTACTGCGTCTCGTCCAGACCCAGATCGATGTGTGCCACGTGTCTCTCCTCGGCGTGACAGGCCGCGGCCGGCGGCGACGCGGTCCTGCTGCGCATGCTGCCGGCCCGGCGGCCCGCCCGCTTCTTCGACCGTGCCCACTGCGGCCCGACGCCACGGGTCGCGATCTCTTCGAAAGTGCCGTCCGCGAGGCCGACACCTGGGCCGACACTCAGGGCGACGAGCAGGGCACGTACGCGTATTGCCGCTGCGTACGGGCCGCTGCCACGATCGGCACCATGGTCGACACGACGCACATACGGCAGGAGGCCCGGACGCAGGCCGGGGCCATGGTGGACCGACTTCGCCAACTCGTGCACGCCGAATCCCCGCCCGGGGCGGTGCGGCGCCTGCACGCCTGCGCCGACCTGTTGGAGAGCTGGATCAGCCCGGTGCTGGGCCGGCCCGCCGTGCGGGTCATGCGCGACGGGCTGCCGCACCTGCTCTGGCAGGCCGAGGACCAGCGGGTGCTGCTGCTGGGGCACTACGACACGGTGTGGCCGGAGGGCACCACGCGGGACTGGCCCTTCGCGCTCGCCGACCACATCGCCACCGGGCCCGGGGTGGCCGACATGAAGTCGGGCATCGTGCAGCTGGTCACCGCGCTGTCGCTGCTGCCCGACACGTCCCGGGTGGGGGTGCTGCTGACCTGCGACGAGGAGAGCGGGTCTCCGACCTCCCGGCCGCTGATCGAGCAGCAGGCCCGGCGGTCGCGGGCGGTGCTGGTGGGCGAGCCGGCCACGGAGACCGGCGCACTCAAGGTCGCCCGCAAGGGCGGTTCGAGGTACGACATCACCGTACGCGGCCGGGCCGCGCACGCGGGCGTGGAGCCGCACCGGGGGGTGAACGCGGCCGTCGAGCTGGCCCACCAGGTCCTGGCCGTGCGGGCGTTCGCCGCCGAGGGCACCAGCGTCACACCGACGGTGCTCAGCGCCGGCAGCATCAGCAACCAGGTGCCCGAGTCGGCGACGTTCTGCGTCGACGTGCGCGCCTGGACGAGGGAGGAACTCGACCGGGTGGACCGGCTGATCCACGCGCTGACCCCCCAACTGGCCGAGGCCGCTCTCGTGGTGGGCGGCGGGATCAACCGCTACCCGTTGCAGGAGGCGGTGGCGACGCCGCTGCTGGAGATCGCCCGGCGGGCCGGCCACGAGCTGGGCCTGCCGCCGCTGGAGGCCGCGCACGCCGCCGGCGCGTCCGACGCGAACTTCACCGGGTCGCTGGGCGTGGCCACGCTGGACGGCCTGGGCGGGGTGGGCGGCGGGTCGCACGCCCGCAGCGAGTGGGTGGACGTCAGCCAGCTGCCCGATCGCGCCGCCCTGCTCGCCGCGACGGTCGCCGGCGTCCTCGCCCCGCAACGGCGGGGTCCGGTCGGCGCGACTCGGGGCGTCCCCGCGCGCCTGTGAGGCGCGTCGCTGCTGGCCACGGGCCGATTCACCGTCCATAATGGTGTGTCATGACCCTCACCACACCCCCGGCCGCCCCGCCGCCCCGCTTCGGGGTGGAGGAGGAGTTCCTCGTCGTCGACGCCGTCACCCGGGCCCCGGCGCCCAGGGCCGCCGAAGTCGTGGCGGCGGCGTCCGCGTCGCTCGGGGAGCGGGTGTCCGGCGAGATCACCACCCTGCAACTGGAGACCCGGACCCACGCCTGCGGCACCCTCGGCGAGCTGACCGACCAGCTCGGCGAGGCCCGCAAGGTCGTCGCGGACTGCGCGCGGGCGGCCGGGCTGCGGGTGGTGGCCACCGGCACGGCCCCCGTCGCGGGGACGGTGCCGCCGCCGATGACCGTCGGCCCGCGGCAGACCCTCGGCAACGAGATGTACCGGGGCCTGCACGACGAGCTGGCGCTGTGCGCGCTGCACGTGCATGTGGAGACACCCGACCGGCAGCGTGCGGTGCTGGTCGGCAACCACCTGCGGCCCTACCTTCCGCTGCTGCTGACCCTCACCGCGAACTCGCCGTACTGGGACGGCCGCGACTCCGGGTACGCGAGCTGGCGCACCACGGTCTGGGGCCGGTGGCCGGTCGCCGGCCCGCCGCCGGTGTTCGACTCGGCGGAGCACTACGACCAGGTGGTACGCCAGTTGCTCGACGCCGGCGCGCTCGTCGACCGGGCCACCATCTTCTGGGACGTACGCCCCTCGGAGCGGTACCCGACCCTGGAGGTCCGGGTCGCCGACTCCGCCGCCACCGCCGAGGACGCGGCGCGGTACGCGGCGCTGGTGCGGGCGCTGGTGGTGCACCTGTCGGCCGTGGTGGCCGCCGGCGAACCCACCCCGCAGGTCGCCGATGAACTGCTGCGGGCGGCCTACTGGCGGGCAGCCCGCGACGGCCTGGACGGCGAGGGCCTGGACCCGCGCACGGGCCGGCTGCGGCCGACGACCGAGCTGGCCCGCGACCTGCTGACCACGGTCGAGCCGGCGCTACGCGCCCACGGCGACCACGACCCCGTCGGACAGTGGCTGGAGCGGCTCAGCGCCGACGGCACCGGGGCGCGACGCCAGCGGGCCGTCGTCCGCGACGGCGGAACGCTCGCCGACGTCGTCGACGACCTCGCGGAGCGGACGGCGGGCTGACTTTTCGCCGGGGCGATCTGGGCAATCGCGCACAACCGGCGGCGGGTGGCGTGGGTGATGCTGGAGGGGCCCCGACCTGCCGATGGAGGCCCCCCGTGAACCAGATCGCGACCACCCCGTTCCAGCTGCAACGGCTGGATCCCACGCTGATGAACCGCACCGCCCGGGACTTCGCCGACCGGATGGCGGCCCGCCGGTCGGTGCGGCACTTCTCGGCCGAGCCGGTGCCGCTGGAGGTCGTCGAGGAGGCCGTCCGGGCCGCCGCGACCGCCCCCAGCGGCGCCAACCTGCAACCCTGGCGCTTCGTGGTGGTGACCGACGCCGAACGCAAGCGCCGGCTGCGCGAGGCCGCCGAGGCCGAGGAGGCCGAGTTCTACACCCGCCGCGCCTCGCAGGAGTGGCTGGAGGCGGTGGCCCCGATGGGCACCGACTGGCAGAAGCCGTTCCTGGAGACCGCCCCCGTGGTCATCGTGGTGTTCGAGGTGCATCAGGGGCCGCACACCCCGAAGCCCTACTACGTCAAGGAGTCGGTCGGCATCGCCGTCGGGGTGCTGATCACCGCCCTGCACCTGTCCGGGCTCGCCACCCTCACCCACACGCCCAGCCCGATGCGGTTCCTCAACGACATCTGCGAGCGTCCGGGCGAGGAGCGCGCCTGCCTGGTGATGCCGGTCGGCTACCCGGCCGAGGGGGTCACCGTCCCGCAGCTGAGCCGCAAGGCGTTGTCGGAGGTCATGGTCCTCCGGTAGGGCCTCACCGCCCCAGGTCCGCGGTGAAGAAGTCGCGCAGGGGCTGCACGTGCCGGTCCTGCCGGCGCCACTCGGCCAGCAGGTCCTCCAGCAGGTGCAGCTCCTCGACCAGTTCCCCGCCCCGGTAGCGGCGCACCACGGGGTGGATGAAGGCGCTCTCGGCAGCCCGGTCGGGCTGCGGATGCCGCTCGATGGCAAACACGTCGGAGTAGCTGTCACGGCCCCAGCGCAGCGAGAACGTGTAGTAGTGGCTCTCGCCGCCGAACCGGGCGACCGCGTGGTCCTCGGGCAGGTCGTGGTAGTGGCGCACCACCCCGGCAGCGGCGTCGACGACGAGGGCGTCGCAGAGGAACTCGAACTGGGTCCACAGCGCCGAGCTCCAGTTGACCCGGTCCAGCACCACCTCGGTGAGCGCCTCGGCGTCCGCCGCGACCTTCTCGTACGCCAGCGGCGCACCCTCGTACCGCTCGCGCAGCAGGGCGGTGAGGGTACGCAGGTTGTAGCGGAACCCGTCGATGAAGGCCGACGACGCCTTCTTGAAGTCCCGGTCCTGGGCGAGCGTGCCGGCGAAGTAGAGCCCGTCGACGTCGACCGACTGCCAGTCGGGCCGGGTGGCGGGCAGCCGCCCGCTGGGCACCATGCCGGGGCGGCAGTTGTCGGCGAAGATCGAGGTGTCCATGGCGAAGCCGGTGCAGCGCAGCACCGACTCGTACTCCATCACGGCCGTCTCGCCGTCGGCGTGGGTGTAGGTCAGGCGCACCTCGTACTTGTCCCCCACCGGGCGGATCTCGTCGATGACGCAGTCGAGCACGGAGTGCAGGGTCTTGAACTGGTAGCTGTCCAGGACCGCGCCGTGGTGGCCGCGTACGTCGCCGGGGTGCTTGGTGTTCCAGGCCAGCCGCAGGGGGCGCGGGCTGGCCAGGTGGATCATGGCGGCGTGCCCGAGGATCGCCGAGGCGGTCTCGAACGCGGAGTTGCCCTTGCCGAGGATGAGGACCCGCTGGTCGGCGTAGTCGGCCGGGTCGGTGCTCATGTCCTCGTAGCCGACCGCGTGCTCGATGCCGCGTACGTCGGGGATGTTGGGCCGGCCCCAGCCGGCGGCCACCACCACGCAGTCGGCGTGCAGCAGCCGCCCGCCGGCGCGGACGAGGAAGCCGTCCTCGGTCCTGGATACCAGCTCGACAGTCGTGTCGTAGCGGACGGCGAGCCCGTGGTGGCGGGCGAAGTCGCCGAGGTAGCGGACCATGTCGTCGGCGGAGGGGAAGTACTCCCGGCTGTAGTCGGCGAACGGCAGGTCGGCCGGGGTGTGCAGCAGCGAGTTCCAGTCCCAGCGCAGCCGGATCTCGGGATCGGTGCTCGTGGTGTGCACCTTGTTCAGGGAGATCAGCTTGCGGTGGCGGGGGAACCGGCGGAAGAACTCGCCGGGCTCGGCCGCGCGTTCCAGCGTCAGGTAGTCGCTGCCGGCCTGCTGGAGGTAGTAGCTGAGCTGAAGGCCGGCCGGACCACCGCCGATGATCAGGTAACGGTGGTGCTCGGTGCCCGCTGGCAAGTCGGTCATGGATGCTCCCGCGTCGAGTACCCATGACCATTGTAGATAAATGCACTTAAGTCAATACATATCCAGGTTGGATGGTGCAGCCGAAGAGCCGAGGTGGGCCGGCGGTCCCGCCCCCGCCGAACGGACGGGGACGGGCCGGCGCACGGCGGCGGTTCAGGCGGGCTGGGTCGCCGGCTCGCGGTGACCGCTGACCTTCGCCGACGGCATCGGGCCACCCTTGGCGGTGCCGGTCATCTCGTCGCCGTCGATCGTCACGTCGAAGGCCAGGTCCATCCGCATCGGCTTCTTGATCGACTGGTACCAGGACAGCTGGTTGCCCTCCAGCCGGAGGTCGTTCAGGGTGAGCGTCTCCTTCTCGCCACGGGAGATGCCCTGCAGGACACCGTCCTTGCTGAACAGCTCCAACTCGGTGCGGCGGACGCCGAACGGGGTGGCGACGGCCACCTTCCAGAAACCCTCGACAGACACGGCGGCTTCCTCTCTTCCCGGAGCCCGGGCGGGGGCGATCCCTGCGGACGACGCCCGGGCGGCGCCTCGGGCAGCGCCGCCACCCACGCTAGCCATCGCGGCCACGACAGTTAGTCGCCATATTGCCGTCTTGGGCCGGGCGGGGGGACACAGCGGGTCAACGCGAACGAGATCGGCCAATAGGGATCCGGCGCGGCAAATCGTCCGCTATACGCGAACTAAACCGCTTTCATGCTGCGAAAACGTCGGGAGCAATGTGAAAGAAGCGCGCCCCGGCGCCACCGTCGCACGATGAACCTGGCCTGATCCGGTCGCCGAGCATCCACTTTCCCGCCGCCGCAGGAGGAAACCAGGCACGCCAGAAAGCAGCTTCGCCGCACCGACCGAAATGGCTGGAGAAACGCCTTCCTCCGGCCGCACCGTCGCGCCGTGAAACACACGACGTCAGGTGCCACTTCCCATCCCTTACCGCGCAGCACCCCGGGACCGCCCGTGGAACACCGCCGCGGTGATGCCGTCTGCCCTGTTCACGCCATCGGCTTTGGCAGAAGCCGATGGCTCTGTTGTAAGGAGACCGTACCGTGCTGGGTCAACGCGCACGCTCGCTCAGTCCCGGAATAGTCGCGATTCTACTCGTGGCCTCGCTCTTTTTCATCATCGACAGCCGCGTGTCCGTCGCCGGTGCCGATGAGGCCGCCACACGATACCGCTTCACCGAGCAGCCGATCGCCTACCCGGACGGCTACGACCAGCTACCCAAGAAGACAAGTCGCGACGTCAACCGGTCATACCACAAGATCCGCGCCTGGATCTCGTCGGTCGGCGCGAGCATCGCGGTCAACGACCTCACCGGCCACGGCCGCGCCAACAGCCTGTGCTTCGTGGACGTGCGCACCAACAAGGTGGTCGTGACCTACGCGCCCACCGCGCCGAAGGAGGACCAGTTCGCGCCGTTCATCCTCGACCCGGCGCCGCTGCCGATCGACGACACGATGGCGCCGATGGGCTGCGTGCCGGGCGACTACAACCTCGACGGCCGGATGGACCTCATGGTCACCTTCTGGGGCCGGGTGCCGATCCTGTTCCTGCACAAGGCCAGCGCCACCACGGTGTCCAACGCCACGTACCAGCGCCAGGAGCTGCTGCCGCAGAGCTCGCCCGACGGCCTCTACCACGGACCCAAGTGGAACACCAACGCCTCGCTGGTCAGCGACCTCGACGGCGACGGCAGACCGGACGTGGTGATCGGCAACTACTTCCCCGAGTCCGACGTGCTCAACACCAGGGGCCAGGACAACGTCGAGATGAACGAGACGCTGTCCAGCGCCACCAACGGCGGTGGCAGCCACGTCCTGCGCTGGCTGTCGGCGACCTCGGGCGACGCCCCCTCGGTGACCTTCGTGCCGGAGCGCGCCGCGATCCCGTTCGTCGCGTCGACCGGCTGGACGCTGGGCCTCAACGCCGCCGACCTCACCGGGCGGGGCCTGCCCGACGTCTACGTCGCCAACGACTTCGGCCACGACCACCTGCTGCACAACGTCTCCAGGCCCGGCCGCATCGAGTTCAAGGTCGCCGTCGGCGAACGCACCCCCACCACGCCCAAGTCGTTCGTGCTCGGCAACGGCTCGTTCAAGGGCATGGGCATCGACTTCGGTGACCTGGACCGCAACGGCACCTTCGACATGATGGTCTCCAACATCACCACGGCCTGGGGCCTGGAGGAGAGCAACTTCGTCTGGATCAACCGGGCCCGCGACGAGGGCGACATGCTCGCCAAGCTGGACAAGGGCGTCGCCCCGTTCACCCAGGAGGCCCGCCCGCTCGGCCTGGCCTGGAGCGGCTGGGGCTGGGACGTGAAGTTCGGCGACTTCCTCAACAGCGGCGACCTGGAGGTCGTGCAGACCCTCGGCTTCGTCAAGGGCAAGATCGACCGCTGGCCGTGGCTGCAGGAGATGGCCATGATGAACGACGACCTGATGTCCAACCCCGCGATGTGGCCGAACATGCAGCCCGGCGACGACATCGCCGGCAGCCAGCCGCTGGCGTTCTTCGCCCGCACGGCCAGCGGCGAGTTCGCCAACATCACCGAGCAGGTCGGCCTGGACGTGCCGATCCCCACCCGGGGCATCGCCACGGCCGACACCCGGGGCATCGGCGCGTTGGACCTCGCGGTGGCCCGCCAGTGGGGCCCGCCGGCGTTCTACGTCAACGAGGCGCCGAGCAAGGGCAACTACCTGAACCTGCGGCTGTACCGGCCGGCGGTCGACGCCCCGGCGGGTCAGATGCTCTGCACCCCGGCGTACGGCGCCACCGTCACCGTCACCACGCCCGACGGCCGCAAGCAGATCTCCCAGCTCGACGGCGGCAGCGGCCACGGCGGCAAGCGCAGCTTCGAGGTCCACTTCGGGCTGGGAGCCAGCAGTGGCCCGGTCACCGTCGACATGCGTTGGCGTGACCTCAACGGCCAGCAGCACAGCGTCAGCGATCAGCTCACCGCCGGCACGCACACCCTCGTGCTGACCGACCGCGTCGAGGAGGTTCCGAACCGATGACCACGATCGCCCCACCCCCCAGCATCGACACCGCGCCCGCGGCTCCCGTCGTCCCGGCCAAACCCGAGCCCGACCGCCGCTACCTGGCCCTGCGCAACTTCGCCATGTCCATCAGCGTCTTCAACATCTTCGGCTACACCCTGCTCGGCTTCGAGCAGCCGTGGCTGTGGCCCATCTTCGCCGTGCTCACCGGCTACGCCGCCGAGATCAGCTTCGAGCTGATCCGGGCCTGGGCGAAGAAGGACACCCCCCGGTTCCTCGGCGGCGGCGCCCGCCGGGTGTACGAGTTCCTGCTGCCCTCGCACATCACCGCGCTGGCCTGCAACATGCTCCTGTACGCCAACGACATGTTCCTGCCGATCGCGTTCGCCGTGATCGTCGGCGTGACGGGCAAGTACGTCTTCCAGGCACCGGTCTACGGCCGGATGCGGCACTACATGAACCCGTCGAACTTCGGCATCACGATGGCGCTGATCTGCTTCGGCTCCTGGATCTCCATCGCCCCGCCGTACCAGTTCACGGAGAACGCCAACACGTACTTCCGGATCATGATCCCGATCATCATCGTGACCGCCGGCACCGTGATCAACGCGCTGCTGACCCGCAAGGTCCCGCTGATCGTCGGCTGGCTCGGCGGCTTCGCCATCCAGGCGTTCATCCGGCACTGGATCTGGGACGTGGCGCTGTTCTCCGCGCTGGGCGTGATGACCGGTGTGGCGTTCGTGCTGTTCACCAACTACATGATCACCGACCCGGGCACCACCCCGGTCAAGCCGATGAACCAGTTCATGTTCGGCTCCTCGGTGGCCATGACCTACGGCGTGCTGATGCTGTTCAACGTCGTCTACACGCTCTTCTTCGCGGTGGTCGTCGTCTGCGGCATCCGCGGCATCGGCTGGTGGATCGCCGGCATGCGCAAGAAGTCCCGGGCCGCCGCCAGGTTGACCCTCGACACCCCCAGGAGCATCGCGTGAGCGAACGCATAGCCGTCGTCGGGATCGCCTGCCGATATCCCGACGCGGAGGACCCCAACCAGCTGTGGGAGAACGTCCTCACCGGCCGCCGGGCCTTCCGCCGGCTGCCCGACGAGCGGATGAACGCCGAGGACTACTACTCCCCCGACCCCGCCGCGCCCGACCGGTTCTACTCGGCCAAGGCCGCCGTGATCGAGGGCTTCGAGTTCGACCGGGTCAAGTACAAGATCGCCGGAAGCACCTTCCGGTCCACCGACATGACGCACTGGCTGGCCCTGGACACCGTCTCCCGGGCCCTGGCCGATGCCGGCTTCGCCGACGGCGAGGGGCTGCCGCTGACCACCACCGGCGTGGTCATCGGCAACACCCTCACCGGCGAGTTCAGCCGGGCCAACCTGCTGCGGCTGCGCTGGCCGTACGTGCGGCGCACGGTCGGGGCGGCGCTGCGCGAGCAGGGCTGGGACGACGCCGCCGTCGGCTCGTTCCTCGACGACCTGGAGCCGCGCTACAAGGCGCCGTTCCCGCCGATCGACGAGGACACCCTGGCCGGCGGCCTGGCCAACACCATCGCCGGCCGGGTCTGCAACCACTTCGACTTCAAGGGCGGCGGCTTCACCGTCGACGGCGCCTGCTCGTCGTCGCTGCTGTCGGTCGCCACCGCCTGCAACGCCCTGGCCAGGGGCGACCTCGACGCCGCCGTGGCCGGCGGGGTGGACCTGAGCATCGACCCGTTCGAGGTGATCGGCTTCGCCAAGACCGGCGCGCTGGCCACCGGCGAGATGCGGGTCTACGACCGCAACTCCAACGGGTTCTGGCCCGGCGAGGGCTGCGGGATGCTGGTGCTGATGCGCGACTCCGACGCCGTGGCGCGCGGCCTGCGCCGGCACGCCGTCATCGCCGGCTGGGGCTACTCCTCCGACGGCAAGGGCGGCATCACCCGACCGGAGGCCAGCGGCCACCGGCTGGCCATCCGGCGGGCGTACGAACGGGCCGGCTTCGGCATCGACTCGGTGTCCTACCTGGAGGGCCACGGCACCGGCACCGCCGTCGGCGACGCCACCGAGCTGCGCGCGTTCACCGAGGCCCGGCAGGAGGCCGACCCGACGGGCGCACCCGCCGCGATCAGCACCGTGAAGGGCAACTTCGGGCACACCAAGGCCGCCGCCGGGGTCGCCGGGCTGCTCAAGGCGATCCTCGCGGTACGCCAGCAGGTCATCCCCCCGGCCACCGGGCACGTGGACCCGCACCCGGTGCTCGACGTGGAGCAGCCCGCCCTGCGGGTGCCCGCCACGGCGGAGCTGTGGCCGGCCGACAAGCCGGTCCGGGCGGCCGTGTCGTCGATGGGCTTCGGCGGCATCAACGCCCACCTGGTGGTCGAGAGCGCGGAGAGCGGCCGACGGACCCGCCTCGGGGCGTCGACGACCGCGCTGGTGCGCTCCCGGCAGGACACCGAACTGCTGATGTTCGACGCCCGCACCCCGGAGGAGCTGGGCTCGCGGTTGTCGGACCTGGCGCCGTGGGTGGGCCGGCTCTCGTACGCCGAACTGGGCGACCTGGCCGCGGCCCTGGCGGGAAAGCTCACCGGCCGACCGGTGCGGGCGGCGGTGGTCGTCGCCTCGCCCGAGCAGGCGCGGCAACGGCTGGAGCGGCTGGTCGAACTGCTCGACGCGGGTGAGCAGCGGGTGATCGACGCGGCCGGCGGCGTCTTCCTCGGCACGGCGGGCCCCGCCCCGAGGATCGGGTTCCTCTTCCCCGGCCAGGGCGCGGGCCGACGGGCCGACGGCGGCGCGCTGCGCCGCCGGTTCGAGGAGATCGACGCCCTGTACCAGGCCCACCAGCCACCGCCCGGTGCGGACCTGGTGGCCACGGCGGTGGCGCAGCCGCGGATCGTGACCGCGTCGGTCGCCGGCCTGCGGGCGCTGTCCATGCTCGGCATCCGGGCCACCGGCGCGACCGGGCACAGCCTCGGCGAGCTGACCGCCCTGCACTGGGCCGGCGCGATGGACGAGCAGACGCTCATCGCGACCGCCGGCGCACGCGGGCGGATCATGGCCGACGCCAGCGCCGGGGACGGCACGATGGCCAGCATCTCCGCCGCCCCCGAGGTGGTGGAACCGCTGCTGGCCGGCACGCCGGTGGTCATCGCCGGCTACAACAGCCCGCAGCAGACCGTGGTCTCCGGCCTGGTCGAGGAGGTGCAGCAGGTCGGTGCGCGCGCCGAGCGGGCCGGGTTGTTCTGGACCCGCATCGCGGTGTCGCACGCCTTCCACTCCGAGGCCGTCGCCCCGGCGGCCGTCGCGTTCGCCGAGCACCTGCGCGGCGAGACCTTCGCGCCGCTGTCGCAGACCATGGTCTCCACGGTCACCGGCGACGTGCTGCCGGCCGACACCGACGTGCCGGACCTGCTGCGCCGGCAGGTGCTGGACCCGGTGCGGTTCACCCAGGCGGTGCGCCGCCTGGCCGACGACGCCGACCTGCTGCTGGAGGTCGGCCCCGGCCGGGTGCTGCGCGGGCTGGCCGCCGACATCGCCCCGGAGGTGCCGACGATCTCGCTGGAGACCGACAGCCTCTCCCTCGCGGGCCTGCTCAACGCGGTCGGCGCGGCGTACGCGGCGGGTGCGCCGGTCAACCACGAGGCGTTGTTCCAGGACCGGTTCACCCGGCCACTGGAGCCGGGCCGGCCGCTGCTGTTCTTCGCCAGCCCCGCCGAGTCGGCGCCGGCCGGGGACTTCGCGGTGGCCCGTACCGCCGAGGAGCTGGCCGCCGTCGCGGTGTCGCCGGGCGGCGCGTCGATGGCGGTGTCCGGGCCCGGCGCCACGGTCGACAGCCTGGGGCTGCTGCGCCGGCTCGCCGCCGAGCGGGCGGAGCTGCCCCTGGAGGCGGTGCGGCCGGACAGCCGGCCGCTCGACGAGCTGCACCTCAGCTCGATCACCGTCGGCCAGATCGTCAACCAGGCCGCCCGGGAGCTCAACGTGGCGGCGCCGACGCTGACCTCCAGCTACGCCACCGCCACGGTGGCGGAGATCGCGCAGATCCTCGACGACGCCGGCGGCACGGCCGACACCGACGCGCCGGACGCGTCGATCGCCGGGGTGGCGCCGTGGGTACGGGCGTTCGCCATCGACCTGGTGCCCACCGAGGTCGGGCCCCGGGTCGACGCCCCGGTCGACGGCGGATGGCAGGCGTTTACCGCCGGGCACAGCGCGCTCGCCGAGCCGCTGCGCACGGCGCTGCAACAGGCCCGGGTCGGCGGCGGGGTGCTGCTGTGCCTGCCGCGCGACTGCCAGCCCGAGCACATCCCGGTGATGCTGCGGGCGGCCCGGGCCGCGCTGGCGCAGGGCGACGCCGTCCGGTTCGTGACGGTCGGCGACCGGCGCAACGCCGCCGGCCTGGCCAAGACGCTGCACCAGGAACACCCGGAGATCGCCACCACGGTGGTCACCCTGCCGCTTGCCGACGAACCGTCCGAGGAGGCGGTGGCGGCCACGGTGACCCGGGTGGTCGCCGACGTGGCGGCCACCGCCGGGTTCAGCGAGGTGCACTACGACGCCGACGGCAACCGGCACGTGCCGGTGCTACGGCCGGCGACCCTGCCGCCCAACGGCGGGCCGGGGCTCGGCGTGGAGGACGTGCTGCTGGTCACCGGCGGCGGCAAGGGCATCACCGCGGAGTGCGCCCTGGCCCTGGGCCGGGACACCCTCGCGGCGGTGGGCCTGATCGGCCGCTCCGATCCGGCGACCGACGCGGAACTGGCGGCCAACCTCGACCGGCTCACCGCCGCCGGGGTGCGCTTCCACTACGCCCGCGCGGACATCACCGCGCTGGACGAGGTGAAGGCGGCCGTCAACGACATCGAGCGGGTCCTCGGCCCGGTCACCGGCGTGCTGCACGGCGCCGGCCGCAACGAGCCGACGGCGGTGGCCAACCTCGACGAGGCGACGTTCCGGCGGACCCTCGCCCCGAAGATCGACGGGCTGGAGGCCGTGCTCGCCGCGACCGACCCGCACACGTTACGGCTGCTGGTCACCTTCGGCAGCATCATCGGCCGGGCCGGGCTGCGCGGCGAGGGGCACTACGCCACGGCCAACGACTGGATGACCGACCTGACCCGCAAGGTCGGCGAGGACTACCCGCACATCCGGTGCCTGGCGCTGGAGTGGTCGGTGTGGTCCGGCGCCGGCATGGGCGAGCGGCTCGGGGTGCTGGAGGCCCTCACCCGCGACGGCATCGCGCCGATCCCGGTGGAGGCCGGCATCGCGACGCTGAAGGAGGTGCTGGCCAGCCCGGCCGCACCGCAGACGCTGGTGGTGATGGGTCGCGCCGACGGCCTGCCGACGGTCACGCTGGAGCGTGGCGAAGTGCCGCTGCTGCGCTTCGTCGACCGGCTGCAGGTGCACTACCCGGGCGTGGAGCTGGTGGTGGACGCCGACCTGACCGCCGACGACGACCTCTACCTGCCCGACCACCTGCTCGACGGGGACCTGCTCTTCCCCGCCGTGCTGGGCATGGAGGCGATGGCGCAGGCGGCCTCGGCGCTCACCGGGCGCACGGCGGCCCCGGTGCTGGAGGACGTCGAGCTGCTGCGTCCGATCGTGGTGCCGCCCACGGGCAGCACCACGATCCGGATCGCGGTGCTCGCCGCCGCCGACGGCACGGTCGAGGCGGTGGTACGCAGCAGCGACACCAACTTCGCCGCCGACCACTTCCGGGCCCGGCTGCGTTGGGACCGGCCGCTGCGGGTCGAGCCCCGGCCGGGCTCCGGCGCGGCGGAGCTGTTGCCGATCGACCCGGCCCGCGACCTGTACGGACCGGTGCTGTTCCAGGGACGGCGGTTCCAGCGCCTGCTGGGCTACGAGGACCTGGCGGCGACGAGTTGCACGGCGCGGGTGTCCAACCGGCCGGTCGACGCGTGGTTCGCCCGGTTCCGCCCCGGTGACCTGGTCCTGGGCGACCCGGGTACCCGGGACACGGTGATGCACGCGTTGCAGTGCTGCGTACCGGACGCGACCCTGCTGCCGGGCGCCATCGAGCGGCTGCACCTGGCCGATCCGAAGGTCGCCGCCACCCTGGACACCGTCACCATCCACGCGGTGGAGCGGTTGCGCCAGGGCGACACCTACCACTACGACGTGGACGTCTGCGACGCCGACGGCAACCTCGTCGAGCGGTGGCAGGGGCTGCGCCTGCACGCCGTACGCAAGCAGGACGGCACGGGGCCGTGGCTGCCGGCGCTGGTCGGCCCGTACCTGGAGCGGCGGGTCGGCGCGTTCCTCCCCGACGAGCTGCGCGTCGTGGTGCGGCCCGACGACGCGGACGCCACCGGTACGTCTGCCCGCCGCCGGCAGACCGCCCGTGCGGTGAGCTGGGCGCTGGGCACGGAGACGACGGTGCGCTACCGGCCGGACGGCAAGCCGGAGGTCGACGCCGACGTCCGGATCTCCGCCTCGCACGGGGCCGGGGTCACCGTCGCCGTCGCCGGCGCCTCGGCGGCGGTGGGCTGCGACGTGGAGCTGGCCTCGGCCCGCTCCGGCGACGAGTGGGCCGGCCTGATCGGCCCCGACGGGCTCGCCCTGGCCACGCTGCTGGCCCGGGAGCAGGGCGAGGACCTGTCCGTCGCGGCCACCCGGGTCTGGGGCGCGGTCGAGTGCCTACGCAAGAACGGCCACGCCCGGGTCGACCTGGTGGCCGAGCCGAACGGCCCGGCCGGCTGGGTGGCCCTGCGGTCGGGGGCGGCGCGGATCGCCACCTTCGTGACCGCGCTCAACGACGTCGAGGAGCCGGTGGTGTTCACGATGCTGGCGGAAGGAAGCAGGTGAAGTCGTGGAGTCCTACTACGAGTACCGGCACCTGGTCGGTTTCGAGGAGACCAACCTCGTCGGGAACGTCTACTACGTCAACTACCTGCGCTGGCAGGGCCGGTGCCGGGAGATGTTCCTGCGCGACCAGGCGCCGGAGGTCCTGGCGGACATCCGCGACGACCTGAAGCTGTTCACCCTCAAGTGCGAGTGCGAGTTCTTCACCGAGATCACCGCGTTCGACGAGCTGTCGATCCGGATGCGGCTGGAGGACCTCACGCAGACCCAGATCGGCTTCGCCTTCGACTACGTGCGGCTACGCGACGGCTTCGAGGAGCTGGTGGCCCGGGGACGGCAGCGGATCGCGTGCATGCGCGGCCCGAACACCGACACCCGCCCGACGCGGGTACCGGACACGCTGCGGACGGCGTTGTCACGGTACGCGGTGGCCCCCGCCGCGGGCGGCCAGCGCAAGGTCCTCGAAGGCGTCGGGGAGGGCTGAGCCGTGACCAGAGCGGACCAGCAACCGACCTCCACGGCCAACCACGCCGAACTGCGGGCGGTGATGGGGATGTTCGCCACCGGCGTGACGGTGGTGACGTCCGGCCGGGACCTGCCGCACGGGATGACCGCGAACGCGTTCACCTCGGTGTCGCTGGACCCGGCGATGGTGCTGGTGTGCGTGAAGCGCAGCTCCGTCATGCACGACACCGTCCTGGCGCAGGGCACCTTCGCGGTGTCCATCCTGGCCGCCGACCAGGAGGGGCTGGCGCGCTACTTCGCCAGCTCCAGCCGGCCCCGCGACGAGCGGGAGTTCGCCACGGTGCGGTGCGAGGCGGGCCCGCACACCGGAGCGCCGATCGTGTCCGGGAACGTGGCCTGGGTGGAGTGCAAGCTGGCGGCCGTGTACGACGGCGGCGACCACTCCATCTTCCTCGGCTCCGTGCTCGGCACCGGCCGGGGTGACAGCAGCGACGCGCTGCTGTTCCACAGCGGCCGGTTCTGCGAGGTCGGCAAGGATTGACCGGGTCGGCCCGGCGCCCGCCGGGCCGACCAACCGACGGCCGGGCGGCCACGCACCCCGCGTGGTCGCCCGGCCGTCGCCGTGCCGCCTCGGCCCCCACCGGTCGGGGCCGGCCGTGCCGTGCCGGGTCGGGTCGGTCGGATCCGGGTCGGATCAGGTCGGGTTGGGTCGGTCGGATCCGGGTCGGGCCGGGTCGGTTGGGTCCGGGTCCGGGTCGGCGGGGCACGCCCACCGCGGCTGCTATGGACCTGGCCACACCGACGGGCGCTGGGACCTCGGACCGCGACGGGGCACCGGACGCGACGCCGCCGCCTGCGGACACGACGAGGCGCAACCGGCCGGGAAAGCACCGGTTGCGCCAGGTCGGGGGCAGGGGCGGGGTCAGGCCTCGTAGACGTGCATCGGCAGGGCGCCCCGCACCCGCAGGGTCAACATCGGCTCCGGCACCACCGGGTGCCCAGGGCGCAGCGACAGGCGCAGCTGCCGGGTCACGCAGGCCAGGACGAACACCGCCTCCAGCAGGCCGAGGTTGTTGCCGACGCAGAAGCGGGGGCCGGCGCCGAACGGGATGTAGGCGTACCGCGGCCGGTCGGTGCGCCGGTCCGGATCGAAGCGCTCCGGATCGAAGCGGTCCGGGTCGGGCCAGAACTCCGGGTGCCGGTGCAGGGTGTACGGGCACAGCACGACGTCCGCGCCGGCGGGCACGTGCCAGCCGCCCACCACGTCGTCGCCCTGGGCGATGCGGGGCAGCAGCCACACCGGCGGGTACAGCCGCATCACCTCGTCGACCACCATCGCGGTGTACCGCAGCCGGTGCAGGTCCTCGTACACCGGGTTGCGGTCACCGAGCACCTCGACGGCCTCGGCGTGCATCCGCTCCCACACCTCGTGGTGCCGGTCGAGCAGGTAGAAGGCCCAGGTCAGGGTGCTGGCGGTGGTCTCGTGCCCGGCCAGCAGCAGGGTGACCAGCTCGTCGCGCATCCGCTGCCGGGCCACCCGGGGGTCGGTCTCGCGGCTGGTCGACTCGATCAGGCGGGACACCACGTCGTCGCGGCCGGCGATGCCGCCGGGCTCCGCCCGCCGGTGCGCCACCAGCCGGTCGACGATCTCCTGCAGCTCGGCACGGGCCCGGCGGAAGCGCCGTTGCCGGGGCAACGGCACCCAGGTCGGCACGGCACCCAGCGACATCATCTCGAAGATCGCCTGGTCCTGCACCGCCTCGAACGCCGCGCCGATCCCCCCGAACTCGCCGAGGTCCGCGTCGAGCAGCGTGCGGCCCAGCACGCCGAGGGTCAGCTCGGTCATCTCGTGCCCGATGTCGACGGGGCCGGCGCCGACCATGCGTTGCAGCCGGGCGGCCATCCGCACCGCTTCCTCGGCGACCGCGTCGGCCTGGCGGGCGATCCGGCGGGCCTGGAACACCGGCTGGATCACCTTGCGCTGTTTGGTCCACAACGCGCCCTCGCTGGTGAGCAGGCCGTCGCCGAGGGTACGGCGGGCGTGCACCAGCCCGATGCCCTTGTGGTAGTTGCCCGGGTTCTCGGCGAGCACGTGCTTGGCGTGGTCGGGGTGGTTGAAGAAGTAGAGCGTCTTCGGCCCCAGCGGCAGCCGGACCGCGTCGCCGTACCGGGCGGACACCGCCCGCATGACGTCGAGCCGGTTGCGGGCCATCCGCCCGAGCAGGGCCGGGGCGGTCCAGGGCGACGGGCCCGGCGGGCGCAGCCGGTGCGGATCGGCGATCGCGGTCACGGCTGTACCTGGGCGTCGGCCCGGAACCGCGCGGCCACGGCCCGCCGCCACACCTCGTACGCGGGCCGACCGGAGGCGTCCGGGCCGGCGGGGATCAGCTCGTCGGTGACCCGACCCGCGTCGACGGCCGAGGCCCGGCAGAAGACCTGGGTGGCCAGCTCCGTGTGCGGCACCAGCAGCCCCGCCCGGATCCGGGCCTGCGCGGCGAACGCGCTGGCCTGGGCGACGAACGGGGCGTGCTCACCCGAGCGGGCCAGGAACAGCCGCAGCTCGTCGGCGGTGCACCCGCCCGCGTACGTCGCCGCGAGCCCGGCCCCGCTGTAGAGGTCCTCGTGCCGCGTCGCCGGGAACCGCTCGATCAGGTCGGCGGCGACCGTCGGGTCACAGCCGGCGACGAACCAGGTGGCCCGGCCGATGCCCTGGTCGATGGCGCGGGCCGCGTACGCGGTGGGGCCCTCGGGCGGCCACGGGAAGTCGGTCACCGCCCGCCGGCCGTGCACGTACTCCGTGGTGTGGAAGTACGCCTGGTGGAAGCCGTAGCCGTCGTGCACGAGCCAGCGCAGCAGCGGGTCGGTGGCGGCGGCCAGGGCCCGTCGCCACAGGAACTTCGGCAGCCGCGCCAGCGCCCAGCCGATCCCGACGTACGCCATGTAGACGTGGCGGTCGCCGGTGCCGGCGAGGAACTCGGCGCTGCGCCGGGGTGTCCCCGGGGTGAGCGCGTCGACCAGCGCGAAGCCCATGGCCGCGCCCTCGTAGGCGAACCCCTGGAAGCGGGTCGGCAGCTCGGCGAGATCGGTGTCGACGTCGGTCACCCGGCGGGCGCCGGCGGCCGAGGAGAGCCCGGTCAGAAATGACGAGCCGACCGTCTCCAGGATGGTGCGGGCCTCCGGGCCCTTGTCGTGGAACCCCCGGGTGGAGACGAGGGTCTCCTTGACGTCTGGGGTGAGGATACGGCGCCTGAGCGCCCTGATGGTGCCGGCCACCTGTAGCTCCCATTCATCCAGATTCGACGATCCAACTGGCCAATCTTCCCGGCCGCCCGACGCCCGCAGCCACTTCCCGATTGCCCTCTGACCTGCGACGGAGTGGCCGGACAACGGCACGTTGGGAGTAGCCCACCGCCGGTGGGCGGGACACGATCGAGCCGCCCGCCAGGCCCGGCAGCAGCGTCGCGCCGCGCGTCCCCGCGCCGGTCGCGGGCGGAGAGGAGCTCGCGATGTTGGTGCTCGTGACGGGTGGTACGGGCTTCGTCGGCGCGCACACGGTGGCGGCGCTCGCCGCGGCCGGGCACCGGGTGCGGGTGCTGGCCCGGGATCCGGACCGGGTCGCCCCGGCCCTGTCCCCGCTGTCGGTGCCCGGCGACGCGGTGCAGGTCTGCGCCGGCGACGTGGTGGACGAGACGGCGGTGGCCCGGGCCGTCGGCGGCGTCGACGCGCTGGTGCACGCCGCCTCGGTCTACTCGTTCGACAGCCGGTGGCACGGGGCGACCCGGCGGACCAACGCGCGCGGCACCGAGGTGGTGCTCGCGGCGGCCCGCCGGCTCGGGGTGGGGCGCTCGGTGCACGTGTCGACGTTCGGCGCGCTGGAGCCGTCGGCGGCCGGGACGGTGGGCCCGCAGTCGCCGCCGACCATGGCCCGGGAGACGTACCTGGCGAGCAAGGCCGCCGCGGAGCGGGTCGCCCGGGGTCACCAGGCGCAGGGCGACCCGGTGGTGATCGCCTACCCGCCCGCCCTGCTGGGCCCGGACGACCCGAAGCTCGGCGACCAGAACGCCCGGCTGCGCAACGTGCTGCGCGGCCTGATGCCGGTGTGGCCCACCGGCGGCTTCCCGGTCGGCGACGTCCGGGACACGGCCGCGCTGCTCGCGGAGCTGGCCACCGCGCCGGCCGGGGACGGCGGGCGGCACCTCGGTCCGGGCCGCTACCTGAGCACCCGCGACTACCTGCGGGCCGTTCGCGGGGCGACCGGCCGCCGGCTGCCCACGCTGTTCCTGCCGGCCCGGGCGATGCTGCCCTTCGCCTACGCCACCGACCTGGCACAGCGGGTGTGGCCGTGGCACATCCCGGCCGAGTACGGGGCCTGCTACGTCTGCGCCGCCGACGCCCGACCGCAGGACGTGGCGCGCTCGGCGGGGCCGGCGCCCCGGCCGATCGGTGAGACGCTCGTCGACACCGTGGGCTGGCTGCACCGTACGGGGCGGCTCACCGCCGGCCAGGCCGGCGAGGCCGGCGCACCTGTCGTTCCCGCCGCGCCCGCGTCGGGTTCCGTCGACGCCGTGGCGTCGCCGCGCGAGGAGGCACGACCGTGACCATCGTCGAACCGCAGCCGTCCCGCCCGTCCCGGGCTCCCGCCGACGCGGCCTACCGTCAGGTCCGGCGGGCCACGGCGGAGCTGCTTGCCGAGGGGCCGCCCGGTGCCGGCGCGCTGCCGGTGGCGCACTGCCCGGACTGGACTGTCGACCGGCTCGTCGCGCACCTGGTGGAGGTCTGCGCGCGGGTGCACGGCCGGGTCACCGGTTCCGTCCCCGACGCGACGCCCGACGCTGGGCTGCCGGAGCTGCTCGCCGAGTGGGGGCGGCTGAGCGGGCCGGTGGAGGAGTTCCTCGCCGGCCCGGACTCGATGGACGGGCACATCCTCGTGATGGACGCGTTCACCCACGAGCTGGACCTGCGTCAGGCGCTGGGCGTCGCGCCGCCGGTCGACCACCCGGCGCTGCCGGTGGCCCTCGGCGTCCTGCTGCGGGGATTGTCCGCCGCGCTCGACGGCCATGGCCTGCCGCCGCTGGCGGTGCAGACCGAGCACGGGCGGGCCGTGGCGGGTACGGGCGAGCCGGCGGTGACCGTGGCCGGTCCGTGGCACGAGGTGTACCTGTCGCTGGCCGGTCGCCGCAGCGCGGCGCAGATCCGGTCGCTGCGGTGGAGCGCCGACCCGGGGCGCTGGTTGCCGGCGTTCACCTGGGGGCCGTTCCGGGTGCCGGAGTCACCGGTCGCCACCTCCGTACGCTGAGCCGCACCGCTGTCGGCGGCCGGCCGGTGGCCCGGGCGCCACCGGCCGGTCGCCTTCCGTGCGGGGTGTTCCTGGGCGCGTGGCCGGGTCCCGTTCGACCCGCGCCCTCATTCCCCGATGGCGGTGCCACCGCCCGGTCCGCGGCCCCGTCGTGCCGCCGGGCCGGGGTCCGACCTCCGGGGTCGCCACCACCCGGAGGCGGCGGTCACGACTTGGCCCGGTGCAGCACCCGGGACGGCCGGGCGGTACGCCGGTCGGTGCGGGTGAAGCCGCGCCTGGTGCGGCTGGCGGGGTCGTTGCTGTCCAGCTCGGGCAGCGCGATCAGGATGGGCAGGTCGAACACCCCGGTGTGGTGCAGTTCCAGGTCGACGGTGAGGTTGTCGCTGCCGGCCACGGTGAGCGCGTCGTGGGAGCCGACCGCGAGGGGGCGACGCATGGACGGGCGGGCCGCGATGTCACCGAGCGCGATCGCCGCGGCCCGCAGGTACCACTGCCCCTCCGGCACGTCGCGCAGCACGTACACGCCCGAGGCCTCCAGGATGTCGCAGGAGGCCGGCAACCCCTGCACGATGGGGCTGTCGAAGATGCCCACGTACACCTTGACCGGCACGTCGACCGGGGGCAGGACGAGTCGCCCGGTGATGGTGGCCCGACGGCGCGGGCCGGCCGTGCGGGTGCGGGACAGCTGCGGGATGCCGTTCTCGGCAAGCCAGCGGTAGCGGGCCGGCGAGATGCCCACGCTGCGGGTGAACCGGCTGATGAAGGTGCCCAGGCTGTTGTAGCCGACGGCGTAGGCGATGTCGGTGACGCTCATGTCGGTCTCGAGCAGCAGGTTCTTGGCCTTGTAGAGCCGGATGGCGGTCAGGAAGCGCCCCGGCGAAGTGCCCGTCTTCGACCGGAACAGCCGAGAGAAGTAAAAGCGACTGAGAAAGGCAGAATCGGCCATCGCATTAAGTGACAGGGGTTCGTGGTAGCGATCCCACATGATCGAGATGGCTCTTTCGACGGCGTTGTGCACGGCCAATCACTCCATTCGGTTAACACGTTGGGGACACTCCGACCGCACCAAGCACGGCACGCCCGTGCGCTGGGGTCGCCGGTCGCCGGGATCCCGGCGACCGGCGATCTGGCCCTGCCCAGGGTGGCCACGACGTCGTCGTCGCACCGCGGCGGAACAGGTGTTCGACCACCCGGCTTAAATTGTCGCGAAATACCGCACGCCGGGTTTGTCGGGTGGCGTAAGAGCGGACCGGAACATATCGGACCGCGCTTACTGTGAGTGCTCCTATGTGGTCCGGATGAAGTAGGACGATACCACGCATGGAGATAAATCAATACGGAGACTTCGACTGTTCCCGCCCCCGGCCAGGCGATCTATTCTGACAGGCGCAGCGATTATCCGAATTGTTCGGCGATGCCAGTCCTGTCCGGAGCGATCACCCCCCGGCCGGGAGCTGGGCACCCAGCCACCGGGCCGCGGTCATCGCCGACCAGGCGGAGACCTCGACCAACGTCGGGGCGTCCGCGCCGGCGGCCCGGCAGTCGCGCACGACCGCCGAGTCCACCTGATAGGAGGCGAAGGCGACCAACAGGGCGAACCGGGCGACCGGCCGCTGCCGTTCGGGCAGCCCCTCGACCAACCCCTCCACCCAGGCCCGGCTGATCCCCCGCGGACCGCCGCGCCAACCGACCAGGTTGACCTGCACCAGGTCCCGGACCGCCTCGGGGACCGAGCGGCGGCCGGCCTCGTCGATCGCGGCACAGGCCCGGCCGAACGCCTGGGCGACCGTCGGGTTGCCGGCCGCCCAGGACAGGTCCGCCGGCAGCGGCGCGGCCGGCAGCAGGTCCAGCGAGAGACCGGGCCCGTGCGGGCGTCGTGCGGCGCTCATCATGGCCCAGCCGAGCACCCGCAGCACGACGGGCAACGCCACCTCCGGCACACCTGGCGGCAGCGGCACGTCGCGCAGGAACACGTTGACCATCCGGTTGAGGTAGTGCAGCAGCACCGCCACCCCGGCCAGCTCCGGGGTCTGGGCGGCGGGGAAAGGCGGCGGCTGCGGCGGGCCCCCATCGGTCGGCATCGCCCAGTTGACGACCTCCTCCAGCGCCGCCGCGCCGGCGTCGGGCCGGGCGGAGCCGCCGCCGGCGAGCAGGCCGAGCGCGTTGTTGTGGATGGTCGCGCAGTACGGGCAGGCGTTGCCCAGCGAGACCGCGGTGGCCACCGCCTCCTTGGCCGCGCGGGGGGCGGCACCGGGGACGATCAGCGTCTCCCGCAGCAGCACCCACGCGGCGGCCAGCACCTCGGGAGCCGGGGCGTGCAGGGCCACCGGTGGGGCCAGCACACCGAAGTCCCTTTCCAACTGCCTGTACACCTCGGCCACCAGGCCGCTGGCCCGCCCGCGACGCACCGGGTCGACGTATCGAATCTGCGTCAACCCGAGCGCGCCCAGCACCGGTCGCAGAACACTTGCCGGCATCACGTACCTCATCCATCTCTGTGAATTGAAACAGGTTATCGGCGAAAAGTGCCTTCAGCCAGTAGGCAGTACGGTTCAACCGCGCCGTCGGTTCAACCGCGGGAGTTCCCGCACTAGGCAATCTGGGAGAGCACCGGAGCTGCGACGACGTGCCATCATGGGCCAGCGGAATCGCTGCCCGACCGCCGTCGCCAGCGTTTCCGTGTTGCCCCGCAGCCCCGTCGGAGATTGCTGCGGCCAGCGCCGACAGCGGCCCTACTTCGTCGTGGAACGCAACGTCGCCCACCTGGCCCGGGATCGCCCGAGCAACGAGGAGATGGCTCATGGAAACGACGACGAGACAGCCGGGAATCAGAGTCCCGCTGATTGACGAGGATCAGGCTCAGGGCCGCACCGCCGAACTCTACGAAGAAATCAGGGCGGTCACCGGGTTGCCATTCGTGCCCGACATGTTCCGGCTCACCTCCACCAATCCGCGGCTGCTCGCGGTGGTGCTCGCCGGCTACGGCGGCATCTTCGGCGGAGACACCCTGCCCCGGCACCTCAAGGAGCTGATCTCGGCCTGGACGTCCAAGCTGAACGGCTGCCCGTACTGCGTCGGGACGCACAGCTGGTTCCTGAGCCAGTTCGGCGGCAGCGACGAGCTGCTGGAGGCGGTGTCGGACGCCGACAGCGTCGAGGAGCTGCCTGTCGACGAGCGCACCATGCCGCTCATGCGGCTGGTGACGAAGGTGAGCACCGGCGCGTACAAGATCACCGACGCGGACTGGGAGAAGGCCGCCGCGGCCGGCTGGAGCGACGCCGAGATGCTGGAGGCGGTCTTCTGCGCCTGCCTGTTCGCGTTCATCAACCGCCTGGTCGACGCCACCGGGCTGGGTTCGTCGGTCGATCGCAGCCGCATCGCGCGGCTGGGCGACGAGTGACCTCCGGCCGGGAAGGGACGCCATCATGACCCAGTCACGCGCCATCCTGCTCACGGGTGCCTCGTCGGGCACCGGCATGTCCTCGGGCAGCGGCAAGGCCACCGCGCTGCGGCTGCACCGGGCCGGCTGGCCGGTCTACGCCACCGGACGCAACGTGGAGGCCCTGGCCGATCTGGCCGACGAGGGCATCACGGTGCTCCACCTCGACGTCAACGACGAGGAGTCGATGGCCGCGGCGGTCAAGCGGATCACCGACGAGCACGGGGCGGTCGGCACGCTGATCAACAATGCCGCGTACAGCCTCAACGGCACCATCGGGGAGACCCCGATGGACGAGGTCCGCGCCCAGTTCGAGACGAACGTCTTCGGGCTGTGCCGGCTCACCCAGATGGTCCTGCCGGGCATGCGGGAGCAGGGCGGCGGCCGGGTGATCATGATGTCGTCGATCTTCGGCATGTTCGCCACCCCGGGCCGGGGCTACTACCAGGCCACCAAGCACGCGCTGGAGGCCATCAGCGACTCCCTGCGCCTGGAGGTCGCCCCCTTCGGCATCAAGGTGGTGGTGCTCCAGCCGGCGCCCATCCTCGGCGGGTTCGTCCCCGACAGCGTCGCCGACCTGGGCATGGACTCGCACGAGAACCCCGCGTTGTACCGGGACTTCTGGGAGCACTTCGTCGACTGGCACCAGGCGTACCGGCTCAGCGACAACCCGCCGCTGCGCGGCAAGATCGCCGTCCGTGCCGAGAACGTCGCGAAGGTCCTCGAGACGGCGGTCTCCACCCCGAACCCGCGCATCCGCTACCGGCTCGGCATGCCGCCGCGCCTGCTGCCGAAGATGCGGGCGCTCATCGGTGAGCGCGGCTGGGAGAAGTTCGTCCGCGCGTTCTTCCCCACCCCCTGACCGCCCGCACGAGCGGCGCCGACGGATCTCGTCGGCGCCGCTGCGCGTTGTCCGGACTGCCGTCACGTGGTGCCGCCCGTCAGGTCCGGGATTCGTCGATGCGCAGGGCCAGCGCCCGCCCGCCCCGAGGGCGTAGCCACAGCAGGGCGAGGACCACGACCAGGACGACGCCGTCGACGAACAGCAGGAAGGCGCTGAAGCCGTCGATGCCGTGCCCGTGCGCGTCGACCACCACGTCGGTGCTGGCCCGGCGCGCGGCGGCGTCCAGCGGGGCCGGAGCGATGCCCGTGCCCACACTGAACCGGTACGCCCCGGTGCTGGTCGTGCCGTCGACGAAGGTGACGTGGTAGGCGACCGTGTAGTCGCCGGCCGCGTCGACGCGCAGCGGCAGCCGCAGCCGGGTGGCGCCGACCAGGACCGGCTCGGCGTCGGTGAGCCGCCCGCCCCCGGCGTCGAGCACCGCGACGTGCGACTGTGCCTCGTCGACACCGGCGCCGAAGCCCAGGGTCACCTCGGCCGGCGCGGCGGTGAGTGCCGCGCCGGCCGGTGGGTCGGCGGAGACCGGGCCACCGTCGGCGCGGGCCGCGCCGGGGGTGAACGCGAGCAGCCCGGCGACCGCCACCGCCACGGCGACGGCCGCCGCCCGGCGACGGCCGCCGGGCGGGCGGCTCAGCTCACGCGGCATGAGGCGCGAGGGACCGGCCGGCGACGCGGTGTCCGAGGCAGCTGCACGTCATCAGCTCCTGTTCGCGCCGGTTCGGCCGCAGGTGCAGGTACATCGCGATCACCATGGGTACGAACACCACCGAGTTGTAGAACAGGTGCAGTTCCACCCGCGGCAGCACGAGCTGGAGGATGCTGGTCGGCACCTTCTGGCCGAAGAACATGGTGCCGGACTGCACCTGCCACAGCAGCAGGAAGTGCTCGATGTGGTGCCAGAACTGGATGGCCAACGCCACGGTCCACCAGGTGCGGGCACGCCCGACGAAGCCCCGGCGCAGCGCGAAGAGGAAGACCAACATCACGATGGCGTAGCCGTAGTGCAACCACTCGGAGGAGACCAGCCACGGGTAGAACTGGCCCAGCACGCCCCGCGCCTTCGGCCGGGGCATGCCGAGGACCCAGATCTGGTACGCCTGAACCAGGTGCTCGGCCCAGTGCGCCAGCACGACGATGAGGAAGCCGTTGAGGGCGGCCCGGTGGTAGGCCCCGTTGAGCCGCGCGAGCAGCCCCGAAGACGGTGCGGCGGCGAGGGATTGGGTCATCTTTTGGCACCTTCCATGGAAACGCGGGAGAATCCGCCATACGGCCCGTGGAGAAACGAGACAGCGGTTGCCGCGAAGCTAACCGGCCGGCCCGTTCCACGGTTCCTTCAAATTGCCCAGATGCTGTCGGAGATCTGTCCGATCCCGGAATGCCGGTCAGGATCCGATCCAGTTGGCGTGGAATCCGCTGGGCACCCGGCCGGGCAGGTGCACCACGGCCACCGGCGGCCCGGTGAAGTCACCGGCGTCGAGCACGACCAGGTCGCTGCGGTCGGTACGTCCGTCGTGGACGTAGGTCAGCAGCCACCCGTCGTCCTCGGCCGAGCGCGGGCCGCGCGGGACGAACACCGCCTCCCCCGCCTCCCGGTGCGGCCCGAAGTCGTGCACCGCCACCTCCCGGCGCAGCAGGTCGTGGCGCAGCAGCGCCGAGCCGCCCAGCACCCCCGCCCCGGACTGCATGGCCACGGTGTAGGCGTACCGGTGCGGCATCGTCTTGCGGCGCTCGTCGATGCGGGGGAACTCCTGCGGGATGTCGTCGAGCTGCTCGGCGGCGACGGTGCCCCGGGTCAGGTCCAACGTCCAGCGCCACAGGGTCGGCGCGGACTCCCCCGGGGCGTGCAGGTCGCGGTCGAAGACCCGGTCGTGGCGCACCACGTCCACCACGCAGGTGTCGTCGACCTCGTAGGCGTTGACGGGGTGGAAGACGTAGCAGGGGTCGACGTCGAACCAGCGCACGTCGGCCCCCCGCCCCTCGCGGGGCAGCAGCCCGAGCCGGGCCGGTCGACCGGGCGACCACGCGTACGGGAAGCGGGAGCCCGCCCGGGCCAGCGCCGGCTGGAAGGTGACCGGCAGGTCGAACAGCACCGAGTGCCGGTCGGTCAGCGCCAGCGAGTGCATCAGCGGCGGCCCGCTGACCTCGATGCGCTCGCTGCGGCGTACCCGCCCCTCGGGGCTGAGCACGAGGTGTTCGACGTACGGCAGCTCGTGGTAGTAGGCCACGGCGAACAGCTCACCGGTGACCGGGTCGCACTCGGCGTGGGCGGCGAAGCCGTGCGGCAGGGTGGCGTCGAAGTCGATCCGGGCCACGGAGCCCAGTTCGTCGTCCAGCTCGACCGGCAGCACGCCCGCCTCGCCGAGGGCGAGGGTGCGCCCGCCGTGCCGGATGACGTTGGCGTTGGCGTTGTCGGACAGCCCGTGCCGGGGGCCGGGCAGGGCTAGCTCACCCAGGGCGCGGGTGGTGCGGTCGGTGCGGATCCACCGGTTGCGGTACCACAGCGCGCGGCCGGCGCGCAGCCGCACCCCGTGCACCATGCCGTCGCCGACGAGGGCGTGGCCGGGCCGGTCGCCACCCATCGGGTTCGGCCCGATGCGGACGAGGCAGCCGTCCAGCTCGGCGGGCAGCCGCCCGGTGACAGTCAGGTCGAGCTCCGTCGCCTCGGTGGCGACGGGGCGCCGGTTGTCGTTGCGAGAGAGGGTCTTGGGGGCGAGGGCGACGACGCTCACTGGGACCTCCACGAGCTGGGGCGATCTTTTTGCGTATCGCGGTTACGTAACAGCGTTACTTCATCGAAGGTACGCCGGGCGTGAGACCATGTCAACGTGAGTCCCCGCCGAATCGACCCCAACCTGGCGACGGCCCTGCTCGAGGCCGCGGCCCGGCTGCTGGCCGAGGAGGGCGCCGCCGGCCTCACCACACGCCGCCTCGCCGCCGCCGTGGGCACCTCGACCACGGCCGTCTACACGCATTTCGGCGGCATGGACAACCTGGTCCGGGCGATGGTGCACGAAGGCTTCGCCCGCCTGCACCGGCGCATGTCGACCGTGCGGGCCACCTCCGACGCCGTCGCCGACGTGATGGCCCTCGGGTACGCGTACCGGGCCAACTCGCTCGACCACCCGCAGCTCTACCAGGTCATGTTCGGCAGCGGGGCGCTCGGCGGGTTCGCCCTGGCCGACGGCGACCGGCAGCACGGCAAGTACACGCTCCAGCCGCTGGTCGACGCGGTGGCCCGCGCCACCGAGCAGGGCCGGTTCCGCGCCGGGGATCCGCTGCTGGCCGCGCAGAACATGTGGATCGCCCTGCACGGGCTGGTGAGCCTCGAGCTCGGCGGCTACCTGATCGACCCGTACGACGCCGACGTCTGCTTCGAGGCGCAGCTGCGCTCGCTGATGGTCGGCGCGGGCGACGGGTACGAGGCGACAGCCGCCTCGCTGGCCCGCGCCCGGCGCCGGCGCTCGCCCCGCGCCTGACGCGACAGCCGCGACGCGACGGCAGCGGCCTGGCAACGACAGCACGACAACGGCAGCGCGGCGGGCGGCACGGCGACAACGGCAGCGGCAGCGGCAGCGCGACGACAGCGGCGCGGCGGGCGGCACGGCAACGGCGGAGAAGCGGCGGCCTGCGCTCGGTGTGATGCTCAGGTTGGGTCCCGAGCACGTCCGCAATGGAAGCGCATCCACCCCTGTCCGGCACGCCGACAGGATCGCCCATCCCCCACGCACCGAAGGACGCCGATGATGCACGGAATCGATTATCTGGTGGTCGGATCCGGCTCCGCCGGAGCCGCGCTGGCCGCCCGGCTCAGTGAGGATCCCGCCCGCCGGGTGCTGCTGCTGGAGGCGGGCCCCGACTTCGCGACGGTGGCCGAGACCCCATCCGATCTGCTCGACGGCAGCGCCATGTCGATGGACCGCCACGACTGGCACTTCAAGGCCGAGATCACCGACCGCCGGCGGATCATCTTCCCGCGGGGGAAGGTCACCGGCGGCTCCTCCGCCGTCGGCGCCACCATCGCGCTGCGCGGCACCCCGAACAACTTCGACGAATGGGCCGAGCTGGGCAACCCGGCCTGGGCCTGGGACGAGGTGCTGCCGTTCTACAAGCGGCTCGAGGACGACCAGGACTTCGACGACGAGTACCACGGCAAGGGCGGTCCGATCCCGATCCACCGGTTCACCCAGGACGAGATGGCCCCGGTGCAGCAGGTGTTCCACGACGCCTGCCTCAAGGCCGGCTTCCCCGACGTCGAGGACCACAACCACCCGGAGGCCACCGGCGTCGGCCCGATCCCGTCCAACCGCCAGGGCAACAACCGGTTCTCCACCGCGATGGGTTACCTCAGCGAGGCCCGGGGCCGGGAGAACCTGGAGATCCGCTCCGGGGTCCAGGTCAACCGGGTGCTGTTCACCGGCAACCGGGCGCGCGGCGTCGAGGTCGCCAAGCCCGGCGGCGGCACCGAGGTGATCGAGGCCGGCACCGTCGTGCTGGCCGCCGGGGCGGTCAACTCGCCCGCCATCCTCATGCGCTCGGGCATCGGGCCCGCCGGCGACCTGCGGCGGCTGGGCATCGACGTGCTGCTGGACCGGCCCGGGGTCGGCGCCGACCTGATCGACCACCCGCGCACCGGCGCGTTCATGGTGCCGCAGGAGGGCAGTTTCGACCCGCAGGACGCGTTCCTCCAGACGATCCTGCGGACCACCGCGCCGGGGTCGACGGAGTTCAACGACCTCCAGTACTACATGATCAACCACTTCGACCTGACGCTCTTCCCGGAGCTGCAGATGCTGGCCGCCGCAAAGACGATCTTCGGGGTGATGGTCGTGCACCAGCGGCCCGAGTCGCGGGGACGGCTCACCCTCACCTCGGCCGACCCCACCGCGCCGCCGGACGTCGTGCTCAACTTCCTCGACACCGAGCGCGACATCCAGACCCTCGTCGACGCCGTGCGCCAGTGCTGGCAGTTCATGCAGACGGCGGGCATCAACGACCAGGGTCAGCGGTTCGTGGTGCTCGGCGAGGACATGGTCGCCGACGACGAGCTGATGCGCCACTACGTCCGGCTCAGCCTGGACAGCGGCTACCACCCCGTCGGCACGGCCCGGATGGGCGTGGCCGGCGACGAGGGAGCGGTGGTCGACGAGCGGCTGCGGGTACACGGCATCGAGGGCCTGTACGTCTGCGACGCCTCCGTCATGCCGTCGATCGTCAACTGCAACACCAACCTCACCTCCATCATGATCGGTGAGCGGCTCGCCGACTGGCTCAGGCAGTCCTGACCGGTCACCGGCACGGGCGTCCCGCGGTGCGCAGTCCCGCAGGGCGCCCGTCCTGCTGTCCGCCCCCGGGGGCGCAGCGGTCGACGGTGCCGCCCGCCCCACAGTGGGTCGAGTCGCCGACGTCATCGCGCCGGCCGCGCCGTCACCGGCCACGTAGCCGCTCCTGGTCGTCCGTGTCTCCGGGTCGCCCGTGGTGGTCCGTGTGGTCCGTGGTCGGGGCGTGTGGTCCGTGGTCGGGGCGTGTCATCGCCCGTGGCCGGCGGTCCGGGGCGTCCGGGTGGGCCAGCAGGGGGAGCCTGTCGGGGCGCGTCGGGGGTGCGTGATGTCGATTCGACTCAGCGGCGTCGGTGCCGGCGAGTCACCCGCCGCCGGCGCCGACAGGTCTGCGCGCTCCACCCCAGGCCCCGGGCCGCCCGCCGGGTGGCGGACGGCCCGGGGGCACGAGCATGTGGTGTACGGAGCGCGCCCAAGGGGGTGGCCGGCGCTCCGTACACCACGGTCAGGAAGGACCCGGTTGCGGCTAGCTAGACGGTGTTCTCGCTGACATTGCGCGGCAGCGGCACCGGGGCGGGCTGCTGCGCCTCGGCGGTCGGCACCGGCTCCTGCCGCTCAGCGGCCGGTCCGGCCGGGACGCCCCGGTCCCGCAGGCCGATCCAGATCAGTGCCACGGAGACCAGGATCACGACGATCTGCACCTGCATGGCGAAGTGGACGCCGTCCAGCACGTCCGTGCGGGCGGCCACGAGCGCCCCGAAGATCGGGATGCCGATGGTGACCGCGATCTGCTGGGCCAGGGTGGCCAGGCCGGTGGCCAGGCCCTGCTGCGAGTCCTCCAGGCCGGAGGTGGCGGTGACCGTGTAGGCGACGACGGCCGTGACGTGCCCGAAGTACATCAGGAACAGCGACGGCACGATCAGCGCCAGGCTCGGCGTCGTCGACGTGCCGGTCAGCAGCAGCGGGACGGTGGTCAGGCCCTGCGCCAGCAGGCCGATGGCGAGCACGTTGCGGTAGCCGTACCTGCCGATCATGCGGCCCGCGATGACGCCGGCGACGACGGCCACCAGGCCCGGAACGCCGAACACCAGACCGGTGGTGAACGGCGCCATCTTGAGCACGTCCTGCATGTACAGGGTGAGGCCGAAGTTGACGCCGCTGGCCATCACGAAGGCGACGATGCCGCCGTAGTTGCCCCACTTGATGTTCGGCCGGTTGAGCAGGGTCAGCGACACCAGGGGCGCCTTGGCCCTCAGCTCGACGAACCAGAAGGCCGCGATGAGCACCGCGCCGACGACGAGGGCGATCCAGCTCTGCATGCTCACGCCGTAGACCAGGGCGAGCAGGCCGGCGGTGACCGTCACGGCGCCGGGCACGTCGAGCTTGACGCCGGCGGGCCGGACGCTCTCCTTGATCACCAGCGGGGTCAGCACCAGGATGGCGACCGCCACCGGCACGTTGATCCAGAACGCCCAGCGCCAGTCCAGGGCGCTGACCAGGCTGCCGCCGACCAGGGCACCGACGGTGAAGCCGCCGGAGAGCAGCGCGCCGTTGAGGCCGAGCACCCGGGCGCGGGCCCGCTCGTCGGAGACGGTCGTGATCAGCAGCGCCATCGCGGCCGGGATGGCGATCGCGTTGGCGAAGCCCTGCAGCACGCGGGCGCTGAACAGCATCGCCGGGTTGGTCGCGAAGCCGCCGAGCAGCGAGGCCACGGTGAGCAGCGCGATGCCGGTCAGGAACAGCCGCCGCCGGCCGAACAGGTCGGCGACCCGGCCGAACAGGAGCGTGAAGCCGGCGGCGGGCAGCGCGTACGCGCTGGCCACCCACGGCAGGTCCGCCAGCGACAGGCCGACGCCCTCGCCCATCCTGGGCAGCGCCACGTTGAGGATGGAGAAGTCGACCGACAGCATGAACTGTGCGCCGAGCAGGACGAATAGGGCAAGTTTCTGCGCGGAGCTGAGCTGCTCCGACGTGCTCTGGTTCTCCGCCATGACCACGAACACTAGGTAGCCTCGGCCCGGCTACCTATCCCCCTGCCATGCGTACCACTGGCAGTGGCACCCTCGGTGACGGCACCCTCGGCACCCGCTGGCGGTCCCGACCAACGCTACCCGGTCGCGGCACTCTTCGAGCTTGCTCAATTTCGCACCCGGCGTCGAGATGGACACCGGCCGCCCGACGGAGTCCGTCGGGCGGCCGGTGCACGATCAGTCGACGAGCACTCCACAGCCGACGGTGGTGATCGAGCCGGTGAGGCCGCTGGACAGGTCGGAGGCGAGGTAGACGGCGGTGCCGGCCACGTCGGCCAGGGTCACCGCCCGACCCAGCAACGGGTTCGGCATGCCCGGCTTGGCCGCCAGCATGTCCTCCAGCGTCGCCCCGTTCGCCTCGGCCGCGCGCCGCCACGTCTCGCGGACGTAGGAGCCGTGCCGCACGCTCTCCGGGATCGCGTCGGGACGCAGGCAGACCACGCGCACCCCGAACGGGCCCACCTCGCCGGCCAGCTCACGGGAGAGCGACTCGATGCCGGCGCAGGCCACCCCGAAGCCGCCCGAGGGCATGGGTGCCCGCGCGGCGGACGTCGACAGGATGACGACGACCCCGCTGTGCTGCGCCACCATCCGCCGCGCCGCCGCCGACGCGGTGAGGAACTGGGTGCGCACGAAGGTGTTCATCGGCATCAGGAAGTCGTCGAGGCCCAGCTCGCGCAGCGGGACGCCCTGCACGTGGTCCAGGCCGACGGCGTTGAACGACACGTCGATGCGCCCGGCCCGTTCGGCGACCAGCGCCGCGTGGGCCTCGACCGCCTCCTGGTCGAGCGCGTCGACCTGGTGGGCGTACGCCCGGCCGCCCTCGGCGGTGATCTCCTTGGCGAGCGTCTCGACCCGGTCAAGGTGGTGACCGGCCAGGTACACGGTGGCGCCCTCCCGGGCGTAGGCGCGCGACACCGCGCTGCCCAGCGCGCCCGCGGCGCCGTAGACGATCGCGGTCCTCTTCTCCAGCAGCATGTCTGATCCCCTCGTCATGGGCTGGCCCGGCGATGCCGGACCGAGTTCGTCAGACCGACGGGCGAACCTCGGCGAAATATACATTTCCCCGCTGATTTACTCTGCTTGATCCGGAAGACTGCCGGTGACCTCTGCCCACCGGCCCCGCAGGTACCGGCGCTCGACGTCGTTGCCGGCGAGCTCCCACGCCCGCCGGTACGCCCCGGCCGCGTCGGCAGGCCGGTCCAGCCGGCGCAGCAGGTCGGCGCGGACGGCCGGGACGAGGTGGTGGCCGGCCAACTCGCCGGAACGCTCCACCTGCTCCAACAGCGCCAGGCCCTGCTGCGGACCGTGTGCCATCCCCACCGCCACCGCCCGGTTGAGCCGCACCACGGGAGACGGCGTCAGCTGGGCCAGCTCGGCGTAGAGCCCGGCGATCTGGGGCCAGTCGGTGCGCGCCGCGTCGGGGGCGGTGGCGTGGCAGGCGGCGATCGCCGCCTGCACCTGGTAGGGGCCCGGTCGGCCCTGGCGCAGCGCCCGGTCCAGCAGGCCCACCCCCTCGGCGATCCGGCCCCGATCCCACCGCCGGCGGTCCTGCCGCTCCAGCGGCACCAGGTCGCCGTGGGCGTCGGTGCGCGCGTCGCGCCGGGCGTCGTGCAGCAGCATCAGCGCGAGCAACCCGAGGGTCTCCGGGTCGTCGGGCAGCAGCCGGGCCAGCAGGCGGCCCAGCCGCACGGCCTCCGCGCACAGCCCGCGCCGCAGCAGGTCCACACCGGCCGTGGCGGCGTACCCCTCGGTGAACAGCAGGTACAGCACCGCCCGCACGGCCGTGGCCCGGCCGGGCAGCTCGCCCACCGGCGGCAGTTCGCCGCACAGGCCCGCGTCGCGGACGCCGCGCCGGGCCCGCACCAGTCGCTGGGCGAGGGTCCCCGGCGCGACCAGCAGGACGCGGGCGATCTCCGCCGGGCCGAGCCCCAGGACGGTACGCAGGGTCAGCGCGACCTGTGACGGCAGCGACAACGTGGGATGGCAGCAGGTGAAGATCAGCCGCAGCTGGGCGTCCCGGATCACCGGCGGCACCGGCGGGGCCTCGTCGTACGCCGGGAGGGTGGCCGCGGCCTCGCGCAGCCGGGCGGCGGCCATGCTCTCGTGGCGCAACCGGTCGACGGCCCGGTTGCGCGCCACGGTGGTCAGCCAGGCCCCGGGCCGGCGCGGCACGCCCTCCTCGCGCCAGCGTCGCAGCGCGGCGGCGAACGCGTCCTGCACGCAGTCCTCGGCCAGGCCCCGGTCCCCGGTGAGGCCGACCAACCCGCCGACGAGCTGGCCGTACTCCCGGCGGAACGCCCCGGCCACGGCGGCGTCGACCGCGAACGTCACCGGGTCCAGACCGGCCTCACCTCGATGGTGCCCAGCTCGGCGAACGGGTGCAGGGCGGCCAGCTCCGTCGCCTCGTCGAGGTCGGCGCAGCGCAGCAGGACGAACCCACCCACCTGTTCCCGGGCCTCGATGAACGGGCCGTCGGAGACCAGGATGGCCCCGGACCGGGCGCGCACCGTGCGGCCGACCCGGCCGGGGCGCAGGCGCTGCCCGCCCGCGAACGCCCCCCGTCGTTGCACCTCGTCGAGCCAGGCGCGATGCCGGGGGTGTTCGTCGAGTTCCGCCGGGCTCAGCTCGCCGGCCTCGTCGTGAAAGATCACCAGTGCGTACTCCACGGCCCCCTCCCAGGTCCGCGCATTACAACGAGGCAGCACGCAGGAAGAAGCGGGCGGTGGTCGGCTCGGCCAGTCTTGGGGCAATCCGTGCCCGCCGAGGAGGCATCCCATGCGTCAATCACAGGTCACCGTCAACGGCGTCGACATCGCATACCGTGAGCTGGGCGAGGGCCCCCTGGCCCTGCTCGTGCACGGCTTCCCGTTCACCCCCAACACGTACCGGCACCTGATGCCGGTGCTGGCCGACGCCGGTTACCGGGTCGTGGCCCCGTTCACCCGGGGCTTCGCCCCCAGCTCGGTCCCGCCGCCGGGCCGCGAGCACATCCGTGACCTGATGGCCGACGTCAACGCCCTGCACGAGGTTCTCGGCGGCGACGAGCGGGCGGTGCTGGTCGGACACGACTTCGGAGCCGCCGTCGCGTGGTGCGCGGCCGTGCAGGCGCCGCAACGCTGGTCGCGGCTGGTCGCCTGCGACGTGCCGCCGTTCCAGTTCTTCGGCGAGTTCGTGCTCGACCCCCGGGGCATCGACGTCCAGGTCCACTTCTGGTTCTTCCAGATGGCTGCCGCCGACGAGCTGGTCGCCGCCAACGACCTGGCCTTCCTCGAGTTCATGCTGCACAAGTACTCCCGCGACGGCTACGACGTCACGCAGGACCTGGCCGACATCCGGGCCGCCCTCGGCAACCCGGAGAACCTGCGCGCCGCCCTGGGCATGTACCGGACCAACTTCCCGGCGGCGACCTTCGGCAGCCCGGAGTGGGCAGCCGAGCAGGGTGCGCTGTGGGGTGCCCTGCCGACCCAGCCGACGCTGAACATCTTCGGTGCGCAGGACGTCTCGTTCGCGATGAACGAGGAGAGGCTCGCCCGGATCGTCGAGGCCCTGCCGAAGGGATCGGCCGGCGCGCTGGTCCCCGACTCGCGACACGTGCCGCTCACCGAGCAGCCGGAGATCACCAACGCCCACATCCTGCGGTTCCTGGCCGAGACGGCCTGATCGTCCGGTCAGGACACTGACCGGCTCCGGCCGGGCACGGCAACCCCGCTCCGCCCGGCCGGAAACCGTTGGTACTTCCACCGTGGGTACCACTGACAGTGTCATGCTCGTCGGTCATACTGGTTCGCATGAATTCGCTGGGCGAGTTCCTCCGATCGCGACGCGGCGTCATCCGCCCGCAGGACGCCGGCCTGACCCGCTACGGCGAGCGGCGGCGGGTCTCCGGGCTACGCCGCGAGGAGCTGGCCCAGCTCGCCGGCGTGAGCGTCTCCTACTACACCAGGCTGGAGCAGGGCCAGGCGCACAACGTGTCCGACGAGGTGCTCGACGCCGTCGCCCGGGCCCTGCGGCTCGACGACGACGAACGGTCCCACCTGTTCGTGCTCGCCCGCCCCGGCCGGGCAGCGTCCGAGCGTGCCGCCCTGGCCCACGCCGCGCCGCCGGCCCTGCGCCAGATGCTCGCGATGATGCCCGACGTGCCGGCGATGGTGCTCGGCGCCGCGACCGACGTGCACGCCTGGAACCCGCTGGGCCACGCGCTGCTCGCCTGGCACCTCGACGAGGCACCCAACATGAGCCGCTCGGTCTTCCTCGACCCCCGCATGCGCGAGCTGTACGCCGACTGGCCGGGCAAGGCCCGCTCGGTGGTGGCCTACCTGCGGATGGCCGTGGGCCGCTACCGGGGCGACCACCGGATCGTCGGGCTGGTCGAGGAGCTGCTGTCGCGCAGCCCGGAGTTCGCCGGGATGTGGGCCGAGCACCCGGTGAGCACCTGCGAGACGATGACCTACGACATGGCCCACCCGGTGGTCGGGGCGCTGACGGTCAACCAGCACACGCTGCGGCTGGAGGAGTCGTCCGACCTGATGCTGGTGACGTTCACCGTCGAGGCGGGATCGCCGTCGGCGGCGGCGTTGCGGATGCTCGGCGGCATCCCCCGACGCGCCCCGGCCCCGGTGCCGGCGCCTCGGCACAGCGTCACCGTCCCCTGAGCCGCCCGCACACGCGACACAGCGGGTCGTGTCCACGCACACAGGACCGCCCACCCACACAGGGACCGCCCACGCACACAGGGCCGCCCGGACGCGGCGGCGGCCGGCTCCCGGGGGCGGGATGAGCCGCCCGGCCGGGAACCGGCCGCCCCAGCGGGTGGAGCGCCGCCGCGCCCCACCACGCCGGCGTCACTGCGTCCCGGCCTCCGCCGCCTGCGCGGCTGCGCCCTCGTGCTGCACCCGGAACTTGTTCACCCCGGTCCACCAGTTCTCACCGGGGTTGGCGGCCTCGTCGGAGTCGTAACGGTCGTGGTGCCGCCACCAGTCCCACGGGTGCGCCAGCCCCTCCTCCTGCCGGCCGAGCGGGGTGACGTCGAGGTAGTTGTAGGTGTTGATGAACACCTCGCCGCCCCGGTCGAACACCGAGCTGGCGTGGAAGATCTTCTCACCGTCGCGGATGAACGAGCTGACCGCCGGCAGCTCGCCCTTCTCCATCGAGACGTTGAAGTCGTAGTTGAAGTCGCTGCCGAACGACGAGACCCACGGGATGTGGCTCCAGCCCATCCGGGCCTTGAACTGCTCGATCTTCTCCAGCGGGGCACGGGCGATCATCACGAACGAGGCGTCCCGGGCGTGCATGTGCGACAGGTCCCCGACGTTGTCGGCCTGCATCGAGCAGCCGACGCAGCCCTCCTCCGCCTCCGGGGCGAACATGAAATGCCGCACGATGAGCTGGCGGCGGCCCTGGAACAGGTCGAGCAGTGTGACCCGGCCGGCGGGCGAGTCGAAGACGTACTCCTTCTCCACCGGCACGACGGGCATGGCCCGGCGGGCGGCGCTGAGCTGGTCGCGGGCGCGCGTCAGCGCCTTCTCCTCCTCCAGGAGCTTCTCCCGCGCCACGATCCACTCATCGCGCGAGACAATCTGCGGAAAACTCATCGTTCCTCCCTCAACGGTCGCCGCCGGGCCGGGGCAGGCCGGGCGACACCTGCGAGCGTGACACGGGCCCGGACGGCCGACTTCTCCGCTCGTGCCCTTCCGCCGCTGGTCACGAGTCGACACCCGAGCAATCCGGAAGAGGTGGCGGCACACGGAGTGTGACAGCGTCGATGGTGCCTGGCCGACACGACCCCGGTCGATCCGGTCGCCCGTTGAGGAGGACACGTGCCCACGACCACCGAAGCACCCACCCGCGAGGAACTGGTCCAACGTGCGGCGGGTCTAGTCCCGCTGATCCGCAAGCACGCGGCGTGGCAGGAGGAGAATCGTCGGCTCCACGACGAGACGGTAGCCGCGATCGAGGAAGCGGGGCTGTTCAAGCTCCGCACGCCCCGCCGCTACGGCGGCTACGAGGCAGACACCCGCACGCTCGTGGCGGTCGCCACCGAGCTGGGCCGGGGCGACGCCAGCACCGCCTGGGTCACCTCGGTGCTGTGGATTCCCACCTGGCTCGCCGGCCTGTTCCCCGACGAGGCCCAGGACGAGGTGTTCGCCGTACCCAACGCCCGGGTGTGCGGCACCAACAGCGTCGGCGGCACGGCGGTGCCCACCGACGGGGGCGTCGTCGTCAACGGCAGCTGGCACTTCATCAGCGGGGCCCACCACGCGCAGTGGCAGGAGATCGCGGTGGTCGTGATGCGACCGGACGCCGAGCCGGAGCCGATCATGGCGCTGGTGCCGATCGGCAGCTTGGAGATCGTCGACGACTGGCACACCACCGGCCTGACCGCCACCGGCAGCGTCACCACCGTGGCCCGGGACGTGTTCGTCCCGAGCAGCCACATCATCCCGATGAGCGCGGCGATGATCCCGCAGGGCCTGTCGCAGGGCAACGCCGACTCCCCCGTGTGGCGTACCCCGGCGTCGCTCAACGCGGCGGCCTCCGGCGTGGGGGCGGCCGTCGGCGTGGCGAAGTCCGCCCGCGACGAGTTCTTCGACCGGCTGCCCGGCCGGAAGATCACCTACACCGAGTACGAGAACCAGAGCGAGGCCCCGGTCACCCACCTGAAGGTCGGCACCGCGCTCATGAAGATCGAGCAGGCCGAGTTCCACGCGTACCACGCCGCCGACCTGGTCGACACTTTCGCGGCCACCGGCGCAGAGTGGACCCTCGAGCAGCGGGCCCGGGTCCGCGCCGACCAGGGCTGGGCGACCCGGCTGGCCAAGGAGGCGGTCGACATCTTCGCCTCCGCCAGCGGCGGCACGTCCATCTACCGCGACGTGCCGATCCAGCGCATCGTGCGGGACGTCAACGCGATGAGCCTGCACGGGCTGATCAACCCCGACACCAACACCGAGCTGTACGGCCGGATCGTCTGCGGCCTGGGCCCGAACACCCTGTTCATCTGAGCCTTCCCCACGTGGCGGGCCGCCCGGCGCACCCCTCGCCGGGCGGCCCGTCACACCCCAATTCTCGTAGGCGCCTACTCGTCGCCAGTAACCGCGCAGCGCGTTGATCCCAGCCGCCTCAAAACCGGCAACGGTGCCCCGGCCCGGCCGCCCGGACCGACCGGCCGCCCTGACCGACCGGCAGCTCAGCCGAGCGAGCAGGGCGTCCCGTTGAGGGCGAACGAGGACGGGCTGTCGGTGTCACCGGTGTGGGTGGCCACGAACCCGATGGCGATCGCGGCGCCCGGCCCGATGATGACGTGGTCGTCGAGGCCACGGACGGTGACCTCACCGCTGGACGGCGAGTACACCGCGTTCCAGCCGGTGGTGATGTGTTGCCCGGCGGGCAGCGGGAACTTCAGCCTCCAGGAGGTGACCGTGGTCAGGCCGGTGTTGGTGATGGTGATGCTGCTCGTCAGGCCGGTGTCCCAGGTGTAGACCGAGTAGCGGACGTTGCACGCGGCCCCGCTCGGCGGCGGGCTGGTCGGCACGGCGGTGCTGGGCGGCGGAGCGCTGCCGGGCGACGGAGTCATGCTGACCGGCACGGTGGTCGGCGTGCCGGCGCCGTCCAGGGCTGCGGCCAGCGTTACGGCCGCCGCAGCGACACCGAGAAGGCTGCTCTTCAGTCTCATGGTGGCGGCGATTCCTCCGGAGATCGGCGCACGGCAGCGTGTCGGAACGAGGGAGGCCAGCCGCCGCTGATCGTTCGGTTCACCTCGCGAGCACCAACATTAATCGAGCACTTTCGATTGTCAAGCCGGTGGTGCACCGGCCCCACTTGGTGAACGTCCAGGTTGCCCACGGTGGACGGCGGGCCGGCGGGCCGATCCAGCAGCCGATCTCCCGGCACTTCGAGACCGATCGGCCGACAGCAGGCCCCGGGCTCCCACCGACGCCGACGCCCTCCCGCCCGAGCCCCGATGTCCGGACAAGCCCTATCCCAACCGGTGTCGGCGGTACTGCGGCTGGAGTTGGCCGAACGCGAGCCCGTTCTCGTCCAAGGCGTTGTACAGAGTCAACCAGCCGTCCGGAAAGCGCAGGCCGACAGCGACGGCACCGTCCGCCAGATCTCCGCCAGCCCATTCGAGAAGTTCGGACTCCGGGCTGTTCGAACTGCACGGCGCCTACGGCGTCCTCCGAGTCGACAACGGCCGCATCACGGCCTCCGGGGACGGGTACAGCGGCCTGCAGATCCTGCCGTACGCCGGGTGACAGCCCTGGGTGACCCGGCTGTACGGCCGCACGAGCAGGGTGGCGGCGACCCGCCGACGGACGGCGCGGTGTCGGCACGCGACGCCTCGGCACCGAGCCGAACCACACCACCAGCATCAAACATCTGCAAAGTCCGAAGCTGTGTGACGTCCAACCGGAAGAGGGAAGCAAGAATGGGGTTCTCGGTCTACCTGGCGCTGTTCGCGGTAGTCACCTCCGCCACCGTCTTCGTCGTCGCCCGCAAGCGACTGGGCACTGCGGCAGCGTCCGGGCTGTCGTTTCTCACCTTTCTGGGCGTGGCCACAGCCTCGATCCTGTGGGTGCAGGCAGCGCTCAGCAACATGGACGGTTGAACAGGACCGGTGTGAGAATCGCGGGCCGTCCATCCCGGATGCGTCTCGGCTCCCCGCGATGGGTCGCGGGGAGCCGAGGGCGAGAGGGCCGTGTCGAGGTTCTCGACGGCGCGCACACCGCGTTCATGGTCCGCACCGGGCCACGTCCGGATGGACAGCGACCGACGCCTGATGTGTCTGGGCTCGTCGAAGCTGATCACTTTCGCCCAGAAGACCATCACCGTCATTCCTGCGCCCTCGTCCGTGCCGCGGATCTCCGATTTCCCTGACGGAACTAGGCTCGCTTGATGTTCCAGCCGACCTTCCCGATTCGGACAGCGCGCCTCACCTTGCGCCCCATCACCCTGGACGACCTCGACGACGTGCACGCGTGGCAGAGCCGGTCCGACGTCGTCCGCTGGATGTACGGGGCCGGGCCGCGTACCCGCGAGCAGTCACGGGCGTCGGTGCTCGCCATGTCCGGCGAGGATGCGCTGCGTACGGAGGGCGACTGCCTGACCTTCGCGGCGGCGACAGACCTCGGGGTTGTCGGGATCGTGGAGTTGGTCTGGCGTAGTGAGCCGGACCGGACTGCCGAACTCGGGTATGTCTTCCACCCCGACCACGGGGGTCGTGGGCTGGCCACGGAAGCCGCCACGGCCGTCCTGGACTGGGGCTTCGATGAGTTCGGTCTACACCGGATCTACGCTCGCTGTCATGGCAGGAATGATGCGTCCGCCCGCCTGATGGCCCGGCTCGGCATGCGCCAGGAGGCGTACCACGTGGAGAGCTACCTGTTCCGTGGAGGGTGGGCCGACCGACGCGTCTTCGCCGTCCTGGCGGAGGAATGGCGTACCCGCCGCGCCCGGCGTAGAAGCGTCCAGGCTCCCGATCCAGGGCAGGGGTGCCGGTGAGAAAGTACGCGAGATTCGCTCCGCCCTTGTCCGGCAAGATCACCACCAGCCGTGACAGCGGGGTTCGATAGCGCAACCGGGTGAGGACGTCGTTGTTCTCCGCGCCGAAGGCACCGGCCTGACCAGGGCCAGGCCGGCAGTGACGGTGACATCCACCGATATTAGCGGGTCCGGACTGCCCGAATGGTGGAGCATGAATCGGTGACCATGGATTTAGGATGGTCGGGCAGGCTCGTCGCCACTCCGGAAGGACTCGCCATGCCCCAGCCGCTCCGCCGCAGGCTCACCCGTCTCGCAGTTGTCACCGCTGCCGCAGCAGCCGTCAGCTTCACGGTCCAGCCGACCCCGGCCGCCGCCGTGCAATTCGACTGGAACGGCTATTTCGTGACCTACGACGAGTGCGAGCTCTACCGCATCCAGGCCAGCTACTGGGGTGAGGTGAGCAACAGCTGTGAGTACCGCACCCTGCCCAACAGCGAGTACGACGGCTGGTACTTCCGGGCTTGGCTGCCGGGGTAGGACCGCCGGGCAACCGGATCAGGTCGCCGCAGCACCCGCCGGGCTGATGCAGGGGCGCCCGTGGAGATCACGGTGCCGTGAGCCTCGTACTCGACGATCACCACCTCGGGATCGGCGGTCCGGTGGATCATCGTGTTGCAGTACTCGTCGATCGTGACGAGGCCGTTGGCTTGCCGGCCAGGAACCCGCGGAACTGGTCGCGAACCTCCACACAGCCCGGTATACCTGCTGGTCGGACGCCAGATGAACCCGTGACCGGACCCAGCGCCCGCGCCACCAGCGCGCAACAACGCCTCCGAAGCGAGGAGCGCATCCTTGCCGCAGCCCGCCAGATCTTCGCCGAACTCGGCTACGACCGGACCGCGATCCGGGCCGTGACATCGGCCGTCGGCGTCGACGCCGCCCTGCCCCTCCCGGCGGCGCTCCGTGGGATGCCGGCAACCTGCCGCAGCGGTACCGGCATCCCACCCCGTCATCGCGGCGCAGCGCTACCCGCAGCACCCGCCTGCCGAGGCAGCGGACAAAGGGGTGGACGCAAAGGCCGTGCCGTGGCCGACATTCGCACGGTAGTCGGGTGCCGCCCGCGAGCAGCGCCACCGGTCGAATTCCCGATCAAGTGAGAACCGCACTCTCAATAGGCGAATCAAGATGGAGTGAGGCCACAGGCGGCTCCGAACTGCAAGGCATTGAGATTCTCATCTCCGCCGCCAGGGTTTGTGTCCGACGGGGAGACACCGAACCTATGCTTGCCGCCGGAATACCTGACGCCCGATCGGGCCGAAGGAAGGCACCAATACAAGGATTTGCGAATGGGCCGGGAATCTGCTCTGCATAATGGCACCGGTGGCGCCAGCAGAATAAAGCCAAGTAGCGCAGCGCCAGCCTCCAGCGCAGAGGACGTCGCGCGCCGATCCGCGGTTGCCGAGGAACAGGAGTTTCTCGACCTGGCCACGGCCCGACGCGACAGACTTGTCGACCACCTACAGGCCGAACTCTCGTCCCACGCCCTGGACGCGTTGGAACGGGCGCGGCTGCGCATGCTCCGCCAGCAGTACGAGGAGCTACGGCGCGCACAGGAAGGGCTGGTCTTCGGCCGCCTCGACGGTCTTGACGGCACCGTGCGGCACGTAGGCCGTGTCGGTCTGCGCAGCGACGACGAGGACAGCGAACCGCTGCTGTTGGACTGGCGCGCTCCCGCAGCTCGGCCGTTCTACACCGCGACGGCTGTCGACCCGCAGGGCCAAGCACGGCGCCGTCACATCCGCACCACGGGATCAGCCGTCGTCGGCGTGGACGACGAGCCGCTGGATGGGGCCATGACGACGGAACTCGTCGGTGAAGGCGCCCTGCTGGCCGCCCTGGATCAGCGACGCACCGGTCGCATGTCGACGGCGATCTCCACGCTGCAACGCGAACAGGACGACATCATCCGGGCGGAGGCGACCGGCCCGCTGATCGTTCAGGGCGGCCCCGGCACCGGCAAGACCGTGGTTGCCCTGCACCGCGTCGCCTACCTGCTGTTCGCCCACGCGAAGATGGCCGACCAAGCGATCCTGGTCCTGGGCCCCTCCCCGCGGTTCCTCCAGTACATCGCCCAGGTGCTGCCCGCCCTCGGCGAGACCGCCGTCGTCTCGGCGACCTGCGACACTCTGCTGCCCGAAATCCGCGTCGGCCGCGACGAGAGCCGGCTTCTCGCCGAAATCAAGGGCCGCGCACTCTGGCAACCCGCGCTCGAAAGCTACGTCACGTCGCTGCTCCCCCGGCCCCGCGAGCTGAAGCTGCGCTGGGCGGGCGAGTTCTACGTCATCGCCGCCGCCACCGTGGCACACGCGCTCGCCTCGGTGCAGGGACGCCCGTACCACCGCGCCCGCCAGGCGTTCGCCGAGCAGCTGCACCACATCCTCGCCGAAGCCGTCGTCGAACAGCGCGAGGTGCTGATGAACGAGATGGAGGAGGGCTTCGAGGACATCCTCGCCCGCGTCGACAGGAGCATGCAGCATGACCACCAGCTCCGCGGCGGGGCCACCGGCAGTGACGTCGACGGGCTGCTCTCCGAGGAAGAAATAGAAGAACTTCGGTGTCGTATCGCGGAGAACGCGACCATCGCCCGGTTCGTCGAGGCCTGGTGGCCCACCGTCGACGCCGAGACCCTCCTGCGTGATCTCCTCTCCGACCGCACCCTGCTGGCCCGCTTCGCTCCCCGGTTGTCCACGGAGGAGATCACCGCCGTCTCCGCCGAGCCCGCACTGTGGGCATCGAGCGACATCCCCCTGCTCGACGCCCTCGCCGACCTGCTGGGCGAGGTCGAGGCCCCGCCACCACAGGGCGAGTTCGTCGCCGACCACGCGCGCCGGCAGCGCGGCTGGGTGTACGGCCACGTCGCCGTCGACGAGGCGCAAGAGCTGTCCGAGATGCAGTGGCAAATGGTCCTACGGCGTTGTCCCAGTCGCTCCGTCACCGCGGTCGGCGACATCGACCAGGCGGAGGCAGCGCACCGCCACACCAGTTGGGCGCAAGCGGTGCAGGCAGCTTTCGGAGAACGCTGGACCGCTGCGGAACTGACCATCTGTTACCGGACCCCGCGCGAGGTCATGGAACTCACCGAACCCGTCCTGCGGCAAGCCGGTAGCCACAACGCCCCGCCACGGGCGGTACGGTCCTCCGGCATCGCCCCCTGGGTGCTCACGATCACGCCCGCGGAGCTTGCCGACACCGCCGCCCGAGCGGTGCGACAGCTGCGGGAACGGTGGCACGGCGGCACCGTTGGCGTCATCGCCCCCGCCAACCGCATCGCCGAACTCCTGGCCGTGCTGAGCGATGTGCCGGTGCTCACCGCCGCCCAGTCCAAGGGACTGGAATGGGATGCCGCGCTACTCATCGACCCCCAGGGCATCGCCGCCGAACCGCGCGGCTGGAACGGCCTCTACGTCGCGCTCACCCGATGCACCCAGGAACTCGGACAGCTGGTTCTCACGTAGCCCCACTTGCCGGGCGTGCCTGGGCCGGGTTGGGCCGCGACACAGCAGCGACGTGGACACCGAGCATGGTCGGCCAGGACGCCAGCTAGGGGCCGGTGTGGATCAGCGCCGCCCACAGTTCCGGGCGGTCCGGGTGCTCACGTCGTACCCGATCGATGGCCTTGTCCAGCGCGACGGCCGCACCGTCCGCGTCCAGGTGCTTCCCGGCCTTCAGGCCGGCGTAGACGTCGTCGGCGACCTGGGCCGCCACCCGGTCGGAGACCGCCCACTGGCTGCCGATGACGTGCCGGAAGCCGGCCATCTGCAGCGCGGCGGTGAGATGGATGGCCTCGTCGGGCAGGTCACGGCCACCCGCTGCGGTGCGGCACGCGGAAAGGTAGGCGAGGTCGGCACCGCCGGCCGACCGGCTGCGGGCGGCGAGACGGCCGGCCAGGTCCAGGACGCTGAGCCTGCCGTCGACCAGGCTGAGGGCGGCGGCACTGGGCCGCGTGAAGTCCTGCTTGCCGTGGCAGGCGAAGTGCGCCCAGCTGTGCTGTTCGAGCGCGGTCAGCACGCCATCGACGGTGGCGCTGCGGCCGGACAGCACCCGTAGGGCGGGCACGTGCGAGCTGACCGCACGCAGCTCGTCGCTGACCGCCGGCAGCGGTGCCTGGCCGGGCAGGGTGCCGAGTCCCACCGCAAAAGCCCGCGGCGGTCCGGGTGGCGCCGGGGTGGCGCGGGCGCGCAGCAGCGCGGACAGGCTCGGGGTGTAGGACGACACGCATCGGGCGGCGACCGAGATCCGGCGTTTCGCGGCAAGCGGCGCGCTCGCACCGAATCGGCCGGCGGCGTGCAGCGGCAGCATCGTCAGCGGCCCGGTCGGGCACCACCACACGCGGTGCCGCCGCTCCGGCGCGCTACCGAGGATGTCGTCGAGGGCCGTGCAGACGGACTCCCCGACGGTGTCCCAGAGCCACCGTTGCAGCGACACCAGCGTCTGGTGCAGCGCGACCCGCTCGGCCGGCCCGCCGCCCCCTTCCACCGCCCGCTGCACATCGAGGAACGCCGCAGCACGATGCTGTGCCGTGGCGTGGGACAGCCACGGGAGCGGCACTGCCCGTACCCCGTCGGCGGTGACGATGATCGCGTCGCTGCGCCACCGCGAGGTGTTGACCAGCACCGCCGCACCGCCGGTGGTCGCGGGCTGCAGGGCGGCGAACGACGGCGGATGGAGGAAATTCTCGAAGCCCGGGTGGCGGCGGGCCCCGGCCACGAGGTTCTCCCAGTGCTCCGCCAACCGGCGGCGGTGACCGGCTTCCTCGGTCTCGGCGCGATGCGGTCCACCCAGCGCGCTGGTCAGCAGGTCACGGCCCATCTCCCAGCCGGGGTGGGCCGGCAGTTCGACGATCTGAGAGGCCTCGGCCCCGTCCAGTTCCCGGCGCGTCCGGTCGAGCTCGTCGGCGAGCGCGGGCGCGACCGCGGCCAGCTCGGACAGGTCGCTGCGGGTCTGTAGGGCCTGTGACCACAGCACCTGGCGGCCCTGCTCCAAGAGCTCCACCGCGCGTTCCGGCTGCCCGGCAGCGATGGCCCAGGCAGCCGCGTCGCCGGCCAGGCCGGTCACCGCGGTCAGCCGCTTCTCCTGCACGGTGCGGTCCAGGCCACGCCACGCCAGCAGTGGCAGCAGACCCACGGCGGTGCCGTACGCCTCCAGGGCCAGCTCCGCGTCGCCGGCTTCGGCGGCGGTCTGCGCCCAGGTGCGGGCCGCGGTCATCCGGATCTCGATCGCACCCGCCCGGGAAGCCGACGACGAGCGCCACATGCCGACTGCGGCGTCGAGGTCGGCCGGGTCGTGATCGATCAGGTAGCGGGTCCGCAACGCCATGCCGAGCACGTTGAGGGCCCGTGCCCGGTCCGGGTGACCGGGTGAGAATCCGGCCAGGGCGGCCATGCCGGTCTCGACGGCGTCGCTGACCCCGACCGGGTCGCTGCTCATCCGGGCCCGGATGAGCAGCGAGTGCGCCAGGCTGATCAGGTGGCCGGCCCGTTGCGTGCCGGCCGTCGGCGAGTCGACGGCCTCCCGGGCGCTACGGATCGCCTCGTCCAGGTGCAGCGACGAGTTGCTGCTGAGGCCGTGCACGACCAGCAGGGTGCCGTGGGTGGCCAACAGTTGCGCGCGGACCGTACCGATGTTCGGCAGGTCTGCGACGACCCGCCGGCTGACCTGGACCGCCTCGTGCAGGTCGGCGTCGTCGTCACCGTCGGCACTCACCCAGCGCTGCACCAGCGCGATCACCAGCACGCCGTTCAGGGCGGCCCGGTCGACGTGCCGCTCAGGCATGGCGGCCAGGCCGCCGCGGCAGTGCTCGATCGCCTCGTCGATGTCACGGGGGCTGCCGGTTCGGGCGAAGCGCATGACCAGGCAGAGGGCCAGGAGCTGACGGGCGGTGAGCATGTGGTCCGGGTCGGTGGACCGGTGGATCTCCCGGCTGAGCCGGACGGCGGTGTCGACGTCCGTCAGTCGTCCGAACCTTTCGAAACTGAGCCGGTACACGTTCACACAGCGGATCAGCACGTCCGTCCGGATGGGGTCGCTCTCGCCGACGGCGGCCACCGCGACGTCCGCGTGCCGCCTCGCCACGGACAGGTCCGCCACCTCGCGCCGGTGTTCGAAACGAAAGCCGACGACCGAGGCGAGCTGGGCATTGACGTACGGCCACCACGGATCGTCGGGCGAGGTCAGCGCCGTTGCCTTCTCGGCGGTGGCCACGGCGGCGTCGAGGTACGCCGGGTCCGAGGTCCGGCCGCGCAACATCAACACGGTGGAGAGTGCGGCGAGCACGTCCACCCGGGACGGATCGGCTGCGAGCAGGTCCCGCGCCAGGCCCTCGGCGCGGACCAGCAGCGATTCGTCGCCGCTGTCGTTGTACGCGACGATGAGCGGGTCCACCGCATCGATGTTGTCCGCTGCGGATGGCACCGACTCAGTAGATTCGACAGCAGCCGGGGCGTCAACCGACAGGAGTGTCGTGCATGGAGCAACGTCATCTGCTGGCATCGTTGTGCGCCGCCGTGCCGACCTTGCGCGAGCGTGCGGAGGCGGGGCTGTGGACCGACCTGCTCGACGAGACACTCGACGACCTGGCCGCCGGCAAACCGGTGGTGGAGGTCTGCCGGCAGCTCGGCTGGATGGTCGAGATCGAGACGGAGCGCAGCGTCGGCACCAGCCCGTCGTTCCCCGACTATGCCGAGGGCGCCCAGCTGGAGGGTCTCGCGCCGGTGGTGCTGGACGGCGACTACCGCTGCCCGCGCCACCGGTGCTCGCGCCGGGCCCACCGCGACGACCGGGGCCGGGTGCCGCACTGTGCGCTCGCCGGGACGCCGATGACGTACCGGTCCGAGCCATGATCGAAGTGCTGCTGGGCGAGGTCGGACGGCGCATCAACGACCGCTGGCTGACCCGGGCTCTCGGCCCCGCCCTGCTGTGGTGCGCGGTGGCCGCCTTCGCCGTACTCCCGGGTCGCAGTTCCGTCTTCGACGTTTCCGGCGCGGCGCTCGCCGCAGCCGACGCGCTCGATCGACTGAAGGACCGGCCCAGCCTGGCCGTGGTGGTCGGGTTGCTCGTCGTCGCGACCGCTGCGACGGCCGCAGTCGGCGCTCGGGCGGCCGGCAGGGTCGCCCGCCAGATCTGGCTGGGGGCCTGGGCCGGCCCGGCGAGCCGGATCGCGGCTGCGGTGACCGCTCGCCGGCGTGCCGCTGCCGTACGTCGCTTGGCCGAGCAGCGCCGGGTGGTTCCGGCGGTGTACCTGCCGGCGCGTCCGACGTGGATCGCCGACCGGATCCGGCTCGCCGACGACCGGGTGGCCGCGCAGTACGGCCTCCGCCTGGGCCTGATCTGGCCGCGGCTGTGGCTGCTGCTCAGCGCCGACGGGCGGACCGACGTGATGCAGGCACGCGACCGGCTCGACCGGGCCGTCGCCTCGGCCGGCTGGGCGGTGCTCTATCTCGCGCTGACGCCATGGTGGTGGCCGGCGGCGCTGCTCGGCGCGACCCTCGGTGCCGTCTCCTGGCGGCGGGCCCGGTCTGCGGCGGGCCTGTACTCCGACATCGTGGAGGCGACCGTCGACCTGCGTCACCGCAGCCTGGTCGCCGAGCTGGGCTTCCCGGTCGAGGAGGGTCGTCCGCTGCCGCCGTCCACCGCTGGCGCCGTCAACGACCTGCTGCACAAGGGTGCCAGCGGTCACGGGCAGGAGGCCCGGACCGGTGCGGAGAGCGAGCTGACGTGGTATCCGTCACCGTCCTTGGCGAGCGACAGCCGGGAGCGCCAGCAACCGGATGACGAGCCGTCACCGCTCGGCGCGAACACCACGTTGACCTGAGGGCTGCCGTTGGCCGCGGTGCGGATCCCGATGATCGTCGCGACGTAGAACGGGCCTTTCCCCGTCAACGTGGCGACGCGGGCGGCCTGGGTCCTGCTCGGGTCGTCCAGGGGTGGTGTCTCGTTGTTGATCGAGCAGAGGAAGCTGCGGACGGCGGAGACTGCGGCTTTCGTCCGGGCGGACGTCCGGTTCAGGCCCCGTCCCACCTTGACGTCGGCGAGGAGACAGAGCTTGACCCGGGGATAGCGGCTCCCGAGGTCGAAATAGGTCGGCAGGGGCAGGCCGGGATATCCGGGCACCCCTCCCGAGCTGCCAGTGGGCGAGACCAGACCCGGAATCCTCGTCGACAACCCGGGGTAGGCAGGCGGCTGGGTGGTGTTCCACCAGAATCCCGTCGGCAGGTTCTGCCGGGCCTGCGGGGTCGTGCCCGACGAGTCGCCGTTGGCACTGATCAGGCCGGCCAGCACCGCGATCATGGTCATCGCCGCGACGACGAGCGGACCCCAGCGTCGGCCGGCCGGTTGAGGACTGACCACCCTGGGCTTCGGGATGATCCGGCGTACGGGGTGCTGACCTGACGCGTTCTGGCGCGTCGACTCCTGGCGTGGCGGCTCCTGGCCCGTCACGGGAGCAACCGGTTCCGCTGGCGGCGGCGTCGGCGGCGTGCGTTGGATGCTCCGGTCCAGCGTGTCCAACCACTGCTCCGGAGCCGGCCGGCGTTCCGGAGCAGGGTCGAGACTCTTGCCGGCGAGGGCGACCAGCTGCCGGTCGAGCCGCCGCCGGGCCGCGTCCGGATCACGTGTCTGCTGGTCACCTGCGAACAGGCGAACCGCGAGCAGCCCGAACTTGAACGCGTCGGTGGCCGGCGTGGCCAGTTCCTCGACGTCCGCGTCCGGCACGTGCCACTCGGGGGTCTCCGCCTGCGCCAGCACCGAGTCGCCGTGCAGCCGCATCGCGTCGCAGTCGATGAAGTAGCACCGTGGCCGGGCGTCGAGGCTGAAGAGCAGGTTGTTCGGCGACAGGTCGCCGACGCAGACGCCGAGCCGATGCAGCAGGGTCAGCGCCTCGCCGGTGTCCCGCAGCAGCTCGAGGCGCATCCGCTTGTCGATGTGCAGCCCGCGGTCGAGCAGGTAGTCGTCACTGTTCAGTAGGTACTGCACCTGTGCCAGGACGGTGTCCGGCCCTCGCGGCAGTTGGATCCGGACCCGGAACCGGTCGGGCACCCGTGGCATCAGGAACCCACGGACCACGCCCTCCTTGCGGACGATCGCGGTGGGCCAGGCGGCGAGACCGAGCAGCGCGTCCCCATCCGGTCCGGCCTCGGCGGCGAGCCGGACGAAGCGGTTCAACGTGGTGACGTCGACGTCGTCGACGAGCCGGCTCGCGTACTCCTTGTAGACCCACCGCGGATCCTCGGCGAGGGCGTAGACCGTGCCCTGACCGCCGACCCCGATGCGGGTACGCGGGCCGAGGGCGGAGAGGCTCACCTCGGGCGGCAGCGGGCTGGTCATGACGGATCGGACGACACCGGCCAGACGGCCAGCACGGTGCGATCGTCGTCCCACGACCCGCCGGTGAAGTCGAGCATCCAGGCGAGCCGGGTCATCGCAGGAGGCGTGGTCAGCCCGTCGCGGAACAGTCGCCCGAGGTCCCCGGTGCCGTCGCCGAGCGGCTCGGCAAAGCCGTCGGTGGCCAGCACCAACACGTCGCCCTCGGCGATCGCCACCTCCACCGGGTCGACCTCGGCGGGCACCCGGGGCAGGGCGGCGACACCGTCCGGGAGCAGTTCGTCCTGCGGGTCGGACAGTGCGGCGAACAGCGGCTCCCACCTGCCGTCGCGTAACCGCCAGGCGGCCGAGTCCCCGACCCGGACCAGCTGGGCGACGGCCCGACCGGGGCCGTCCGGCCGGACATGGGCGATGACCACGGTACTGGCCAGCAGCGTCTCGGCCCGCTGCGGATCGGTTTCACCCAGCTGCCGCCCGGCGTACTCCACCAGCGCCCATCCGGCGCAGCGCAGCAGGTCGTGCCAGTCGATCGGGGCGTCGGCGCGCAGCAGATAGTCGACGACCGTCCGGCACACCATGGTGGCGCCCAGGTGGGACAGCGGGGCGTTGGAGACCCCGTCGGCCACCACCGCGATCACCGAACCGCCCGCCGTGGCCAGCGCGAAATCATCCTGCCGGGGTACGCCGGACGCCCGGTGGCCGGGCCCGCGCACCGAGGCCGCCCGCACCTCGAAGCCGACCGCCGCCCAGCCGTCGATCACCGTGTCCGGTCGGTACGGCTGCGTCTGCGGGGCGCGGGCCGACAGCTCCGGGCCCGTCGCCCCGATCAGCGGAGGCGCCCAGTCGAAGGTCACACCACGTCCACGGCCATCCGGAAGCTGTCCGGCCGCTCCACGACCAGCTCCGCCGTGTCACCGCCGACGGCCTGCCCCGACCTGATGACGCTGCGGGTCAGGGCGGTGCAGAACTCGGCGATCGCGAAACCCACCTCCACACCCGGCGTGGCCACGAACGCGAACTCCGGCCGGGTCGCCACATGCAGAATCGTCTCGGCACGCGCGTCACCGATGCCACACGCGATGATGTTCGGCGCGGTCGGGGTGCGCTCCCGATCGATCAACTCGGCATAGACCGGCTCCCACTCGCCCGGGTCGGTCGGTTGCCCGTCGCTGAGGAAGAACACCGCCGGCCGATGCACCGCGAAGCCCTCCCGCTTGAGGGCCCGCACGTCGGCCGGGATCCGATCGATCAGCAGGCTGAACGCGACGCCATAGGCGGTCCCGGCCCGCACCGACAGCTGCGGCAGCGAAGTCTCGTTGCGCAGGTCGGACAGCGCCGAATGAACGATCACGTCCTCGGAGAAGCCGACGATCGAAAAGCGGACCTTGGCCGCCGCGAGGGGCTCACGCAGCAGTGCGTCGTGTAGCGACCGCAGTCCCGCGTTCAGCTCGTCCACGACCGGAGTCATGGAGACGGACTCGTCCGCCACCAGGTAGACCGGCAGCACCCGCCCAGCAGTCTCAGCCATGCACACCCCGCAGACCATCGCAAGTGGACGGCATCAACGTAGCACCGCCCGTCTATACGAGAGTCACGCTCAGAAAGGGTCTCGCCCGCGTCCACGGCCAGGATCACGGCCCGCTCCGGCGGATTGCGGCTCAGGCCGAGCGACCCGCTGCCGCTGGTTGGCCGCCGGGTCGTGCCGGTGGCGAAGCTGACCTCGGTGATCGCCACCGCGATCGAGTCGGCCCGGTTCGGCTCCGACCACCTCGCCCGGCAACTGGCCGAGACCGCCGAGCGGGTCACCTTCTGCACGGCAGCGACGTCGAGCCTCCGCCACTACGGCTTGACGGTGACCTGATGGTTCTCACAGGCGGCAATGAGCCCGGGAACAGCGCGAGCCAAGGTGACCTGCTCGAAGTTGTTCGTCTCCTCATAACCGCGAGGATCCTGCACCCGCTGCACCATGCCCACCGCGAACACCCCCGCCGACCTCAGATCCTCATGAGCGGAACGCTGAAACAGCTCACCCACCCGCTGCACCTCATCGGCAGGCGCGACGTCACCCTGCGTAGCCCGCACCACAAACCCCGCCGATCGACACGCCGTCACCCCAGGATCCTCATCCTCCCGATCAGCCCACTGCCAGTACGCCGCCGCGCCACCGCCACCCACCACGAGTAGCACAAGGGACACCACCAACAGACCGACCCAACCGCGACGCCGCCTCGGCACCTCGGCCACAGAATCAGCCCCGGAGTGGTCCTCAGTCACGCGAACGTCCCTTCTCGGCACCGGCAACAACGAGGACGGCAAATTACCACCTCGACTGGGCCTCACTTCCTCGACCAAGCCCAAGCCGCGACCACCGGCAACGCCAGCAGACGGCTCGCCTCGACGCGCATCCACCACACCACCCGGCAGTGACTCGGCAACCGCCGCCGGACAGTGACCGGTACTCAGACATCCCACAACAATCCGGCAACATCAGCACTCCGGCCAGGTACCGGAACACCGGCAACCAGACCAGCCCGCGGTCACGGTTCGTCTTCCCCAGACCAGACGCGCCGTCTCGCTGAGACCGCCCCCATCAGCCACACCACAAAGGGGTACGACAGACCCACTCCTCGAGACCACAGGGCCCGACAGAAACGAGTGCTCCGGTATGCACGAACTTCACGTACGAGCGATACGGCTCCGTCCACACTCATCGACCACCGCTGGCATCGACCACCGCAGCGCGGCTCCAGAAGCACGACCGGCCGGTACGCTCACCCATCAAGCACCCGAACGCGACAATCAGACCCAGGGAAACTCCACGGAGATGATCTTGCAAAGCAAAGTGAAGGAAAACCACGGATTTGATCTTTAGCACCCCAGGTCAGGAAGTCTGCTCCCCGCGCAGGCGGGGGTGATCCCCGGGGGTCGTCCCCGGCTGCCACCGTGCCCGCCTGCTCCCCGCGCAGGCGGGGGTGATCCCCCTGTTCGGCAACGCGCCCGATGGTCTGGGCATCTGCTCCCCGCGCAGGCGGGGGTAATCCCAGCAGTCGAAACCGCATCCCCGATGCTCTGAGCTGCTCCCCGCGCAGGCGGGGGTGATCCCGACGGTCTCGGACGGGGCCCGTCCGGTGTACGCTGCTCCCCGCGCAGGCGGGGGTGATCCCGACGGTCTCGGACGGGGCCCGTCCGGTGTACGCTGCTCCCCGCGCAGGCGGGGGTGATCCCGACGG
>NZ_JBIUCH010000002.1:0-8343 GCF_044548625.1 Micromonospora sp. NPDC051925 | reverse complement strand
CGGGTCTCGGACGGGGCCCGTCCGGTGTACGCTGCTCCCCGCGCAGGCGGGGGTGATCCGTGGGCGAAGGAGGCCGGCGCGAACCTCGGTGACTGCTCCCCGCGCAGGCGGGGGTGATCCGGTGTCCGACGATCCGAGCGGCAGCTTGCCCCGCTGCTCCCCGCGCAGGCGGGGGTGATCCGATCTCCCTGGTGGCGGCTTCGTCGCCGGTCTCCTGCTCCCCGCGCAGGCGGGGGTGATCCCTGGGTCTCGTACCGGGTGACACCCGTGGGCAGCTGCTCCCCGCGCAGGCGGGGGTGATCCGTCGATGACATTGTACTGTGGTCACTCAAGGTTCTGCTCCCCGCGCAGGCGGGGGTGATCCCACCTGCGTGGCTTGAGCCGCTAGAGTAGCTGTCTGCTCCCCGCGCAGGCGGGGGTGATCCCGCGGCGCGGGCGGCCCCCCTGCCTTCCCAAGCCTGCTCCCCGCGCAGGCGGGGGTGATCCCTCCCCTCGGGGCCCACCGTTCCCGCTCCTCGACTGCTCCCCGCGCAGGCGGGGGTGATCCCAGGTACCCGTGCACCGTCCGAGGGTCGAACGTCTGCTCCCCGCGCAGGCGAGGGTGGTGTTCCTGGTCGTGCTCGCCGGCGCCCTGGCCGGCTGGAAGATCTGGACCACCGCCGTCTCGGCCGGGGCGCTGGCCATGCTCAGCCTCGGTCTGCCGTACAACCTGGGGATGATCGTGGCCGCCCTCGGTGGAGCCTGCGTGGGGATGGTCTGCGAGCGGATCGAACGTCGCTGGTTCCCGCCGAAGCTGGCCGATCCGCTGGATCCGGGAGACCCGGCGCGCCCGGTGGGGCCAGAGGTCGCATCGGTCGCACCGGGCGCGGGGGCGACGCCCGACGACGCGCCACCGCCGGGGTCGTGCCACGCGGGCTGCCCGGTGAGCCGGTGTCGACCGGGAACGGGCGGCCGACGCCGCCGCCGACGTGGACGGAAGGTGACCGGGTGTCGATTCTGCTGCTCATCCTCGGCATGGGGCTGGCCACCTTCGCCCCCGGTACGTTCCGCTGCTGGTCTTCCGCGACCGGGAGCTGCCCGCCGACGTGAAGATCCCGTACCTGGTAGCCGGGGTGGTGACCCTGGTGACCGGCCTCTTCGTCGAACGGTTCATGATCGTCTGGACTACCGGGCTGGTGGTCTTCTTCGGGTTGCGCTGATGGCTGGAGACGATGTGACGACAGGCGACGACAGGCGACGCGAGCCGCTGCGGGTCGCGGCGGCGCAGATCGAGGCGGTCGGCGGCGACCTGGTCGGCAACACCGCCGCGCACGTCGCCGCGATCGCCTCGGCCGCCGACCGGGGCGTCCGCCTGGTCGTCTTCCCCGAGCTGTCGCTCTGCGGGTACGACTACCCGCTGCTCACCACCGACGTGACCCGGTGCGAGGTGACCCCCGGCGACCCGGCCCTGCGCACCGTGGGCCGGGTCGCCGGGAGCACGGGGTGAGCGCCGTGGTCGGCGGGTGTGCCCGGCGGGCCGACGGCTGGGCGATCGCCGCCCACGTGCTCGGCCCGGACGGGGCGGTCGCCGCCACGTACCACAAGCGCCACCTCGACGCCGACGAGCAGCGGGTCTTCGTCGCCGGCACCACCGACACGATCGTGCAGGTGCGCGGCTGGCGGCTGGGCCTCGGCGTCTGCTACGACGCCAGCTTCCCCGAGCACGCCCGGGGCCTCGCGCTGGCCGGCGCGGACGCCTACCTGGTGCCCGGCGCGTTCGTCGTCGGCGACTCCGACCACCGGCGCAGCGTCTACTTCCCGGCCCGAGCCCTCGAGAACACCAGCTATGTGGTGTTCGCCAACTTCGCCGGCGCGCACGGCGGGTGGCACTTCGCCGGTCACAGCGCCGTGTACGCCCCCGACGGCCGGCCCCTCGCCGACGCCGGCACCCCCGCTGGCCTGGCCGTCGCCGATCTCGACGACGAACGGCTGCGCCGTCAGCGCGACGCCCAGCGGATGCTCACCGACCGGGCCGCACCGGCGCCCGCCCCGGCACCGGTGATCGTCGTACCGTGACCACCCCCAGCGAACGACAACGAGGAGCCTCCGTGACCGGCATCGGCACGACCGCGATCCACGGCGACGACGCGCTCAGCCCGGCCGGCGCGGTGTCGCCCCCGATCGTGCAGAGCGCCACCTTCAGCGCCGAGACCGACGAGCAGTTCACCGAGATGGCCACGCAGGTACGCGGGGCCGCCTTCTACACCCGCTACGGCAACCCCAACCATGCCCAGGTCGCCGCAGTGGTGGCCGAACTGGAGGGCGCGGAGACGGGCCTGGTCACCGCGTCCGGGATGGGGGCGATCAGCACGATCGCGCTGGCCCTGCTGACCGCCGGGGACCATGTGATCGTGCAGCGCAGCACGTACGGTGGCACCACCTCGCTGGCCACCGGGCTGCTCACCCGCTTCGGCGTGACCTGCACCCAGGTCGATCAGACCGACGTCGACGCGTTCGCCCGGGCGCTGCGCCCGCAGACCAGGCTGGTGCTGGTCGAGACCCCGAGCAACCCGCTGCTGGAGCTGACCGACCTGACCGCCGTGGTCGACCTGGCGCACGCCCACGGCGCGTATGCCGTCGTGGACAACACCTTCGCCACCCCGGTCAACCAGCGTCCGACGGCGTTCGGCGCGGACCTGGTCTGGCATAGCGCCACGAAGTTCCTCGGCGGCCACTCCGACCTGTCCGCGGGGGTCGTGGTCGGCTCCGCCGAACTGGTCGACCGGGTGTGGCAGACCTCCATCGTCACCGGCGCGACGCTGGGCCCGATCGACGCCTGGCTGCTGCTGCGCGGCATCCGGACGCTGCCGCTTCGGATGGCGCGGCACAATGACAACGCCCTCGCGCTGGCTCGGGCCGTCGAGCAGCACCCGGCCGTCGCCCGGGTCCGCTACCCGGGGCTGGCCAGCCACCCCCAGCACGACCTCGCCGCCAAGCAGATGAGCGGGTACGGCGGCGTGTTCAGCCTCGACCTGGCCGGCGGCCGGCCAGCGGCGGCGGCCCTGCTGGCCGAGCTGCGGCTGGCCAAACGGGCGGCCAGCCTGGGTAGTGTGAGCACTCTCGTGGTGCACCCGCGCTCGATGTGGGCCGGGATCGTCGACGCCGACCAGCTCGCCGACACCGGCATCGGCGAGGGTCTGGTCCGGGTCTCCACCGGCATCGAGGAGACCCCCGACCTCGTCGCCGACTTCACCCGCGCCTTGGACCTCGTCGCCGGCTGACGTCCGACAGCGATCCGTTCCGCAATCACCAATTCACATTGATCCGGTATCTGCCATCGGTCGCCCCGGTTCGGTGATCACCGCTGCAGAAGAAGCGGCAGCTCACTACGGTCCACCGTGGACACCGGCCGACCAAAGCACCGCTTAACGTTCAAAAGATATCGGCATATGTAGATTTTTTGTGAACGAAAGGAGAAGAGTCTGAGCAGTGTTGACATCGACCATGACTACTGTTTGAATTACTCCGGCTGCAGGGAGCAACGCCGCTGAATTCTCGCGGAACCCAGGTCAACCGATCCGCTTCAACGCATTCTCATCCGCAATGGAGGGGCGATGCCCACGCGCGCGTTCAACGAGCCGGCCAGTGCATTCTTCAATGCCGGGCTCGCCGGGTCCGACCCCTGGGTGCAGGAAGCGATCAGTCGGGAGGAGAGCCGCCAGCAACGCCAGTTGGAGCTGCTCGCCCCCAAGAACTACGCCAGCCTGGCCACTCGGGAAGCATTTCGGTCGATCGTTTCCTTCACCACCATCGAGGGCTATCCGGGCAAACGGTTCCATGCCGGAATGGACAATCTCGACGTTATCGAGAACCTCGCCCGGGACCGGGCGAAAGAACTGTTCAAATGCCAGTACGCGAATGTCCAGCCACATTCCGGCACCCAGGCCAACCAGGCGGTTTTCTTCGCCCTGCTCCAGCCGGGCGACACCGTCCTCAGCATGTCGCTGGACGCGGGTGGCCACCTCAGCCACGGCCTACGCTCGAACTTCTCCGGCCGGTACTTCACCGTGGTCAGCTACGGCATCGACCCGCAGAGCGGGTTGATCGACTACGACCAGCTCACCGCACTCGCCCGACAGCACCGCCCGAAGCTGGTGGTCGTCGGCGGCTCGTCGTACCCGAGGGCCGTCGACTTCGCCCGGATCAGGACCGTCTGCGACGAGATCGGGGCGTACCTGCTGGCGGACATCGCCCACTTCGCGGGCCTGGTGGCCGCCGGGGTGCACCCGTCGCCCTTCCCCCACACGCACGTGGTGACCAGCACGACCAACAAGAACCTGCGCGGGCCCCGGGGCGGCCTGATCCTCACCGACGACCCCGTGCTGGGCCGGAAACTGGACTCGGCGATCTTCCCCGGCGTGCAGGGCGGCCCGCTCCCCGAGTTCATCGCCGCGAAGGCGGTCGCCTTCGGCGAAGCCCTCCGACCGGACTTTCGGGAGTACGCCGAGGCGGTGCTCACCAACGCCCGCCGGCTCGGCGCGGTCCTCACCGACCGTGGCTACGACATCGTCACCGGCGGCACGGACACCCCGATCGTCATGGTGGACCTGCGCCGGCACGGCCTCACCGGGAACATCGCCGAACGCAGCCTGGAGAACGCCGGCATCCCCTGCAACAAGAACCTCGTCCCCGGTGACCCGCACAAGCCCTCGGTCACCTCCGGGCTGCGATTCGGCACCTCTGCGGTGACCACCCGGGGGCTGCGCGACGCGGAGCTGCACGTCCTCGCCGGGCTCGTCGCCGACGTCCTCGACGGCCTGGTCAACCAGTCCGAGCACATCGCCAAGATCGAGACCGAGGTCCGGACCCAGGTCGAGGAACTGGCCCGCCGGTTCCCCATCCACCAGCGCTGACCCACCGGAGGGTGGACCGATGGCACACATTCTCTTCGTCGACTCGAACGTGCCGGGCATGGACGCCATGCGGCGGGCCCTGTCCGCCGGGCACCGGGTCACCTTGATCACCTCGACCGACTACCGGATGTACCCGGACAACGCCGAGACCGCAGCGGTCCTGGCAGCCGTGCACCGGAGACGCCAGATCGAGATGGCCAGCGACGTCCCGACGCTCACCGCGACGGTCCGTGCGGTGCTGGCCGAGGAGCCCATCGACGCGGTGATCACGCAGAACGAGTTCTGCGTGGAGGCCACCGCGCTGATGGCCCGGGAACTCGGCCTGCCGTTCACCGACACCGACGCCGTGGTCACCGCGCGGCACAAGGGACGCACCCGGGACCGGCTCACGGCCGCCGGGCTCGCCTCCGCCCGCTACGCGGTCTCGTCCACCGTCGAGGAGGCCGTCCAGGCGGCCGGGGCGATCGGCCTGCCGGTCATCGTGAAGCCGCCGAGCGGTGCCGACAGCATCCTCGCGTTCCGCGCCGACACCCCCGCCGAGGTGGCGGAGGCGGCCCGCCGGGTGCTCGACGAGGTCGAGCGGCTCCCCCGGCTGATGCACGACCAGTTCACCCGGGGCGTACTGGTCGAGCAGTACCTGATCGGGGAGCTGGTCTCCGCCGAGGTGGGGGTCGGGAACGGACGCTTCTACCGGTTCATGCTCTCCGGACGACCCCGGGCGATCGCCAACGAGTGCGTGGAGATGGGCGCGTTCATGCCCGCCGACGTCACGCCCGCGACCGCCGACCGGTGCTTCGCGTACGCCGAGGAGGTCTGCCGGGCCCTCGGCCTGGACCTGGGGATCTTCCACATCGAGCTGATGGTCACCGCCGACGGCCCGGTGCTGGTCGAGGCGAACCCCCGGCTGATGGGCGGAGTGATGCCCAGCCTCTACCAGCACGTGACCGGGGTGAACATCCACGACAGCCTGCTCCGGATCCACCTGGGCCAACCCGTCGAGGAGCCGCTGCCGGCAGCGACCGCGTGCGTGACGACCCGGAAGCTGATGCCGTTGCGGGCCGGCCGGCTGGCCGACGAGATCCCACTGGACTGGTTCGACCAGTACGACGACCGGGTCATCGCCTTCGACCCGTACCGGTTGACGCCGGGTGCGCAGGTCGCCGAGCTGGAGATCCTGGCGCGTTACCAGGTGCGGGGCGCGAACCTCGCCGAGGCGAGCCGGGAGGCGGACGCCCTGCTGGACCTCTTCGAGAAGAGCGTCGGCGTACCGCTGATCCGGTGACCGACGCCCGAGAGAGGAAGGCGGCACCCGTGGAAACCCGCGACAGCCTCCGTACGCTGGCCCGGTCCCGGCCGTTCGTCGCGCTGTGGAGCAGCATGTTCGTCAGCACGATCGGCACCGGTCTGCTGCTCGTCGCGCTCTCGGTGGCGTACTACCAGCGCAGCGGGGAGGCGCTGGCCGCCGGGCTGGTCTTCGCCGCGCAGTTCCTGCCGCTGATCGTGCTGATGCCGATCGCCACCCGACTCTGTGACCGGCTGCCCACCCGGGCGCTCATGGTCCGGCTCGACCTGGTCTCGGTGGTGGTGTCGGTAGGCATCGGGGTCGCCTTCGGGCCCACCTTCCTCCCGGTCTTCCTGCTCCTCGTCGCCCGGGGCTTCCTGGAGATGACGACGAAGTCCGCCCGGGGGGTGGCCATCAAGACGTACCTCCCGGACGAGTTGGTGGAGCGGGGCAACACGCTGCTGAACAGCGCGTACTTCCTGGGGTCGGCGGCCGGGGGCCTGATCGGCGGGATAGTGATCGGCCGGGTGCCGGTCGTCGTGGTGGCCGTGCTCGCCTCGGTGGGCTTCGCGGTCTCGGCGGCCTGCTGCCAGGCGCTGCCGCCCGCGCCCGCCCCGGGCAGCGGAACCGGCGTGGCGTCCGGGGTGTGGCGTCGCTCGCTGGGGGTGCTGCGGCAGGACCCGCAACTGACCCAGGCGTTCAGCTATCTGGTCGCGACCGTGGTGCTCTTCCAGGGAGTGAACCAGATCGCCCGGGTCTGGCTCCCGCTGACCTGGCTCGGTACGCCGGCCAGCGGCGCGTCCTGGCTGGAGGCGGTGAGCGTCTCCGGAATCGTCGCCGGGATGGTCCTGGTGATGGCCGGCCTGCCGGGACGCTGGCGACCTCCGGTTCGACTGCTCTTCGCGCTGACCGCCGGACTGATGCTGGTGCCGTTCGCCACGCACTGGACGGTGCCGGCCTTCGCCAGCTACTTCGTCTACACGATGGTCTTCGAGATCGTGTACCTGATCTCCTTCGGGGTGGTGCTGGCCCGCACCGACCAGGCCGACCTGCCCGCCGTGATGGTCCTCTTCTACGGGGTCGCGTTCTCGGGGATGACCGTCACCGTGATCGTCGTGGGGGCGCTCACCGACCGGTATGGGCTCCCCGCCGTGCTCCTGGCGGTGGCGGCGGTCGCGCTGGCCACCGTGGTCGGGACCGAACGCCGGGCCCGTCGAGGCGCGGCCGGGCCGGCGGCGGCTCCGACGCAGGCAATCCCGCAGGACGCCCGCCTCTCCCGAACAGGTAGGACGCGATGAACATCCGCTTCGTCAAGCTCCAGAGCGGCGCCTCCGACCACCTCGTCGTCAATGCGGTCGACGTACCGGCTCGGCACTGGGCCGGCCTGGCCCGGACCCTGTGCCAACCCACCCGGGGGGCCGGGGCGGACGTCCTGATCGGGGTGGGCCACACCGGTCAGGGCCGGTTCGACCTCAGCTGCCTGGGCGGCGACGGGGTCACCGTGCCGGCGACCGTCTGGACCGCTGCTGCGGCGGCGGTCGCGATCCGCCGCCGGTACGGCTACCAGGCGGTACGGCTCCGCGCCGATCACCTGGCCTTCGAGGTCTCGGTGGCGGGGCAGGAGGTCCGGGTGCACCTCGGCGGGCACCAGTCCGCCCCGGACCATCCGGACGGCTGGCGGATCACCGTCCGGTACGCCTTCGACGGGGAGATCGCGCACCATGCCCCCGCCAGCGACCTCTTCGCGGACTGACGCTTCCCCACCGTGCTGCAGCCGCTCCCAGCGGGCGACCACCCAGCAGGGCGCCAACCACAGTCCGCGATTCAGCCAACTGCAGTTGGAGGTGGGAGAGGCGCCATGACCGACAACCCGACCGACCAGGCAGAGCACCACGCCTCCGCACTGATCCAGACAAGACTCCGCAGTCCCTTCCAGGACGGCCGCCCCCTACACCGAGGCCGAGGTCGCGCGAGCACTGAGTGGGTGATTCGAGAGCGTTCGTCCAGTGTGGGTTTGTAGACGGTCTGAGGGCCGGGCCCTCGCCAGCGGGTCGTCGGTGAATGGCGTAAAAGGTGAGCCTGTGTCGTAACCGGTGAGGTTCGTCGGCGTTGTGATGGTCGTGGGCGAACGAGCGGCGTACCCGAGCGATCTCACCGATGAGCAGTGGG